>PLSZ01000363.1 GCA_003164305.1 Acetobacteraceae bacterium
CGGCCGCGCGCTCGGCATGGTGATGCAATTGCCGGAGCGCGATAAGCTGTCGATGAGTCTTGAGCAGATGACCTCGCGGCTTGCCATCATGATGGGCGGCCGCGTCGCTGAGGAATTGGTGTTCGGCCGCGAGCGCGTGACGTCGGGGGCTGCCTCCGACATCGAGCAGGCGACCAAGCTTGCGCGCCTGATGGTCACGCGCTGGGGCCTGTCCGAGGCGCTCGGCACCGTTGCCTATGGCGAGAACCAGGAAGAGGTGTTCCTCGGCTATTCGGTGTCGCGCCAGCAGAACATCTCCGAGGAAACCGTCAAGAAGATCGATGCCGAGATCAGGCGTTTGGTCGAGGCCGGCTATAACGAGGCGCAGCAAATCCTCACCGATAAGCGCGCCGATCTCGAAACGCTGGCCAAGGGCCTGCTCGAATTCGAGACGCTGACCGGGGACGAGATCAAGGATCTGATCCTTGGCAAACGCCCGGTCCGCGAGTCGGTGATCGAGCCGTCGACGCCGCGCGGTTCGGCGGTGCCGACCGCCGGTGCCGGCCGCAATCGGCCGCGGCCTGAACCCGGCCCGATGGAGCCGCAGCCGCAGTCTTGAACCTCGGGCCTTGACCGCGCGACGGACAGGGGGAGGCGGGCTCATGCGGGCTATAGTCGTTGCCGGCTTGGCTTTGGTCGTAGCGTCGTCGACGCTTGCCCAGGTCGGCGCTCAGACGCCGGACGCGGTGAGGCCGGCGCCGGCCAAGCCTGGCGGCGCTGTTAAGCCGCCCAACAAAGCCGCTTCAACGCCAGAGATGCGCTCGGCCGCTGAGCTTGCGCTGTCGTCCGACCCCGTGTTCGACGATGGCACCTACCAGCGCATCAAGGAGACGCTGCTCAGCTATGCCGACATCCAGGTCCGCGGCGGCTGGCCGGTGCTGCCGGCCGACGCCAAGCTCGCGCCGGGTGCGAGCGGTCCGGATGTCGCCCTATTGCGCCGGCATCTCGTCATCAGCGACGATATGGCTGCGGCCAAGGAAACCGGCGACGTCTACGACAACGACGTCGTGGAAGCGGTCAAGCGCTTCCAATTACGCCATGGCCTCGACGCCACCGGCAGTGTCGGCGCGCAGACCTTGCGCGCGCTCAATGTCCCGGTCGGGGATCGCATCAACCAGCTCGAAGCGTCGCTTGAGCGGCTTGTCGGCATGGATTTCATCTTTGCCGAGCGCTACGTGGTGGTCAATATTCCGGCCGCCTTCGTCGAAGCGGTCGCGGGCGACAAGGTCGAGCGCCGCTATCGCGTCATCGTCGGTGCGATCGACAAGCCCTCTCCGACGCTGTCCGTCTACATCACCGCGATCGATCTCAATCCGACCTGGACCGTGCCGCTGTCGATCACCAAGAAGGAGATCGTCAACCGCATGCGCAAGGATGCCAATTATCTGAGCCGCATGCATATGCGCGTACTCGGCGCGCACGACGAGGAGATCGACCCGCACAGCATCGACTGGTCGTCCGATCGTTCGCCCAATTTCACCGTGCGGCAGGACGCCGGCGCCTGGAACGCGCTTGGCTATCTCAAGATCGACATGCCGAACCCTTATTCGGTGTACATGCACGATACCGATACNNCCGCCGGGCTGGGATCGCGCCGCGATCGACGCCGGCATCGCCGCGAGCCAAAGCCGCGTGATCAATCTGCCGCACAAAATCCCGGTGGCCTGGGTCTATCTCACCGGCTGGGTACGCCGCGACGGCACCGTCGAGTTTCGCGACGATGTTTACAAGCACGACGAAGCGCTCGACCGCACCGCGCTTGACGACGCGGTGCGCGCCGGCGGCTTCGTCGCGCCGCTGCAGAACGTGAAGCAAGTTTCCATCGATAGCCGGTGAGAGGCTCGCGGCGCTCGCTACGCTCGGCTCGGTTTCGCGTATCTTGCGCGGTGAGTGACGCGCAGGGAGGATCGGCGATGGAGATGCGGGCTTTCTGCCGCAGCGGCATGCGGCTCTCGGCACTCGGCTTCGGCTGTGGCGCACTGTCGGGCTCGACCGAGCGGCATCCGATTGCCAGTCCACCGCCAGCGCCGATCGGTTCGGCGATGGGCTATGATGGCGACGTCATGCGCGCCCGCCGCCTCTTGCCGCTGGTCGAGGAGGGGTTCGCGGCGAGCTTGACCGAGGCTGCCACGCGTTTTGCGATCTCGCATCCGGCAATCGGCACAACTATTCGATCACCTCGTCGGCAACTGCAAAAAGCGATTGAGGCACGCTAAGACCGAGTGCCTTCGCAACCGTGAGGTTCACACGGAACTGGAGCTTGGTTGGCTGCTGAACCGGGAGGTCGGCCGGCTTGGCACCCCTCAAAATCTTGTCGACGTAAACGACCGAGTCTCGGCACATCTGGACCTGGTCGGCCCCCACGGACATTAGCGCGCCGACATCGAAGGTCTCTTTTGAAAAAGCGCAATACGGCAGTTTGTGATCAAGCGCCAAATTTGCGATCAGGGCCTTCCACACAAACAGGCTTCCGCCGGACGCGGTAATCAGCGCCTGCATGTTGGCTTTTAGCATTTCGTCGAAGGCCGATCCCAACGCTTCGCTGGCGTGGACATCGAACACTTGCACAGACAATCCAAGCTCAGCGGCAACTGACCGGCTCTCTTCGCTATAAATGCGCGCGGCTGGCTGCTCCGAGTTGACGAGTAATGCGACGCGCGAAAGATTTGGTACGATATCTTTGAGCGATTGCAGTCTCTTGCCTACCAGATCGCGGCCAAAATTTACAAAACCCGTTACGTTCCCACCGGGCTCCGCAAAACTCTTGACTAGCTTCAACCCGATTGGGTCTGGAACAAACACAAAAACGATCGGAATATTCGGAGTGGCATCCTTCAAATAGGACGTTGTGATCGCCCCACCCATCAAAACGTCGGGATTTAGGCCGACGAGCTCGGCAGCCATGTTCTTGAAAAGTTCAGGTTTTTCATCTGGAAAGCGGTGTTCTAGCTTGATGCTGCGCCCGTCCACATACCCCATTCGTGTAAATCCATCGACGATCGCCCCGTAATACGGCTGTTCTTCCTCCGCGCTACCCGCGTGCCAGAGATAGCCGACTAGAGGAATCTTCCGTTTCGATTGCGGATATGCCGCAACCGGCTTGAAAACCGGCGCGACCGCAGCGCCAGCGAAAAGCGTGAGTAAATCGCGTCTTTTCATTGTCCTACTCCCCAAGTTCAGGACAAGGCGTCGTAAAGACCCAATTTAGCACACCGAAAGGTGCTCGTGTAGATTCCGCCGCGGACCTTGGCATCGTTGATTCTTCGGCCGCTTGTCTAACCGCGGAACGCCGCCTTGATGCTCTCCGCCGTCGCGCCTGGCGCACGCGCCGCGGCGATGATGCGCGCCTCTTGTTTGTTGAGACCTTCGAGCGCTGGCTTCATGGCGTCGATCGTGTCGACCGGCACGATCACCGCGCCGTGGCGGTCGGCGTGGATGAGGTCGCCGCTTTGCACAGCCATGCCGTGAATGGTGACCGGCACGCCGAACTCGACCACATGCACGTAGGCGTGCGACGGCGAGATTGAGCCGGCCAGCATCTGAAAGCCTTCGGCAACCTGCGGAATATCGCGGACCGAGCCATTGGTGATGGTGCCGAGGCAGCCCAGCGCCTTGTGCACGTTGGTCTGCACCTCGCCCCAGAACGCGCCATAGCCGGCGGGCTCGTCGAGGTCTTCGATCACGGCGATGCTCGGGCGCGGCTCTCCCGCCACGTAATCGAGATAGTCCATGCGCTTGGCCATGTAACTTGGCCCGCTCACCGCGTCGCGGGCGCGCATCGTCACCGTCTTGGCAAAGCCCACCATCGGCGGCAGATCGGGGAACGGGCAGTGCAGGTGCGAGACCGTATAACCCGCGCCGCGGCGTTCGGGCGCCACGATCTCAAGCAAGTTGCACACCGTCGGCGTATCGATCGAACGCAAAAATGCGAATTGGCTCTCTGACAACACAGGCTTTCCCCTCTTTAGTTACCGATATGCTTTCAGCTCAGTCCCAGGCGGCCGCGACGATGATCGCCATAACGACCTGCATCGCTACGATCAAGACGACGCNNCGTCAGGAAAGCGCCGGCGCTGCCGCCGATATAGAAGACCGAGGCGTAAAGACCGACCGCCGACGAGCGTCCCTCCTTGGCGGTCATGGTGACATAGCCGGTCGAGACAGTCTGGCACAGCATGCCGCAGACGGCACAGAGCGTCAGCCCGGTAATGATAATGCTCACTGGGGGCGCCAGCAGCAGCAGGGCGCCGAGGATCCACAGCGCGATGGTGCCAAGCACGAAGGGCCGGCGTCCGCACAGCGCGATGGCGCGGCCGGTCCAGGGCAACAGCGGGCTGGAGACTAGATAAGTCAGGAACAGCATGCCGAGCAGCGTGGCTGAGAAAAAATACGGCGGTCCAGCGAGATGAAAGCTCACATAAGTGAACGTGGCGATGAAGTTGAACAGCACGCCGAAGCCGATGGCATAGGTCGCAATCAGCCGCCGATCGCGCAAATGGCGCAGCATGTGCAAAAGCGACATCAACAGGCCGCCGGAGCGAACGAAATTCCGCTCGCGCGGCAGCGCCAAAGTGACCACGACGGCGGCAACGAGCGTCAGCAGCGCGACCACCTGTATGGCGGAGCGCCAGCCGATCAGATCCGCCAAGACGCCCGGAATGAAACGGCCGGAAAAGCCGCCGATGCTGGCGCCGGACACGTATAGTCCGGCGACGCGTGCGACGTCGCCGGACGGCCATTCATCGCCGATATAGGCGACCGTGACGGTGAAGATCGGCGGCAGCAACAGCCCCTGCACGAAGCGCCAGAACGCAAGCTCCGGCACGCTCGCCATGAAAGTCATGACGACGGTGGGCACAACGATGGCGAACATGGCGGCGGCGATCAGACGCTTGCGCCCGACCACGTCGGCAAGCGCGCCGGTAAACGGCGCCGACAGCGCGATCGCAGCGGTACTGGCGGTCATCAGCGAACTGATCGCGCCGGCGCCGACGTGAAATTCGCGCGCCAGTTCCGGCAACAGCGCCTGCGGCGAATACAGGTTCACGAAGGCGGAAAAACCGGCGGTCGCTATCGCCAAAGGTCGGTAATCGAAAGATTTGGGCGTCGCAGGATCGTGCGGGGAGGTCATGCGGCATTATGGGCGAGGCGGGGGGCGATTGCACCCCGTGCCGCAGCTCAGGCCGTCGCGCGTTTAAAGCTGGCGGATCGAATCGAAATTCCAGGCCGCCGCGCTTGAGTCGTTCTCGCCGACCCGGATCGTGGTGTCGTTGACGAAGCGATGGGGCGGCACCGGCAGATTGTAGGGCGCCGGCACGCCGGAATAGACGCGGCCCGCCGGATCGTATTTGGAGCCGTGACAGGGACAGAAATAACCGCCGAGCCAATTGGTGACCGGCGCGGTGGCGTTCGGCTGCGGATAGAACAACGGGATGCAGCCGAGATGGGTGCAGATGCCGACCACGATGCCGAATTCCGGCTTGATCGAGCGGTGCCAGTTGGTCGCGTAAGGCGGCTGCTGGGTCTGTTCGGAGTTCGGATCGGACAAGAGCGCGATCATCTGGCTCGACTGCATGGTGTCGAGGATTTGCTTCGAACGATGGAACACGAAGACCGGCCGCTGCCGCCAGCGGATGACGACCTGCTGGCCCTCCGCGATCTTGCTGACGTCGAGATCGACCGGGCCGCCGGCCGCGAGTGTCGAGGCGTCGGGGTTCATCTGCGCGACGAGCGGCACCAAGGCCGCTGCGGCGCCGACCAGGCCGACGGTCGCGGTGGCGATATAGAGAAAGTCGCGCCGCGAGGCTTCCGGTCCGTGATTTTCCGGTAATGCGCTGTGGACGCTGCTCGCCATGGTCAATTCCTTTATGGCCGGCAATTCCTGATTGGTCGATATGCCCGGTAAAACGTCTGGTCAACGTTTTCTCGGAAAACCGGTTCCCGGTCCTGCAGCACTTGCGCTATGGAAGCGGGGAGGGCAGTAAGCCGCGAAGATCACGCCCGGGAGGCTTAAAATGCGCGCCAAGGACAATCTGCGCAGTGCCGCCGAAGTTCTGGTCGATCAATTGCGCATCCACGGCGTGCGCCACGTCTTTTGCGTGCCGGGAGAGAGCTATCTCGCCGTGCTCGACGCTTTCCATGACAGCGATCTCGCCGTCACCGTCTGCCGCCAGGAAGGCGGCGCCTGCATGATGGCGGAAGCGGTCGGCAAAGCGACCGGCCGGCCGGGCGTGGTGTTCGTCACCCGCGGTCCGGGCGCCAGCAATGCCTCGCCCGGCATCCATATCGCGCAGCAGGATTCGACGCCGCTTGTCATGTTCGTCGGCCAGGTCGCGCGCGACATGAAGGAACGCGAGGCGTTCCAGGAACTCGACTATCGCGCCGTGTTCGGCTCCATGACCAAATGGGCGACCGAGATCGACGATCCGGCACGCGTGCCGGAGATCGTGTCGCGCGCCTTCCACACCGCCGCGAACGGCAGGCCCGGACCGGTCGTCATCGCCATCCCGGAGGATATGTTGGTCGAGCGGATCGCGGTCTCCGACGCGCCGCCGTTTAGCCCGATCGAGACTTCGCCGGGCGCTGAGGAAATGGCGGCATTTGCGCAAATGCTCGGCGCCGCGCACGCGCCGATCATGCTCCTGGGCGGCAGCCGTTGGTCGCAGGCCGCCTGCGACAGCGTCGCCCGCTTCGCCCAAAAATATGCGCTGCCGGTCGCCACCACGTTCCGCCGCAGCCATCTGTTCGACCAGTTGCATCCTTGTTACGCAGGCGATCTCGGCATCGGGCCTAATCCTAAGCTGCTCGAACGCGTCAAAGCGTCGGACCTGGTGATCCTCGTCGGGGGCCGGCTCGGCGAATTGCCGGCGCAAGGCTACACACTGTTCGACATTCCCCGCCCGCAAGTTCCTTTCGTGCATGTGCATCCGGGTGCGGAGGAGCTTGGCCGGGTTTACTCGCCGAATCTGGCGATCCATGCGACGCCGACGGCTTTTGCGTCAGCGCTTGAGCGGCTTCAGTTTGCGAGCGCGCCCGCGGGCGATGCCAAAACGGCGCATGCCGATTATCTCGCATGGACCGAGACGCCGACCGAACAGCCGGGCGGCGTCAATTTCGGCGCGGTCATGGTGTGGCTGCGCGAAAATCTTCCCGAGGACGCCATTCTGTGCAACGGCGCCGGCAATTTCGCCGCCTGGGTGCACCGGTTCTTTCGCTTCCGCCGCTTCGCCCAGCACGTAGCCCCAGCCTCCGGCTCGATGGGCTATGGCGTGCCGGCAGCCGTGGCGATGAAGCGGCTTTACCCCGAGAAGACCGTCGTCTGTCTTGCCGGCGACGGCGATTTTTTGATGAACGGCCAGGAATTCGCGACCGCCGTTCAATATAATTTGCCGTTCATCACCATCATCGTCGACAACGGCATGTACGGCACCATCCGCATGCACCAGGAACGCGAATATCCCGGCCGCATCTCGGCGACCGAATTGCACAATCCGGATTTCCCGGCTTATGCCCGCGCGTTCGGCGGCTTCGGTATTTCGGTCGAGCGCACCGAAGATTTCCCCGCGGCGTTCCGGAAGGCGGAAGCCTCCGGCAAGCCTTCGATCGTGCGGCTTGTCGTCGATCCCGACGCGATCTCACCGGGCACGACGCTCGCCAAGATCCGCGCCAGATCGCTGGCCGCGAAGAGTTCATGATCGTCGGATTGAAACATTCAGCAACGGAGTTCGCACCGCTATGAAGACACCTCTTGGCATAACTCTCGGCGCTGTCGGCTTGGCGCTGACGCTTGCGGTCACGACCGGTCCCGCCGCTGCGAAGGGCTGCATTAAAGGTGCGGTCATCGGCAGTATCGCCGGCCATGCCGTGCACCACGGTCTGATTGGCGCCGCCACGGGCTGCGTCATCGGCCACCACGAAGCGGCCAAAAGAGCGAGAGAGCAGCAGGAGCAACAGCCGAGCGCCGCACCAGCCACAGCGCCGGCTACAGCGCCCGATCCGGGCAAATATCAATGATCGATCTCACTGCGCCTTGACGCCCGCCGCTTTGATGATCGGGTACCATTTTTCGATCTCGGCTTTCTGAAAGTCGTACAGCGCCTGCGGCGTCTCTTGCTCCGGCGGGTAAATCTCCTGGCCGAGATCGACGAGGCGCTTGCGCGTTTCCGGGTCGGCTAAAGCTGAGACCGCCGCGGCGTTGAGCTTGGCGACGATGGCTTTCGGCGTACCTTTCGGCGCCCAGATCGCGTGCCAGAATGAAAAATAGAACCCGGGCAGTCCCGCCTCGTCGGTGGTCGGGATGTCAGGCAAAATGGCAACGCGCTTTTTGGCGGCAACCGCATAGGTCTTGATGTTGCCGCCCTGCAACTGCGGCAGCACCACCGCCGGCGCATCGAGCGCGATGTCGACGGTGCCGGCCGCGAGATCCTGCATCGACAATCCGGCTCTGCGGTACGGCACCATTTGCCATTTCAAGCCCAGCGTTTGCTGCAACAAGATGCCGGCGATGTGGCTCGGCGAGCCGACGCCGGAATTGCCTTCCGTGGTCTTGTCGCCGTTGGTCTTCAGCCAGGCGATCAGTTCCTTTAAATTGTTCGCCGGCAGGGATTTCCGCGAGTCGAGAAAGAACGGCTGCGTGGCGACCAGGATAACCGGCTCGAAATCGTTCAACATGTCGAAGTCGAGCGAATAGATCGCGCCATTGGCCATGTTGGTGCCCCACATGCCCCATTGGATGGTGTAGCCGTCTGGCTCGGAGCGTTCGGCGCGGGTGACGCCGACGACGCCGGCCGCGCCCGAGACGTTCTCCACCACCACCGTCTGGCCAAGTTTCGCGCCCATGGCTTGCGCCATGATCCGGCCGAGGACGTCGGTCGATCCGCCTGGCGCCAGTGGCACGATCATCGTGATCGGGCGATCTGGATAATCCACAGCGCCTGCGGGCACAGCGCTACCGATGATAAGGCCGAGGCCGACCGCAGCGGCCGCCGCAATGACGGACTTCCCAATCATCTTTTCCTCCCCGGAGGCGTTTGGGCTCCCCTATGCCAGAGGAATAAGCCGCTCCATAGCTCAAAACTGATGCTGCGACGTCAAAGCCGATCGTTGCTGTCTCTGTTGAATCATGGTTCAGTTGTTCCTGCGCTTGTCCGATTCCCTTTCCGCGAACCGCCAATGCCCTATCGCCGCACCGAGAACGTCGCGCGCCGGCTTGCCGCCCGGCATGCGGCCATCGTTGCCGCGGCGCGGCAGGCGGCCAGCGAAGGCGGCGTGGCGGCAGTGCAGATTGCACCGGTCGCGCAGCGGGCCGGCATCGCGACCGGAACGGTCTATCGCTATTTCCCCGGCAAGACCGATCTTGTCGCGGCCTTGTTTGCGGAAACCGCCGAGCGCGAGCTCGCGGCGCTCCGCCGCGCCGCGGCCGTCGCGCCCGGCCCGCTTTCCGCGCTGGCGGCCGCGATCATGACCTTTGCGACGCGAGCATTGCGAGACCGCCGCCTGATCTTCGCCGCGATTGCCGAGCCGATCGATGCCGGACTCGATACGGCTCAGCTTTCCTTCCGTAAGTCATTGGCGGGGGAATTTTCGGCGCGGATTGCAGCCGCGGTCGCCGGCGGTCATTTGCCAGCGCAAGACGCCTCGCTTGCCGGCGCGGCCTTGCTGGGCCTTCTGATCGAGGCCCTGATCGGTCCGCTCGCATCCGATTTAACCGGCCATGAGCGCGACGTCGTGCAATCGTTGACGCTTCTCGCGCTGCGCGCACTCGGCGTCGCCGACGCAAGGGCGCGTGGCCTTGTGGTGCAGACTGCGCTGCCAGCTGACGCGGCTTCGCCTTAAGCTCAATGAGTCTTCGCAGCCTTGCGCAGATGCGCGAACTGTTCGGTGAGCAGCGAGCCAGAATAATAGGTCGGCGCGAAGGCCGGGTGAGCCCGAATGGCGTCGTACCAAAGTTGCACCCGCGGCAGGTCCTCCCAATCGGCCTCGCGGTCGAGATCGGCCATGCGCACGATCGCCGGCATCAGCGCAATATCCGCAAGCGATAGATCGCTGCCGAGGAGCCAGGGACCGCCGCTTCTCGCGAGCTCCGCATTCATGCGCTCATAGGTCCGGCGCAGCCGAGCCAGCGCGGCGTCCATGTCCTTCTGCGGAAAGCCGTTGCGGCCCAGCGCCAGCAGGAATTCCTTGCGCAGCGGTTTTGAGTTCGCATGCGCAACGAATTCCGCCTCGCTCATTGCTGCGTAGCGCGGCAGGAAGGCGAGATTATAGGTCGGCACGCGCACCGACGCCGCGGGAATTTCATCGATGAAACGCATCAGCGACCGCATTTTTGCGCGCAAGACCGGATCGCGCGGCGTGAAGCTCGCAGGCTTCGGTGCGATCTCGTCGAGATATTCGATGATGACCGCGGAATCGATCACGATCGCGCCGTCATGGTCGAGGGTGGGCACCACGCCGTTTGGATTGAGCGCCAGATAGTCCGGCTTGAGCTGGTCGCCGGCGAGCAGGTCGAGCTTGATCTCGGCGAACGGCAGCTTCTTGGCGTGCAGCACGAACCGCACGCGCTGGCTGCAAGTCGATTGCGGCGCGTCGTAGAGAGTGAATGCCATGGGCCGGTCCCAAATGATCCGGCAGACATCGCCGGTTGAGCCTCTTATCGCGCTGCGAGCTTCGCGGAAACCCAGTCTTTAGGCATGGCTGGAAGGCATGGCCTGAATAGANNGGCCTGAATAGACATGGCCTGAATAGACATGGCCTGAATACGTGCTCTAAAGACGCGGCCTAAATGCACGGCATCCGCTTTTGGCGAAGGCCGATCCGGCGTCAAACGGCAATTATTTTGCTTTTAACCAGTTTCGTTAGCGTCGCGGAAACCTCATATTTGCCATTGATATCGCCGCCGGATTGAAGTGGCTGTCGTTCGGCAAACATCATTCCAGTGCGTCCAGAACGGACGGCTGGCAATTTCCTCCTGTCCATTGCGAAGTTCAGCGGCGGCGAAAGCGGTACGGCGCGACCGCACGTTTGTTCTTGATGGCGTCCTAATGCGACATCAGCGCCGGGACCGTCATCGAGCGCAGGATCGAGCGGGTCACGCCGCCGAGAACGAATTCGCGCAAGCGCGAGTGCCCATAGCCGCCCATCACCATGAAATCGGTGCCGCTGTCGGCGGCGTGCGACAACAGCGCGTCGGCGACGTCGATGCTGCCGCCGGCAATGCGGTGAACCTCGACTTTCAGGCCGTGACGGGCGAGATGCTGGCCGATATCGGCGCCTTCGATTTCGTCCTGCTTGCCGCGTTCGTTGGTGATAATGACGATTTCGACGCGTTGGGCCCTGGTCAACAGCGGCATAGCGTCGCCGATGGCGCGGGCGGCCTGCCGGCTGCCGTCCCAGCACACCATCACATTGTCGAGCTTGAGCGGCGCCTTCTGGATGTAGGGCACCACGATCATCGGTCGGCCGGATTCGAACAAAGTGGTCTCGGCGATGATGTCTTCGATCGTTGAGGTCTCCGGTTCGGCCTGGCCGACCACGGCGAGATCGAAGCGCCGCGCAATGCGGCCGAACTGATCGCCGGCGCCGGCGAGACTGGCGGACAGCGTCAGCGGTTCGGCCGAGAGGCCGGCACGGCGGGTCGCCTCGGCAAAACGATCGATGGCCGATTTCGCCGTGGCTTCGTTGTCGGCCTGCTGCGTCTCGATCACTTCGGCGGGGATATAGCCGGTGCCCGAAATGGGAACGATCGGGTCGTAAACGAAGGCGATGCCGGCGATATGCGCATCAAGGGCGCTGGCGATCGAAACCGCATAATCGCTGGCGGTCCCTCCCGACTTGGTGACGCTGAGATTGACGACAATATCTTTGATCATGACGGCGTCTCCCGATGTCCGCATCACGCGTGCGGACCTTGTCTCATATTGGGTGCCGACCGCTCTTGAGCCAGATCAAGCGGGCAATAAGCTGCCTACTTCTTGATGTTGCCGTCGGCGTCGAACTGCTTGAGATAGGCCCACAAGTCGTCGACCTCCTGCGGATTCTTGATGCCGGGAAAGAACATTTTGGTGCCGGGGACCATGGCTTTGGGATCGGCAATGTACTGCTTGAAGGTCGTCTCGTTCCATACGATGCCGGAATTCTTGTTGGCGTCGGAATAGTTGAAATTCGGCGCAGTGCCGGAGTGGCGGCCGTCGATGCCGTTCAGCTCCGGGCCGAGCTTGTTCTTGGCATCGGGACCGATGGAGTGGCAGGCCGAGCACTTGGCGAATGAATGCTCGCCTTTCGCGGCATCCTGCGCCAACGCTTGCTCTGTCTGCGACAAAGCTATGCCGGCCGCTGCCGCCAACGCCCCTGCTACGATCAACCTTCTCATCGCCACGTCTCCTTTTTTGTCGTCCTGACGCCTATTCCGCCGGGCAGCCCCGAGCGGCCGCTCACGCGCCCCAATTCCGTTCAAGCGAGCCCTGAGAAGCGTGTCAACGTCTATTCGTGCAATACCCTCCCGGGTCGGAATTCTTTGCGCTTCTGCCGCTCTTTCTTCGCTATAATAACTGCGGAAACGCCGAAGAGGGACCGATGCCGATTTTGATGCCGCTATTCGATAATGCGGTGCTCAAACGCCGTGCCGAGATCGTAGCCGCCCTCAAGCGCATCGTGCCGGGCGAGGGCGTTATCGCTTCCGAGACCGGCATGCGGCCCTACGAAAGCGACGGACTCACCGCCTATCGCCAACTGCCCATGGTGGTGGTGCTGCCGGAAACCACCGCGCAGGTCTCCGCCGTGCTCGGCTTCTGCCACCGCGAAGGCATCAAGGTCGTGGCGCGCGGCGCCGGCACCTCGCTGTCGGGCGGCGCGCTGCCGCTCGGCGACGGCGTGCTGCTCGGACTTGCCAAATTCAACCGCATCCGTGAGATCGATTTCGACAACCGTGTCGCCGTGGTCGAGCCCGGCGTCACCAATCTCGCAGTGTCGAAGGCGGTCGAACAGGCCGGGTTTTACTATGCCCCCGACCCGTCGTCGCAGATCGCCTGCACCATCGGCGGCAACGTCGCGGAGAATTCCGGCGGCGTGCATTGCCTCAAATACGGCATGACGACCAATAACGTGCTCGGCTGCGAACTGGTGCTGATGACCGGCGAGATCGTCCGGCTCGGCGGCAAGCATCTCGATGCCGCCGGCTACGATCTGTTGGGCATCGTCACCGGCTCTGAGGGCATGCTCGGCATCGTCACTGAAGTGACGGTCCGCATCCTCAAGAAGCCGCAGACCGCGCGCGCCGCGCTGATCGGCTTTCCCACCTCCGAAGACGGCGGCGAGTGCGTGGCGCGGATCATCGGCGCCGGCATGATCCCGGGCGGCATGGAAATGATGGATCGTCCCGCCATCCATGCCACCGAGGAATTCGTCCACGCCGGTTATCCGCTTGACGTCGAAGCGCTGTTGATCGTCGAGCTCGATGGGCCGCACGACGAGGTCGATCATTTGCTCGAGCGCGTCCAGGCCATCGCCTGCGACTGCCGCGCCTCGACGGTCCGGGTCTCCAATTCTGAGGAGGAGCGGCTGCTGTTCTGGGCGGGCCGCAAGGCCGCGTTCCCCGCGGCGGGCCGCATCTCGCCCGATTATTACTGTATGGACGGCACTATCCCGCGCAAAAAATTGCCACTGGTATTGCGCCGCACCCAGGAACTGTCGGTGAAACACGGTCTGCGCGTCGCCAACGTGTTTCACGCCGGCGACGGCAATCTGCACCCNNGCGAGCACGGCGTCGGCGTCGAGAAACGCGATCTGATGCCGGTGATGTTCTCCGAGATCGATCTTAATCAGCAACAGCGGCTCAAATGCGCCTTCGACGACAAGAGCCTGCTCAATCCCGGCAAAGTGTTTCCGACGTTGCATCGCTGCGCCGAACTCGGCCGCATGCATATCCATGCGGGGCGCACGGCTTTCCCCGACATTCCGAGGTTCTAGCGTGCCGGAAATTTCCGAGAACCCCAAACCGCACGATGCGGCCGAAGTCGAAGCGGCGATCCGGGACGCGCTCGTCGCCGGCAAGACGCTGGAAGTCGTCGGCCGCGGCACCAAGCGCGCGATCGGCCGCGCCGCGCAATGGGACGCGACGCTCGACCTTTCGCAGCTTTCCGGCGTCACGCTGTATGAGCCGGAGGAACTCGTACTCTCGGCCAAGGCGGCAACGCCGCTTGCCGAAATCGAGGCGCTGGCAGCGGCAAGCAACCAGGAACTCGCCTTCGAGCCGATGGATTACGGCCCGCTGCTGGGCGGCGAGGCTTCGGCCGGAACTATCGGGGGCGCGATCGCCGCCAATCTGTCCGGGCCGCGCCGCATCAAGGCCGGCGCCGCGCGCGACCATTTTCTCGGATTCACCGCCGTGTCCGGCCGCGGCGAGACCTTCAAATCCGGCGGCCGCGTGGTCAAGAACGTCACCGGCTATGACCTCTGCAAGCTGATTGCGGGCTCCTGGGGCACGCTCGCGGCCATGACCGACGTGACCGTCAAGACGCTGCCCAGGGCCGAGACCGAGGAGACCATTCTGGTCTTTGGCCTCGACGAGACGACGGCGGCCAAGGTCATGGCGGCAGCGATGGGCTCGTTCGGCGATGTCTCATCGGCGGCCCATGTGCCCGCTGCCATCGCCGCGCGGATCGCCGAAACCGCAGCTGGGCAATCCGCGGCCACCGCGTTCCGGCTTGAGGGCGTCGCACCTTCGGTGGCGCAACGCAAAACCGTGCTGGAGAAACTGCTTTCGCCGTTTGGTTCGCTTGGCAGTCTTGCCGAAGCCCCGTCGCGAATTCTGTGGCGGGCGATCCGCGACGTGACGCCCTTTGCGGCAAAGGGGCCGGCGGACGGCCGCGATGTTTGGCGACTGTCGACCGCGCCGAGCCGCGGCGCCGAGCTTGGCCGGAGGCTCGCCGCCGAATGCGACGCCGAAGTGCTTTACGATTGGGCCGGTGGGCTTGTCTGGGCGGCGTTGCCGGCCGCCGATGACGCCAGCGCCCCGCTCGTGCGGTCGGCAATCGCCGCCACAGGCGGCCACGCCACCCTTATTCGGGCGCCGGCCGCGGCGCGCGCCGCGGTGGAGGTGTTTACGCCGGAGCCCGCACCGCTCGCGGCATTGACGGATCGCATTCGCAAGGGTTTCGATCCGCAAGGCGTCCTCAATGCCGGACGCATGTGGGCGGGCGTGTAGCATGCAAACCTCCTTCACCCTGGCGCAGCTCGCCGATCCGGATGTCGCGGAGGCCGATAAAATCCTGCGCGCCTGTGTGCATTGCGGCTTCTGCACCGCGACGTGCCCGACCTATATGCTCGACGGCAACGAGCTCGATTCGCCGCGCGGGCGCATCTACCTCATCAAGGAGATGCTGGAGCACGACCGGCCGGCGAGCGCGGAGGTCACCCTGCACGTCGATCGCTGCCTGTCGTGCTTGTCCTGCATGACGACGTGTCCGTCTGGCGTCCATTACATGCACCTCGTCGATCATGCCCGCGGCCACATCAATAAAACCTACCGCCGCCCGCTCGGCGATCGCTTGCTGCGTGCGCTGCTAGCTGCGCTGTTGCCCTATCCGGGACGTTTCCGGCTGGCACTTCAAGCGGCTCGGCTCGCCAAGCCGTTGGCGCCGGTCTTCGAGGCGATCGGGTTGAACCGGCTTGCCGCGATGCTGCGCTTGTCGCCCTGGCAAAGGCCGCACCGTCCACTCGACCCGCAGACGTTCCCGGCTGCCGATACCCGTAAAGGTCGAGTGGCGCTGATGGTCGGCTGCGCCAATGACTTGTTGGCGCCCGAGATCAACGCCGCAGCGATCCGCGTGTTGAACCGGCACAATATCGAGGTCGTGCTGCCGAGCGGCACGGGCTGCTGCGGGTCGCTGGTCCATCACATGGGCCGCGAGGATGAGGCGCTGGTGCAGGCCCGCGCCAATATCGACGCCTGGAGCGCGATCAAAGGCCTCGACGCGATCCTGATCACGGCGTCGGGTTGCGGCACCACGGTCAAGGATTACGGTTTCATGCTGCGCGGTGATTCGGCCTATGCCGAACGCGCGGCGCGGATCGCGAGCCTGACCAGGGATATTTCGGAATATCTCGCCGGTCTGTCGCTCAAACCCGATCACGACTCGCCGGGTCTCGTCGTCGCGTATCATTCGGCCTGCTCGCTGCAGCATGGTCAGCGGATTACGCGGCAGCCGAAGGAGTTGCTGACCAGGCTCGGCTTCGCGGTCAGAGACGTTCCGGAAGGTCATCTCTGCTGCGGCTCGGCTGGGACCTACAATATTCTGCAGCCAAACATCGCAAGAAGGTTGCGTGATCGTAAAGTCGGGATTATCGAGGGAATGCGACCTGATGTGATTGCAGCAGGCAATATCGGCTGCATCACCCAATTCGCAGCGGGCACGGAACTGCCGGCTGTCCACACGGTCGAGTTGATCGATTGGGCGACGGGTGGTCCTTGTCCGCCGACACTGCGGGAGCGTCGGCCGCGCGCGGCGATGCACCTGGCCACGGCGGCGGATTGAGCGGGGCTCGAACGGTGCCGTATCGCAATGCCGGTCTCCCGGTGGAGGCGGCACGGATTCTGGATCGATAGCAAGGATCGGGAGGTGGATCATGGCGAAGAAGGCAAAGGCGAAGGCAAAGAAGAAACCGGTGAAAAAGAAGAAGGCGGCTCCGGCGAGCAAAAAGAAGAAAACCGTAAAGGCGGCGCCGAAGAAGGCCGCAAAGAAGAAGCCGGCGAAGAAGGTTATGAAGAAAGTTGCAAAGCCGGTCGTGAAGAAAGCCGCTCCGAAGCGCAAGCCGCCGGCGCCGAAAATCGCGCCCGCCCCGACGCCGGAACCGGCACCCGCACCGGTATGGACCCCACCCGCGGGTTCGGACGTTGGTAGCGGCGGCTAGCGCCGCCGTTTTCACGCGAGCACGGTGCGGTACGGCGATGCCATCCGCCCGCATTGCATCGGTTTTGCAAGGCCAATAGCATTGGCGTGACATTACCTCGGCGGCGTTCAGCCGCCGATCCGAGGCCGGCCGAACCCGGCCGTGTTGCTATTGAGGAGGTGCGTTATGCCGGCGACCTACAACATCCTGCTGATGGGCGCGTCCTATGGATCGTTGCTCGCGTCCAAACTCTTGTTCGGTGGCCATTCGATTCATCTGGTTTGCCTGCCTGCCGAAGCGGATCTGATCAACGCCGAAGGCTTCAAAGTTCGCCTGCCGATACGCGGGCGCAAGGATCCGGTCCTGCTGGAATCCCGCAAGCTTCCCGGCAAGGTGACGGCCGGCCCCGCCACCGGAGTCGATCCGAAGCAATATGACCTCGTGGGTCTGTGCATGCAGGAACCGCAGTATCGTTCGCCCGGCGTGCGCGAACTGCTCGATGCGGTCGCGAAGTCGCGCGTACCGTGCATGTCGATCATGAACATGCCGCCACTGCCGTACCTGAAACGCATTCCGGAAATCGATGCCGCGGCGATCCGCGGTTGCTATACCGACGCCTCGGTGTGGGATGGTTTCGATCCGGCGACGATTACCTTGTGCAGTCCCGATCCGCAGGCGTTCCGGCCGCCCGAGGACAAAGTCAACGTGCTGCAGGTGCGGTTGCCCACCAACTTCAAGTCGGCGCGCTTCGTTTCGGACGCGGATACCGCGATCCTGCGTCAGCTCCAGGCGGATATCGAAGCGGCACGGTTCGAAACCGGCGGCGAGACAATCGAATTGCCGGTGAAGTTGAAAGTTCACGAGTCGGTGTTCGTTCCGCTGGCGAAGTGGTCGATGCTGCTGGCGGGGAATTATCGTTGCGTGCAGGCGGATGGCATGCGCTCGATCAAGGACGCGGTGCACAGCGATCCGGAGGCGACTCGCGCCGTGTACAACTGGGTGTTCGATCTGAATGTGTCTCTGGGCGCCGATCCGCGCGACCTCGTTCCGTTTGAGAAATATGCCCAGGCGGCGCTGTCGTTGCTTACGCCGTCGAGCGCGGCGCGGGCTTTGGCGAATGGCGCGCCGAATATCGAGCGGGTTGATCGGTTGGTGCAAACCATCGCGGCAGGCCGCGGCAAGCGGTTGGAGGCGATCGATAACACGGTGGCTTTGGTGGATGGCTGGGTGGAGAAGAACCGTAAGAAAGCCGCCTGAGGGCGAAGTTCACGACCGGGCCGGGCGAACGTTTCAGGTTCGCCCGGCTTGTCTTCCGGCCGATGACGTCCTACTACTCGGAACGGTTCGAAGCGGGACTGCATATCCGCGTTCATCCCTTTCTTATTCGCGTTAAAATTCTTTTTTGTGAACCAACCTCTGGTGTTTGGATCAGCAAAGGACTTTACCGCGGATAAGAAAGGGATGAACGCCGATGCACGCAGATGCCCTGGGACCAATATCCGATCCGTAAACATACCGATGGGATTGGCGCTCTCCTCACTTTTCAATTAAATGATTCCAGAGAGACTCCAGAGGTCTGCCCGAAAACATGCCTTTGAAAACAAAAGGAGAGGTCTCGCTCCCATGGTGGACAATGCCGCCGCGAGGGACACTGTCAAAGACCGCGCCGCGGCGTGGACGCCGTGAAGCAAGTAAGTATTTTAAAGCATGAGACGCAGAGGCGCAGAGGACGCTGAGATTCCGGACCGGCGTTCGCGTGCCATTAACTGGGATACAGAGGGTGCCGCATCATTCGAATACTGATAAGCTGGCCCAACGGGAAGCTCAACGTCCTCTGCCTCTCTGCGTCTCCCAGGTAAATTCTTTCTTTCTGGGCCACGGTCACTCACCGATCCCGACCGCGTGACATGGTCGAACGAGGACAGACCCCATTACGACCGCGGGGACCGCGCTATGAAACGATCCAACACCGCCAGAGATTCGAGGTTCTACCGAAACGATGGGTCGTCGAACGCGGTTTGGCCGCTTCGGACAGTGGGGGCGCCCGGCGAAGGATGTCGGGAACCTCAACAGACCGCGATGGCACGACAGTCGCTTCATGCAGCGCAAGTCATAATCTCCCGACAGGGGGGATCAGCAACATGAACGCTACTCGACATCCCCGCGCGGTTTTGTGGCCGGCGCTTCTCGTGCTCCTTCTGTCTGGCTGCGCCGTTGGTCGATCGACGGTCGAGGTCACACCCCCCGGCGCGGTCAATCCGGTTGGTGGCGCGTACGCAAAGATTATTTCCGTTGATGATTCACGGAGGTTTGAGACCAGGCGGGACGACGCCAGAACACCATCCCTTCAGAACGCATCCGAGATTACCGATCCCAGCATCACCACGCGTGCGGTGGCCCGGAAACGGGGTGGCTTCGGGATGGCGTTGGGTGACATCCTGTTGCCGCCCGGGCAGTCAGTGGCGGCCCTGGTTCGCGCGGCGGCGTGGAAGGCGCTCGCCGGCAAGGGTTACACCGTGGTCGAGGCGGGTTCACCGCATTACACCACGGCCACCCCGCTCAATATCGAGATCACCCAATTTTGGTCCTGGTTCTCGCCCGGTTTCGCATCCGTGCGCATCGACTTCAAGGGGGCGCTAACCTTGCGTGGCGCGGGGCTCATGGGCCGTGACCCAACGACAGTGACCAGCCACGTGACTCACGAGGGCATGGCGATCTTCGAGAGCGATTGGACGGAGTTGGTACAGCGTGGCGTAGAGGATCTGAGCCAGCGGATAGAGGAAGGCGTCAAACCAGCGGTCGCGGGGCGCTGATAGAGTAAGGACGTTGTCATGCGCATCGCGTCCAGGGGCCGGGTGACCATCCCGGTCAAAATTCGGCGACAGGCCGGCCTGTCGCCGAACACGGAAGTCGATTTCGAATTCGACGGCGAAGTCGTACGGATTGTTCCCGCCGCGAAGCGGACCAAGGACGGCCGCGGGGCGCGCCTGGTCGCCCATTCGCGCGGTCGCGGCGATGTCGCGATGACGACCGACGCGATCATGGCGCTAACCCGGTCGCCGATTATTCGTTGCTGACTCACGATGCGGCGGGATATCGGACCTACTTTCCGAATCAACGGCTGATCTCGCCGGATTGAGATTGCTGGACAGCGTTCATCGCGCCCGTGCGATGAACGCGTCCGCGCGTTCCAGCACAAGCCGCGACAGTCGCGCCGTATTCGCGGTGTTGTAACCGATCGCCAACGGAATCGACGGCACCGATCCGCGCAGATCGACACCCACCACCGAAGGCGGCAGCAGCCGCCGTGCATAGGCCGGCAGCAACGTAACCCCACCGGTCGACAGCACCAACGAGATCACCATCGGCAGCGTTTCCGCTTCATGTGTCGGGACAAGGGAAAGCCCTGACCGCGACAGATAATCGTCGATAACGCGCCGTAACGCCGGAGCGAACGCCTTGGTGAAATTTATGAAGTTTTCTCGCGCGAGCTCGCCGATCGCGACGCCACCGTTCGACGACAACCGATGGCCGGACGGCACCAGCACGAACAATTCCTCATGGGCGATCACCTTAAAAGCCAACCCGCCCGTTTCGTCGCCCGGACGCAGAAACGCCACATCGACGCGCCCATCTGACAATCCTCGCATCAGTTCCGGTGACGACGCGCTGTGAATAATCAACTCCGTGTTCAACAGCTCATCACGCAATGTCTCCATGATCCTGGGCAACCACTCCATTTCATAGCCAGTCAGGAAACCGACGACGAATGGGGTCCGGGCCGGCCGCGCGGCGCGGCGCGTTGCCTCCCGCGCCACTTCGACCTGCGACAAAATCACTCGCGCGTGATCCAGCAACATCCGTCCCGCCGGGGTCAGTTCCAGCTCGCGCGGACCTCGGACAATCAGTTGGGCACCTAATTCCGTTTCCAGATCGCGGATCTGCCGGCTCAGAGACGGCTGCGCGGTGTGCAGCCGCTGTTCCGCGGCACGCGTGAAGTTGCCTTCCTCGGCGACCGCGACGAAATAGCGCAGGTGGCGAAGCTCCATTGCCGGCCATGCTTTCCAGGTATGGCCCGAAGCTTACAAAGTCTTTTTCCGCCGCGCCAGATCACCCTAATTGAGCAGCCACACGGCGCTTTCGGCGCCAAACCGGGCAAATCCACCTTGGCGGTGCGATACCCAAACACGATCGAGGAGTGTTTTCCATGACCGACCAGGTCGTTCTGATCACCGGCGCCCTCACCGGCATCGGCCGCGCCACCGCTCTGGCGTTCGCCCGCGCCGGCGCCAGTGTCGTCATCTCCGGCCGCCGCGATGACGCGGGTCAGGCGCTGGCCGCCGAACTCAACGCGCTGAGCGGATCCGCCGCGTATATTCGCGCCGACGTGCGCGACGATGACGCCGTGCGCGACCTGATCGATCGCACCGTCTCCCGCTTCGGCCACCTGGACGTGGCCGTCAACAACGCCGGCACCGAAGGCAAACCCGGCCCGGTCACCGAGCAAACCGCCGAAAGCTACGCCGCCACCTTCGACACCAACGTCCTCGGCACCGTGCTGAGCATGAAGCACGAGATGCGCGTCATGCTGGCGCGAGGCCACGGCAGCATCATCAACATCTCCTCCACGATGGGACACAAGGGCGCGCCGGGCGCGTCGATCTACACCGCCAGCAAGCACGCGGTGGAAGGCCTGACGAAGTCCGCGGCGCTGGAAGGCGCGGCGCATGGCGTCCGTGTGAACGCCGTCGCGCCCGGCCCGGTCGAGACGGAGATGCTCAATCGTTTCACCGGCGACGCCGGCCGTAAGGCGGGCCTGGTCGCGGGCGTGCCGCTGAAGCGCGCCGGCGCGCCGGAGGAAATCGCCCGCGCGATCGTGTTTCTCGCCTCCGATCAGGCGTCGTTCGTCACCGGCCAGATCGTTTCGGTCGATGGCGGAAAGTCGGCACAGTAACGAACCCCGCATTGAGCAGGCTCATCGGCGGCAATCCCTGTGCTTCGACCGATGGTCCGGTCGAGCCGGACCATGACGATTGAAGAACGGATCGAAATGCCATCACCTTCAATACTGGAACTGGTACTTCAATCCGATCGACGCGCCATTGGTGCTGCCCGCGGCGGTCGCCGCCGATGACGCCGTTCCCGCGGTCGTCTCCAACTTCAGGCCCTTGGTGATATCGATCTGCACCGTCGCCTGCGTGTCGCCGCCGGAGACGCTCTGCGAAGCACCCAGCCGCACCCTCGGCGCGATATAACGTCCGGCCTGCAACGACGCGCCACCGCTCGAGTCGCTCCCGACGGACAACTGATCCAGTCCCAGACTGGTGCGCAATTTCTCCAGCGGATCGCCGATCGGGGACCCGATCCCAGACAACGACGCCAGCGCGGAGGCGATTTCCGCCAACTGGAACGGCGTCAGCGAGGATTTGCTGGAGTTGAACAGCAACTGCGACAGGATCTCGTCCTGTGGCAGTTCGGGCACGCTGGACAGCACGATCTTCGGGTTCTTCACGTCGCCGCTGATGGTCAGCGTGGCGGTCAGCGCCGCCGTCACGGAGGTGGCGACCAGTTTCAGTTGCGGATTGGTCAGGCCCGCGCCAGAGAAATCGATCGTGCCGTCCGTCATGTTCAGCGTCTGCCCGACGATGGCGAAGGTGCCGCGCCGCAGGTGTAACCCGCCCTGAGGCAGGGGATTGGCCGCCGTGCCCGCGAACACGATCCGGCCGCCCAGTTCGGCGTCCACGCCGCGGCCGCGGATGTAGACGCGCGCCGGCGCGTCCAGCGTCAGATTCAAGGCGATGTCCGGCATCGCGGAGGCCGGCTGCGCTGGTTTCGGCGGCGGAGCATTGGCGTCACGCACCGGCAATACCGCGATGGTGGGCGGCAGTTTCTCCGGCACCTGGATTTCGGCTTCGCTGACCCGCAGGGTGCCACCCAACGTCAGCGAGCCACCGGCCGCGCCGCGCACCGACAGATCGGCGTCGGCCATCGCGGTCGCCAGGTCGGTCGCCAACAGGCGGGCATCGTTGGCCTTCAGCGTCAGATCGACGGCGGGCATCGCGGTCAGCCCTCCGGCGAGGCCGATCGTTCCGGCGGCGGAGACCGTCCCGGTGCCGGCCGCGCCGGTGAACCGTTCGATCCGGATCGTGTCTCCGTCAGCCAGGATCGTCGCGGCGATGGACGTGATGTGCACGCCCAGGCTGACATCCTGGAAATCGCCGCCAGACATGCGCACCGTGCCGCTGGTGCGCGGCCGAGCCACCGTGCCGCCGATCCCCACCGCCAGGTCAAGCATGCCGCGCGCACTCATTCCCTGAGCCTGGATCAGCGGATTGACCATCGCTACATCGATCGCGCCGCCAACCCGCAGATCCAACGGGCCGATGAACGCGGTAGGAACCACGCCGGTCAGCGTGACATTCGACGTCCCGGCGCCAAGCCTGGCGTCCAGCCGCGCGGTCGTTCCCGCCAGCGTCGCGGCGACCGTCACATTGGCCGGCGGCAACGCCCTGCCCGACCCGGAACGCAGTCTCACACGTGACGCGGTGAGACGGACGGTCCCCGCGGGACGGGCGGTGGTCCCGGTCAGCCGCGCCTCTCCCGCGATCGTTCCGTCAGCCGCGAACGCGGGCGCGGCGATGGCGAAAATATCCGCCGGGAGGTTGGCCAGAGTCGCTCGCAGATCCAGCGCGTCCGCCGTGCGCCCCGAGCCGACGCCGCCAGCCAGATCGAGCGTGCCCTGACGAAAGCCCAGAGCCAGCCGATCAACCGAGACGCCGCGCGCGAAACCGATCTTAGCAGGGGCGAGCAGATTGACCGTCTCGCGGGCCCAGTACCCGCGCAATGAAGCCAGGGACAGCGTGCGGGCCGAGGTATCCAGCCGGCCCGCGCCTTGAAGCCGGGCGGGTGCGCCATGCAAATCCGGCGTCTCGGCGGTGAGTGTCAACACGACAGCTTTCAGCGGACCGGCGGCGGTCATCCGGGCCGTGGCGCGCAGGCCATTGGCGGTCAAACCATCCAGCGCCAGCGAGCCATCGACAACCGGATTGCCGCCCGGATCAGTGATCGTCGCCTGAAGCGTGGATTTCGCGACCGACGCGGTGCCCGGCAAGCTCGCGCCGGTGATCACGGCCGTGATCCGGGTGGCTTCGGGCACGGCGTCCACCGAAGCGGACAGGCTGCCCACGATCGGTTGCCCCAACAGCGGCGCGAGGTCCGCCAGCCGCGGCATCGCCAACGTGATCTTGCCCGTTGGCAACGTCGCGCCCGCCGCGAGGTCCAGCGTGCCCCCGGCCGTCAGGCTCTTCCAGGCGGCGCTGTCGATGACGAAACGCAGGTCGCCGTCGTGGCGCTCGGCGGCTATGGCGACCGACAGCGGCGCGCCCAGAACGGTGCCTTGCGCGGTCACCTGTCCCGATGGGGTGTTCGGCAGTCCCGTGAGGCTCAGTCGCGCCGAAATCTGATCCACGTGGTTCCCCTGCTGGCTCCCCTGGCCGGAGACGTCGCCGGTCAGGTCGGCGGTCACGGCCAGAGCGTCCGGCGGGCCACCGACATGGCCGTGGCCTTCGGCCTGGCCCGATATCCCGGGGCGGACCGCGCTCAGGTCGGTCAGCGCCAAATTCCAGTCGGCGTTGACCTGGCCCCCGGCAAAGGTCCCGTTGGCCGATGCGTCGAACGCGCCGCCGGTCAGCGTCAGGCGGGTCACCGTGACGTCCTCGCCACGCAGCGTGGCGGCCAGATCGATCGAGCCATTGAGACCGACGATCGCCGGTGCCGGATCGATGCCGCCGGTGATCCCGATCCCACCCTTCACCGCCACCTCGATCGCGCCGTTGCTCCGCGACGCGTCGATGTCGAGCGCGGTCTGGCCGCGCAGATCGATCCCGCCGATCGCCGCGAGCGGCGCGAGATCGGGGACCGTCACCTTCACATGTCCTCGCTCCCCCGCGATCTCCGCCGTGCCCTGGGCGGAAAACAACGTGTGCTGAAGGGTGAACGCGACGGGTTGCGTGGCCAGGGTCAGATGCGCGGTCGCGTCCAGCGTCAGCGGGCCGCTCGCCAAAATATCCGGGGATGGGCCCGGTAGGTGGATGCCATCGACCGTGGCGTGGAGTTCGACGTTGCCGTCCGCCGCCCCCGCGACGGTCGCGCGCACGGCGCCGATCGAGGCTCCGGCCGCGGTCAGCCGGTCGGCCGCCAGGGTGCCCGACGCCTCCGGCCGCGCGAACGGGCCATGCACGGTGCCCTGTAGTTGGATCGACGACCAACCCATGCCCGGCCGCGGTGTCATCGCGGGCGCGGTCGCGGACACCGCCAGATTCGCCCCGCGATTTCGCAAATCGACCGTGCCGTTCAGGCTGCCGCGCAAATCCCCCGCCACGATCGTGGCGTTCGTGGCCAGCGCGTCGGTCGGACCGTCCGCCGACATCGCGATCCCGATCGCGCCAAGGTCCGGCAGGTTGGCAAGGCCGGCGAGCAGCCCTTTCGGCCCCTCGACCACCGAGACCGATGCGTGCACGCGCGCCCCGTACATCGCCACCTCAGCCACGTAATGATCGGGAACCCCGTGCTCCGCCGCGGCGCCCTCCACCGTCGTCCCTTTCGTCGTCGCCCCTTTCGCCGTCGTCCCGTTTGGCGCCGCCTCAGCGGGCGCCCTGTCAGCGGGCGCCAACGCTATGACCGCCAGGTGCGCCTCTCCTGTGTCCGGCGCGGCGAACGCCCCTGACCCGGCCACGGTCAAGACGAGTGGCCGGCCCGCCACAGCCGAAGCCACCTCAAGCCGCTCGATGCGCAAATGGGACAGTGCCAGCCGCAATGGGGGCAGGCTGGTCTCGCCGGATGACTCGCCAGACGAGGCGGAGGGCAACCGGACGACCGTCACGCGACCGGCGTTCAGGGTGTCGATCAGAAGTTGGCCCCCCACCAGGCGCCGCGGCGACCAATCCAGGTCGGCGTCATCGATCGTGAGCCAGATTCCGTCGGCATCCGCCAGGTCCAGCCGCCCAACCCGCAACGCGTCGGGAAAGCGGCCCGCGAGGCCTTCCATCCGCACCGTCCCGTGGGTCAGCGAGGCGGTCAGCGTCTCGATCAAGCGCCGACCCGGCGGGGTATTGGCGCCGATCAGCACCACCACCGCCAAAAGCAGCGGAACTCCGGCCAGCACGGCCAGCAAACAGGCGACGCCGCGGAAAATTCGGGCCGTCATGAGCCAGAGCATCCGAAGGGGCGACAGCGCATGGGCATCAGGACAACCGCTGTCCAGCGCGGGTTCTTCGCTTTATCGTCATGCCCGGGCTTGATCCCGTTGGCGCTACAATGGCGTCAAGGATGGAACGGCTCCGTTCGTCACTCGTCATGGTCCGGCTCGACCGGATCATCGGTGTCTCCAGAATCGCTCTCACCGGTGTGATTGTGCTGATGGCCCGGTCGAGCCGGACCATGACGATGGAAGGAGCGTACCCCATCGCTCGCAACGCGCACCGAGAACAATTTCGACACTCGGGGGGCTTGCACGGATGCTCGGGTCGAGCCCGAGCAGGACGGTGGGGGTCATTTCGACCTCGCCGGGCGGCTGTCCTGATGCGCATGGGGCGACAGCGCATCAGAAAGCCTGTCCAATCCCGATATACACCTCGAACGAATCGCCTCCTGGTTCACGGTTCACCGGCACGGCGAAATCCAGCCGGATGGGTCCGATCGAGGTGTAATAGCGCAGGCCGGCGCCGGCACCGACGCGCCAGCTTTCGGTGAACGGCTTGCCGTCGGCGCTGGCCTGGCCGGCATCGACGAACACCGCCGCGCCCCAGCTTTCCAGGAAACGCTGGCGGAACTCCACGGAACCGGCGGACACGGCGGTGGCGCCGGTGGGCTTGCCGTCGGGGAACATCGGTCCGATCGACTGGTAGCGGAAACCTCGGACGGTGGCGCTGCCTCCGGCGTACAGCCGCTGATCCGGCGGCAGGCCGAACACGCCAACCCCGGACGCCTGCGCCACCAGGCCACGCAATGCCAGCACGCCGCGGCCGTTACCTTCCAGATCGAAGTAAGTCGAGCCCGAGAGTTGCGTGATCGCGTAAAACCCGCCTGGATTGATGAACGACCGGGTCGGCGTGACCGACAGCGCCGCGCGCACGCCGTTCGCCGGGTCGAGCAGGCTTTTCGTGGTGTCGAATTTCAACGTTACGGGCACGCCCACGAGCGCGTAGGGCCGTTCGGCGCCCTCCTGGGTGATTTGTTCCTCCTCCGCCATCAATCCGACCTGGAGCGACCAGTGCGGCGAGAGCTTCCGCGTGACCCCGATGCGCTGGATCAGGGCCTTCTGGTCGTAGGGGATCAGACTCTGGTCGATCGCGCTCAGGCTGATTTCCAACTGCTGGTCGTGCGCCAGGAAACTCGGCCTGATGAACTGCGCGGTCAGTTGGCCACCCGGTTTGGTGGTCGCGTCGCCGCCCAGTTGAATGGCGCCGGAGATGTTGAGTTGCTCGGCGCCGCCGAACAGGTTGCGATGGTGCCAGGCGGCGGTGAGGCTGGCCCCCAGATCGGTGGAATACGCGGCGCCGAGATCGACGGCGTGGCGCTTCTGTTCCTCGACATCGACCTGCAACGGCAGATCGCCGTTCGCGTCGAGTTGTTCAGCCGGAACGATGCGGACCGACGCGAAGACGCCCAGGGACAGCAGGTCCTCGCGGGCTTTTTCGATCTCGGAGGGGCTGAACGGTTGACCAGGCGCAAGCAGCAGGCGGCGGCGCATGAAGGCCTCGCTCACGTCGCGCAGGCCGGTGAAGCGGATGGCGCCCAGGTCGGCGCGGGGGCCGGTGGCGACCAGGAACGCGACGTCGATGGTGCGTCGGTCACGATGCAGCAGGGCGTCCGGCAGCGTGACCGTGGCGAGCGGATAGCTGGCCTCCCGCAGCGCGCCGAGCAATTGATCCCGCGCCGCCAGCACGTTCGCCGCGATGGCGGGCTGGCCCTGGGCGATGCTCAGCGCGGGTGTGAAACCAGGAGGCAGCGGGCCAGTGACGGTCACGTGGCCAAGACGGAACACCGGGCCGGGATCGATGGTGACGACGACCGGGACCGGTGGGGCGGCGGGGGCGTGGTCGATGGTGTCCGGCAGGCCTGGATCGTCCAGTTGGATGGCGTTGACGGTCACCGTGATCTTGCCGGCGTAATGGCCGTAAGCGCGCAACGCGGTCTGGAAGCGGGCTTCGTCGTCGCGGGCCCGTTGCGTCAATGCGAACCCGCCAACCGGCGCTTTGTCCTGCAGCGTGATGAGGGTCGCACTGTCCTTGAGCGCCGCGTCCAGGCCGGGATCGCCGGTCGGTTTCAGGTCGACTGTGTAAGGTTGCGGATCGGCGGCGAGCGCATGTTGCCCCAAACTGAGGAACAGCGTCAGAAGAGCCGCGGTCCGGCGGAGGAAGGGGAAGCGGCGCATTCCGGTTGATAGACGATCGTCACGGCTTAACGCGACCCGGGTGGGGACGTTCCTTCGCACCGGAACCCCAGGGTTGTGAAGGGGGCCGACATGAGACGTAAAGCGAACCGCCGTGGTTCGGGCCATCGCCCGGGCGCCATCGTGTGTGGCAAGAATTTTTCACCACGAAGGCACGAAGCACACGAAGTGGGTTTTGAGCGCTTCGCGCGGGCGTTCGCTGAGACGCCGCGCGCAGCGCAACAAACCTTCTTCGTGTGCTTCGTGCCTTCGNNCCTTCGTGGTGAGAATCCTTGCTTCTTACTGGATCAGGACATCGCATCTGACGCCGAGGCGACCTCGGTCAATCAGGCGCCATGCCCTTATCCGCGAGTTCCTTGACCGCCTTCGCCGTTTTGGTCAGGTGCGTCAGCCCCATGCCTCGCAACACGTTCGCCGCTTTGGAGAACTGGATGGCGTCATAGCCGACGATCTCCACGCGGTTGCCCCAGGGATCGCGGAAATCCAGGAAAGGACCCGGCAGAACCTCGACGCCCGCGGCTTCCAGCGCCCGCCGGACGGCCTCCTTGTCATCGACCACCAGCCCGAAATGACGGCCATCGTCAGCCGGCTGGCGGCGTCCTTTCTGTAACGCCAGGAACTGGTCGCCGAGGTCGATGAACGCCATGGTCTCGCTCTTGCCACGCAGTTCGAAACTGAAGACGCGGCCGTAGAACGCCAGAGCTTCCTCGATATCGCCCACTTCCAGAGCGACGTGATTGAACCCCACGGCGC
>PLSZ01000142.1 GCA_003164305.1 Acetobacteraceae bacterium
CGTCGGCGATCTTTTCGGCCACCATCATGGTCGGGAAATTGGTGTTCGCGCAGGGGATCATCGGGAAGATTGATGCATCCACCACGCGCAGCCCATGCACCCCGCGCACGCGGCCGGTCGGCGTGGTCACCGCCATTGGGTCGTCATCCGCGCCCATGCGGCAGGAGCAGGAGCAATGCCACACCCCACGTGCACCCCGCCTGACATACGCTTCCAGCATCTCCTCATCCCGCAGGGCCTGACGAATGCCGGCTGACTCCATGATGAAGGTGCGGAACATGAACTGACGCAGCGGCGTCGGCCCGTCCAGCATCCAGGCGCCCAGCATCGTGAGGATCCGGTTCTTGAGGTTCACGTCACCGACCTTGCGGACCTTGTCGGTGAAGCTGGCCGGAAACACACTCGATGTGATCGCCTGCAGCGGCGGCAGGTCGTGCAACGCGGCCATCCTCTGCAGCCCGGTCATTAGGCGAACGAGATCGCGTTGATCCGATAGCAGATTGAAATCCACCTGCGGCTCCTCACGCCAGTCCGCCGACGCCAGGCGTACCTCACCGCCTTCGGAGAACGTCTTATTCACCCAGATATTGATCACCGCGATCCGATCGCCGATCGAATGCCAGGTTGATTTGTTCGATGCGGTCAGCGCCATGTCGCCGGGCGGCGCACCTTCGAGGCCCGATGAAAACCGCAGGCCCACGTGCAACGATCGCTTGCTGTGGGGATTCGCCCGCGCGTGGCGATGCAGATAGGACGCCACCGAAATGGAGGGGTGATCCATCAGTCGCTGGCCCACGCCTGGCAGATGCGCGCGCACCTCGACCCCCAGATCGCGCAGCGCCGGGCTCGGCCCGATACCGGCCCGCAGCAGCACCGCGGGCGAATGAATGGCACCGCAGGCCAGAATAACCTCGCGGCCGCGGAACTCGGTTGGGTTGCCGTTGACTTCGGCGCGAATGCCGACGCAGACGGCATCGTCGAACAGCAAACCTGTGACCTGCGTGTCGGTTGAGATCGTCAGATTGTCACGCTGCCGGACCGTCGGCCCCAGATAGCCGATCGCGGCGGACACGCGACGGTCGTACAGGTTCGACATCGCCAGCGGATAATAGCCATCCCGGAATTCGCCATTCTGGTCCGGTACATACGCATAGCCGGCCAGCTTGAACGCCTCGCCAACGGCTTTCGCGTAGTCGGACCAGTTATCCGGAAACACGCGGCGCACCGGAATGCGGCCGTCGTCGCCGTGCAGCGGGCCGTCAAAATCGATGTCGCGTTCGACCTTTTTGAAATACGGCAGCACCGACTCCCATCGCCAGCCGGCCGCGCCGCGCGCTTGCCAATCGTCGTAATCCGCCGGTGAGCCGCGATTGGCGAGCTGCCCATTGATCGAGGAACCGCCGCCCAGTACCCGCGCCTGTTCATAACGCAGCGCGCGCGGCCGTGGCGCGTCGGGGTCGTTGTGCGGAATGACCTCGGTGGTGACACGCAACTGGTGCCACAGAAAGCGCGGGTCGCGTGAGGCGAGGCCCGACCGGCTGTCCAGGATCGCCTCGGGCACGCGGCCATCCGGCGTGTCCTCACCGGCCTCGCACAGCAGGACGCGATTGGTGCCGCGGGCGGACAGGCGGTTCGCCAGGATCGAGCCGGCGGAGCCGCCGCCGACAATGATGGTATCAAACATGCGATGCGCCCGCCAGGTCCAGTTCAGCCGCGAAGTGACATCGCGCGAAGTGCCCTTGCGTGACCTCCCGCAACGCCGGCGCCTCGCTTCGGCAGCGGTCCTGGGCGAACACACAGCGTGGATGGAAGTAGCAGCCTGACGGAGGCGACGCCGGACTCGGGACTTCCCCCGGCAGAATCCCGTCGTCGCCGGCGACGCGCGGATCGGGCACGGGCACCGCGCGCATCAGCGCGGCGGTGTAGGGGTGCCGCGGCCGCCGGAATATCGCCTCGGTCGTCGCCAGTTCCACCAGTTGCCCGACATACATCACCGCGACCCGGTCGCAGATATGCCGCACCACCGACAAATCGTGCGCCACGAACAGGAACGTCAGCCGCAGCCGCGATTGCAGCTCCAGCAGCAGGTTCAGCACCTGGGCCTGCACCGATACGTCCAGCGCGGAGACCGGCTCATCCGCCACGACCAGCCGAGGCCCGGTCACCAGCGCGCGTGCGATGCCAATGCGCTGACGCTGGCCGCCGCTGAACGCGTGGGGATAGCGATGCATGAACTCCGGGCGCAGCCCAACCAGCCCGAGCATTTCCGCCACCCGATCCAACCGCGCCCGGCGACCGCGCATGCCGTGCACCAGCAGCGGTTCACCGACATTGTCGAACAGGGTCATGCGCGGATTGAGCGAGCCAAAGGGATCCTGGAAGATCATTTGGATATCTTTGCGTAGCGGCACGAGATCCGCCTCCGACATCGGCGCGAGATCGACCACCCTGTCATCACGCATGCGATACAGCACCTCTCCCGCCGTCGGCCGGATCGCGCGCAGGATGCAGCGGGCGGTGGTGGTTTTGCCGCAACCGCTTTCACCCACCAGGCCCAGAGCTTCACCTTCTCGCACGACGAAGCTGACGTCATCGACCGCGCGCACATGACCGCTGACGCGATGCAGCAGGCCCTTGGCGATCGGGAAGAATTTGCGCAGTCCGCGAACTTCGAGAAGCGGGGCGGTCATGCCGGTTCGGCCAGGTCGCTGTGCAGGAAGCAGCTGACGGACCGTCGCGGGCCGAGTTCGTGCAACGCGGGAACCGCGGTGGCGCAATGCTTCGGCAACATGTCCTCGCAACGCGGATGGAACGGGCAGCCGGGCGGGCGGTTGAACGGGTGCGGCAGGGTGCCGGCGATCACCGGGAGGGCCGTCCTGGTCTCGGTTTTCAGGCTGGGGATCGAGCGCAGCAGCGCCCGCGTGTANNGCGGCCGAGATACATCACCACCACGTAGTTCGCCATCCGCGCGATGACGCCAAGATCGTGCGTTATGAAGATGACCGCCATTTGATACTTGTGTTGCAGCTCCCGCAGCAGAGCCAGGATCTGCGCCTGTGTCGTCACATCGATCGCCGTGGTCGGTTCGTCGGCGATCAGCAGCCGCGGCTTGCAGGACAGCGCCATCGCGATCATCGCGCGCTGCCGCAATCCCCCCGACAACTGCCACGAGTAGGCATCGATACGCTGCGCGGCCATCGAGATGCCGACATCGCGAAACAGGTCCAGGGTCATCGCGCGCGCCTGCTCGCGGCCGATCTTCCTGCCGTCCTGACGGGCGTGCAGCATGATGGCCTCGATGATCTGCGCGCCGACGGTGTGTACCGGGCTGAATGCCGCCATTGGTTCCTGCGGGATCAGCGCGATCTCGGCGCCGCGCAGGGCACGCATTTCGCGACCGCGTGGCGGCAGGCGGACGAGGTCGATCGTCTCGGTGCCCTGGCGATACAGGATTTCGCCGCTGGTGACGCGGCCCGGCGGATCGATCAGTTGCAGGATCGCGCGCATCGTTACGCTCTTGCCACAGCCGCTCTCACCCACGATGCCGACGACCTGGCCCGGGAACACNNTCAGTGGCTGTAGGGGTCGGATGCATCGCGCAGGCCGTCTCCCACGAGGTTGAACGCCAACACCGCGACGATGACGACGACGCCCGGGATCAGCAGCCACGGCGCGAGGGCGAGCGTCTGGATATTCTGTGCCTCCTGCAACAACACGCCCCAACTGATCGCCGGCGGGCGAATGCCGAGACCAAGAAAGGACAGCGACGTTTCGTTGATGATCATCACCGGGATGGCGAGCGAACTGGTGGCGATGATGTGGCTCATGAAGGTCGGCACCATGTGACGCAGGATGATGCGCATTTTGCCGCATCCGGCCAGCCGCGCTGCCAGCACGAAGTCTTCCTCACGCAGCGCGAGGAAACGGCCGCGCACTTCCCGGGCCAGCGTGGTCCAGCCGATCAGCGACAGGATCACGGTGATCGCGAAGAACACCTGGATCGGCGTCCAGTCGCGCGGTAGGGCGGCCGATAGCGCGAGCCATATCGGGATCGTCGGTACCGATTGCAGCAGTTCGATCAGCCGCTGGATCACGAGGTCGATGGCGCCGCCGAAATAGCCGGAGATACCGCCGAGCACGACACCGAAGATGACGCTGAGCGTGACCGCGACCAGACCGACGGTCATCGAGGTTTGTGTGCCGCGCATGATGCGCGACCACTGATCGCGCCCGAGACGATCGGAGCCGAGCAGGAACACGCGCTGGCCGGGATCGCTCGCCTGGAGCAAATGAATGTTGGCCGGGAACAGGCCAAACACCCGATAAGGTGCGCCATTGGCGAGCAAACGCACATGCACCTTGCGGCGAGGGTCGGTGGTCCACTCCATGCGCAACGTTACCGGGTTGCGTTTGCCGGCGATCGACGGCACCCAGGGATTCCAGCCATCATCGAACAAATGCAGCGTCTGCACGGGGATGAAGGCCTGGCGAGCATCGGTCTGCTCCGGGTTCTGGGTGCAGAAGAAATCCGGGCATAGCACGACGATGTACATGCAGATCAGGATGCCGGCGCAGACCATGGCCAAATGGTGCCGACGAAACCGCCACCACACCAATTGCCAATTGGACGCGACGGCGATCCGGTCCTCCGCGACCGCGCCACCGGCGATGGCCTGCGCGTCAGACATGCTACGTTTCCATCCGGATGCGCGGGTCCATCATCGCCAGCGCGATGTCCGACAGCAGCGTGCCGACGATGGTCAGGAACGAGTAGATCAGCAGTATGCCACCCGCGAGATACATGTCCTGGCTGACCAGCGCTCGCAACAGCAACGGGCCGATGTTCGGCAGGTTCATCACCGTGGCCACGATCAGGCTGCCGGAGAACAGTTGCGGCAGGTACCAGCCGATCGTGCTGATCAGCGGATTGAGCGCCAGCCGCACCGGATAGCGCAGGACCAGCCGCCATTCGCGCATGCCCTTCGCGCGTGCCGTCACCACGTATGGCTTGTTTAACTCATCCAGCAGATTGGCCCGCATGATGCGCGCCAGCCGCGCGGTGCCGCCGATGCCAAGCACCAGGGCCGGAAGCCAGATGTGCTCCAGCAAATCGACGACCCGCGCCATGCTCCACGGCGCATCGGCGTACGCCGGTGAGAACAGTCCGGTGATACTCAGGCCAAAATACGCGAACGCCAGCCACATCAGGATCAGCGCCAGCATGAAGTTCGGGGTGGCGACGCCGACGTAGTTGATCACCGTGAAGATATGATCGAGCACCGAGCGCTGATGCGTCGCCGAGTAAATTCCGACCGGCACGGCGATCAGCCACGTCAGTACGAATGCCATCGCCGCCAGAGCCACCGTCATGCCAAGCTGCTCACGGATCAGGTCCGCGTTCGGCCGCTGATACTCCAGCGACAGGCCGAGATTTCCGTGCAGCAGATCACGCAGCCAGTACAGATATTGGACGACGAAGGGCTGATCCAGACCATATTCGTGGCGCAGCGCGTTGAGTTGCTCCGCCGTGATCGTGCTGCCGCTGGAGGCCAGGTTCGCCACGTATGAGGTCAGGAAATCTCCTGGCGGCGCATGGATGATCGCGAATATGACGAACGAGTAGACCAGCAGCAGGAATGGCAGCAGCAACAGCCGCTGGACGATATAGCGGGTCACTTCGCGAAAAAGAACTGCTCGGTGCGCGCGTTGCCGGGCGTGCGCAACGGCCAGTCATTGCTGAGCGTCGTCGGGACGTTATGCATTTTGGTGTTGACCACCACGACGCCCTGCACCATCGGTGTCAGTCCAACCGTTCCGATCTCGTACACATTGTCAGCCCAGATCTGGAACAGCTCCCGCGCCGCCGCCACCTGGCCATCCTGGCCAACGCTTCGCGCCGTGTCGATGAGTTGCATGATCCGCTTCAGCGGTTCGGTCGGCTCCACGCCTTCCTTGCCGTTCGTCGTCAGCCATTTATAATACAGCGGCCCCACCGTCAGTTGCTGAACCGGTCCGTTTCGCATGTCCAGTTTGGAATTACCGGTGAACGGGAACGCCGTGGTGTCTTCATTCCAGACCTCGGTCTGCAGCTGATTCGCGACGCGCATGGTCAACGCGAGCGCGCGCTCGCGGATCTGCACCACGGCCTTGATACCAACCGCCTGCCAGTCCCGCGCGATAAGCTGCCCAACATCCGGCCAGGCACCGAACGCCGGCACGACGTTGATCTCGACCATCAGCGGCTTGCCGTTCTCCATCAGCCGCGTGCCGTCGGCGTCGCGCTTCGTCAGGCCCAGGGCATCGAGCATCTTGTTCGCCAGATCGGGATTGAACTCGGTATATTTCGTCGCCCATTCCGCACCCGGAAAGTACGGATGCCCAGGGGCCGGAACCGGCTGTCGTGCTTCGCCGAGCCCCAGAAACGCTGACTCCCTGATCTCGTCGCGATTGATCGCATAGGACAGCGCGACGCGGAAATCCTTCGTCGCCAGCAACCTGCCGAGCACCGGATCAGCCGTATACGTGCTGTTGATCGCGACGATCGCATCCGAACCACCGAACGTCGGCCAGATCAGCACACGGTACTTGCCGTTCTTTTCCTGCTCCTTCAGCACGGGGTAGTTGGTCATCTGGATATGCCGCGCCTGCATGTCGAAGTCGCCCGCGATGGCGGCCAGATTGAGCGCCTGCTGATCCGCGAAATAGGTGAAACGAACCTCATCGACATAAGGAAGCTGATTGCCCGCCGGATCGACACCGATATAATAAGGATTGCGCCTGATCGTGAACACCGGGTCGCTGATCCGCGAGACCGGCAGCCAGGCGGCCATCGTGGGGCGTTCCGGGTTCGATGCCGGCGTCGCCTTGGCGGTGAAAAGCTGGGTCCAGGACTTGAAACTGGCGGCCTGTGCCAGCCGATCCAGGTCTTCCATTTTGCTATGGGCCGGATGGAACTGCTTCAGATAATGCGCCGGCAGAAACATGGCGAAGCTCTGGTCGGGGCCGTCCTGGTTCGCCAGCTCCGACAGAAACAGCGTGGCGGGCCGGTCGTAGGTGAACCGCACCGTGGTGTCGTCGATCTTCTCCACCTTCGCGGCCGAGCCATCGGAATTGCTCATCCAGGTCGGCAACGAGGGCGTCAGGTCCCGGTTCGTTATGACATCCTTGTACCAGAAGATGATGTCGTCGGCGGTGAATGGCGCGCCGTCGGACCACCGGGAGCCCTTGCGCAACTCGATCGTCCAAACCTTGAAATCCGGCGACGACGTCGCGGACCGGGCGAGCTTGGGTTCGATTTGCGCGCCGTCGGGACTGAAGCGGAACAAACCGTCGTAGACCACACGGACGTAGTTGTTGGCGTCGGCCGGTCCAAGGAAGGCCCGCCGCCAGACGCCGCCGTACTCGCCGATCTTCTCGACCACTGGCACCACCAGCGGTTGCTCGGGTAGCCGTTGCTCGACCGGGGGCAGCTTGCCGGCCTTGACCAGCTCCGCCAGCGCGGGGGCTTCGTGGTATTTGGCGTCCTGTGCCGCGGCAGACCCCGGTCCCGCGAGCGTCAGCAGCCAGCAGACAGACAAAGCGACTGCGAATTTCTTGAACACGGCGAGCTCCCCCAAACGCGGTGTGGTTTTTTTGATCGATGTTCCCGCGCCGGGATGTTCGACCAGGGGATTGGTGCCGTCAATCGGCGACGCCGGGCGCAATCCGCCCGCCCCGATCGTGGCGGCGCTTTTCAGCGGATCCCGTTATCGGCACGGGTCCGCGAGGACTGGCATCGCAGCCTTTACCCTCTGCACGGTGCTGACCCCCACCCCAAGGGCTCTGGCCACCTTCAGCATCCCGTCCCCTGCCGTCAGGCGAGCACGTATCGCGTCTTCTTTCTTGTCTCCCACCATCGGTCGGCCGAGCTTCTTCTTGCCTTCGGCCCGCACCCGGGCCAGCCCCGCCATGATACGTTCGCGGATCATGCCACGCTCCAGTTCCGCGAACACCGCCGCCATTTGCAACATTGCGCGCCCGTGTGGCGTCGTCGCGTCGATGGCTTCCTTGTCGGCGTAGATTGCAACTCCGGCCGCCTCCAGTTCCACCAGCGCGGCGGCAACCGCCGCCGTGCTTCGGTCCAGCCGATCGATTGACCGTGTTGGTGAGGCCGATAATAATCGCGCCGGCCTTCTTAAGGTTAGCCGTGACCGGGGAGTCGCCCGGCGCGATGTTATCCTTGAATGCGGCGACGCCGTTGGAGTTTGCCTGACCCTCGACGTCGATATTGATCTTGATCGTCACCGGCACGCCGTGAAGCTTGCCAGCCGCTGTGCTGCTCACCTTCGCCCGGTCGGGCGCGGGCGGCGGAAATCGCCTGCTCGCTCAGATCGACGACAACGGCATTGAGCGCTGGGTTGATCGCGTGCATCCGCTCGACATGGGCCAGGACTACCTCCTCCGAGGTGATCAGACCGTCCCTGATCGCGGCCGCCGTCTCGACCGCCGACCATTGCCAGACCTGTGCGGACATCTCGAGAACCTCCTCGAACAGCGATCAAAACTTACCCCGCCGACCACCGACCCACCAGCGATGACGCAGAGAGAGCCGCCGTGGCTTCGGGCAGGCAATGATAATCTCGCGGCATGAGCATGCGAGGCCGGGCAAATCGGGAATAGCTCAATTCCACCCATACCAGCGGAACGCGGGGCACCCGGTCCGAACCACCGTACTCGACCTGAAGCCGACTCACGACCATATTTCCCCTCAGGGTGAAGCTGCTCCAGTCGCTCGTCGCAGCGATTCAGGGGCGCACGGCAGCGCCAATTCGAGAGATCGTATCAATCACTCCTGGCGAGCCAGGCCGAACTCCCGCGCTGTTGCCTCGCGGAGCAGACCGATGTCGGTATTGATGCAAAGGCACTTAAATCCTCGTTGGAGCGCCGCGCGCGCCTGCACGCCATTCGCGGCGAGCCAGCCAAACGGCTTGCCGGCGGCCTTGGCGGCCGCGAGCAGCCGGGCTTCGGCGATGGCATAACGCGGATCGTCGAAGCGGCCTGTGAAGCCCAGGCTGTCGGTCAGGTCGAAATGGCCCAGCCAACCCAGATCGAGCCCTGGAACAGCCATGATCGCTTCCGCGTTGGCCAGACCCGTGGCGGTTTCGATCAACGCGATCGTCAGGATGGCGTTATTGGCGGCCGCGATGGCTTCGGCCACCGGTCCGCCCCGGTAGTCGTCATGGGCTATGCCAAACGCGAGGCCACGGGTGCCAAGCGGGCGATAGCGGCAATACTCGACCAGGGCACGGGCCTGGTCAGCGGTCTCCAGCATCGGCACCATGATGCCCAGAGCCCCCGCGTCGAGCACCGGCGAAATCAAGTGGCGCGCGAGGCCCGGAACGCGCACGAAAGGGGCCAGCCCAGAGAGGCGGGCATAGGCGATGGCGGCTTTCAGCGTGTCCATGCCGGCACCGGAATGTTCTGTGTCGAGGATGACAAACTCGGCACCACCGGATTTCAGCACCCGGGCCAACCCAGGTGTGAAAAACTCGAACGCCATCACGCCGAGGGCGGTGCCGCCAGCGCGCAGTTTGGAGCGAACCGCGTTTTCAATCATGGACCCACCCTTCAACCATCGATCGCGATGAGGGTTCAAAGAGCCTCGGATGGCAAGATGCCGCCTGCTGAAGGTGAACCGACAGCTTCGGCGGTTTCCGTCTTGTCGTTGTTAATGCCTGACGGTAGCAGGCCCCCAGGCCCCGGTCGTCCCTCACCCCGGCCACGCCATGATCCAATCAGCGCCAGCGGGCTTCCGGCTCTACCACGAACCGGTGTTCGCCATGGTGGTCCAGGGTTCGGCGGGCGGCAGCGCGGCGCCGGCCTGCAGCACCTCGATGGAGATGCCGTCCGGGGTGCGGACGAAGGCCATGCGGCCGTCACGCGGCGGGCGGTTGATCGTCACGCCGCGGGCGATGAAGGCGTCGCAGGTGTCGTAGATATTGTCCACGGCGTAGGCGAGGTGCCCGAAATTGCGGCCGCCGGTGTAAGGCTCGGGATCCCAGTTGTAGGTGAGTTCCACGGCGGCCGCCTCGTCGCCAGGGGCGGCGAGGAACACGTTGGTGTAGCGGCCCTTGTCGTCCGGACGGCGGCGAATCTCGCGCAGGCCGAGCACCTCGAAGAAGGCGATGGTGTCCTCCAGCGAACTGACGCGGATCATGGTGTGCAGATATTTGGTCATGGCGTGTTCTCCGGGCAGGTGGTCGGCGCGTCCGTGGCGGCGTGGCGGACGGGTCGAGGTGTCGTGATCAGGATGGTGAATGGCCGCCAGGATTATCCAAATCGGCTGCGACCACAATGTGAAACGTCCGCTTTGGAAGATAAGCGAGATCAGGCGGAACCACTATCGCGCGACAATCTGGATGAGAGTTTTCACCTTCATCGTCGCGCGGCGGGAACGACCACCTTGGGCGCGAACCAGAAGCGACAGGCCGGGAGCGGAGGGACCGGTTTGAGCGCGAGGTGGACCCATTTGGGTGGAAGTCCCGCTGTCATTTTATAACAAATCGGAACGGTCCTAAGGTGTGGCGAGGCCACCAGGATTAACGGCCGTGAGGCGCGCCGGATCGAAGGGCGCCAGGTCGATCGTCTTCGCCGCACCGTCGAGGATCAGCTCAGCGATAGCCTCCGCCGTCGCGGGAGCGTTCAGGATGCCCCAAACGCCGTGACCGGTCGCGACATAGGCGCCTCGCGCACCGGGGACGGCGCCAATCAATGGCAGTCCGTCTTGCGTCAGTGGGCGATAGCACGCCCCGCTCGCGAGAACACGAGAGGCCGCCAAAACGGGCGATATGCGATCACAGAGCGCCTTCAGGCGATCCATCGCACCGTCATCCGGGACGACCGATATGGGATCGACCGGCAGAGGGGATTCACTCGAAATCGCACAGACGTAGGTTGTCCCATCCGGTCGCGGGAAAACCTCTGGTGCGAGCATCGAGCCAGCGGTCTCCTCATACTCGAGGAAAAGGGCCTCCGGCGGGATCAACTCTCCGGTTTCGAAAACGATGCTGTGGCCTTTCAGACCAAACACCGGCGGAAGCGAAAGCCAGCTCGCCGCGAGCGCCGACCACGGCCCCATCGCGATGACGATCGCGTCCGCCGCGATGGCCTCTCCGTCCAGATCCACGCCGACCACATCGCCACCTCGGCGCGGCAATCCTGTGACTCTCCCCAGGCGCAACTCGGCACCTCGCGCCCGCGCGGCGCGCATCATGCCGTTCGTGAAGCCAGCAGGGTTCACCTGGGCTGTCGTGCCGGCGGACCCAAGCCGGCCGGTGATCTCAACGTCAGACGCAATCCATGCACGCGATCGACCGCGCGAGGCGCGGGTCGATGTGCGGCCAACCATGCCGCCATACGTGGTCAGGCGGCGATAACCCCAATCGCCGCCGAGATTTTCCGCGAGCTCAGCATGCAGGTCGAAACTCCGGCGGGCGAGGTGCGTCAGAGGGGTTCCGTCGCACCAGTCCCTCGCCAGGAACCCGCCCGCCTTCCCGGACGCGGCACACGCGATCGCGCTCCGTTCGAGAACAGTGACATCAGCGCCTCGCAACGCGAGACGCCAGGCGATGGAAGTGCCGATAACGCCACCTCCCAGGACTAAAACGCGCATGGCCTGCCTGCTCCGGTTCGATCAACGGTTGGCCGGGAACGGTCCCCACTGAACCCGCGCACCTGACCTGACTTAGTCCGTTAGCCTGTCATCGACACTCCGTTGAGGTCGCGGGCGTCGGTGCCGGTTCCGCTCCGTCCCCGTGCGAACCGGCCGGAAGCCGCCGATGCGCTTTCCCGTGACGAACCGAAACAGCTGGATGCTCACCCCTGGTGCTCGCTCAGTATCGTGCTCGTTCCGTTCAGGGTCAGAGCCTGATTTTATACGGGCAACTTCACCGCCCCATCCGGGGTTCGTTCCAATGGCACGACGGAGACCACGGCATCCATTGTCAATACTCCATGGATGTGTGGGAAAAGCTGTCCACCGCGCGAGGGCTCCCAGCGCACGGCATCGCCGAGCCGCGATAGGTCCACGGCCGCCAGCACAAGGCCGTTCACGCCGCTGAAGTGTTTGTCCCACGTCGCGGCGAGCTGAGAACCACACGACAAATGGATGTAGCCGTCGGCGACGTCCGCGGGCGAGCCTCGGAACAAGCCGTCGCTCCGCATCCGCTCCAGTTCCGTGGACGACATAATTTTGTACGCGATCCGATCCGGCATGGCACCTTGCTCATCTCTCTGTGGTTAGCGCTGGTGGACGCCCACGTGCGCGGACGCCCAGAGGGGTCTGAAGCGATGACGTCGGGCCAGCCAGCGGTTTCCATTCGGTCAGGCCGGCATCCCCATGATTTTTGGCGTGGCACCGGTGGTTCGAACAGCGTCGGCGGCGGCCCGGAGGCCAGACTTTCACTCCTCCAGCATCGCCACCGCGCGGATGGGACTTCCAGTGCCGCCCTTGATCTTCAACGGGAATCCGATGAACCGGAAGCGTCCCTTCCCAACCAGCCGTTCCAGGTTACACAACCCTTCCATGTGCGTGAAGCCGAGATCACGGCACACATGATGGACCTCGAAGTTATTCCGGCCCGGACGGCCGGGACTCGCGGCTTCCACACCGAACATTTTGATGCCCTTGTGTCCCAACCAGGTCGCCGACTCCTTGGTCAGGCCGGGGAAATCCGTGATATAGGCTTCGGTTCCGATGGTCCGATTGTAAAAATTCATGTGCAGCAGGACGGTATCGCCGGGCTTTATCTCGACGCCGGCGGCTTTTTCCGCCGCTTCCAGATCGGCGATCGAGATGTCGCTTTTCAATGGCTTGTGCGACAGGTCGAGGCAGACGGCCTCGGTGAAAAAATCCTCGAGCGGAAGCTCCGCGATAGACTTCGCGCCGGGACGGTCATCGAAATGCACGGGCGCGTCGACATGCGTGCCGGAATGATCGCCCATGTTCAACGACAGGACGGCGGACGAGAATTCATAGCCGTCCGCGACACGCTTTTCACTGTGATCGGTGAACTGTGAAACGATCACCATCGGATGATTGGGCAATCGTTGCATCTTGTGATGGATCTCACGGCTCAGGTCGATGAGTTTCATGGTCGGGTTCTCCTGACAAGGTTCGCGCGGGTTGGGACACGGATGACCGGGCATAATCCGTCCCGGCGCAAACCAACGCGGGCTTCTCCTCGAGCGCCAACCTCCTGAGGTTTGCCTGCATCGGTCAGTGTGTCACCCAGCCGCCATCGACCAGCGGATCGTGGTCCTGGATCGCGTCGCCCTCGCGTTTTCCCGCCGCCGACTGTCATCCCCGCCCATGATGCTTCGGCAACGCGACCAGATCGCCGTCGAGGATTCGCCGGAGGGTGTCTGGCCGCACGCCGGCGACGGCGTGCCGGTCGCCCTTCGACATCCGCGGCGTCCTCGAACGCGCGCGCGTGCCTCAGTCGGCTTCAAGCGGCGTCTTGAGTACTGTGTCGCGGGCGCGAATGCCACCGCGGTTGCCGACCTCGAGACCACCGTAGCGTGCGACATAAGCCTCAGGCAAAGGCCGCGCTTCTTCCGCCGCGATCCATAAACGCAACAAATGACGCTTGCGCTCCGGCTCCGGCCAGTCTTCGTAGGCGGTGCGATCGTGCAGAACGGTATGGTTATGCACGAACTGCATGTCGCCCACTTCCAGCGCCATGTCGAGGCGCAGATCCTGCTGCTCGGCGATACTGGTGAACAGATCAATCGCGTCCTGAGGATTGCGCGGCGCATCCGCATGCCGCGACGCGGAGCCTACGTTACGTCCAGTGAACGATACCGACAGCCTCCCTTCGTGTTCGTTGAAGATCGGCATGGTAAACCACTCGCCTTCGCCGTCACGTATCTCGCCGCGGCGATCGAACACGATGGGCTGAAACAGACGCTCCGCCAGGTCGGGACGTCGTTTGGCCATTTCATTGTAGACGGACATGGAGCTGACCAGCGAGGAAAGTCCGCCCGACTTCGCGGTCGCCAGGCACATCAGTCCAACGATATCGCAGCCGTCGGTATGGTAAAACTGCCGCTCCGTGCTTTGCGACGCGCGTGCCTTGAAGTTGGTGGCCGCGACCAGTCCGACGTCCCGCACATGTCCCAGCAGATGACCTCGGGTGTTCTGCGAGACCAGGTTGCCCAGATGGCGGCCGATCCCCCAGAAGGTCGTGGCGTTGCGAGCGATCGGGTGCTCGCCGGTTGGGAAACCGCGGATCAAAATGAAGCCCATCCCGTCCAGCAGATCGCGGCGAATGGCGTCGAGCGTCGCCGCGAACGTTGGCAGAGGGAAATCCTCTTTGGTCACGTCCGCCATGGCTTTGCCGGTCGTCATCGCCGCGTCCGTCGCGGCCTCGATCTCCGCGACGTCGCTGGCGGACAGCCGGTAGATCCATTTTTCCGGCTGTCGCGCGAGATCAGCCCCTGTCCATGCCGATGGGCCAACCACGAGAGGACGCGGGAGCGGAAAAGTCATGCCATCATTCATCACAAGGCTCCTGGCTTCTGTTCGGGCCAATCAAATCACGAACATGTCCACCCTCGTCGCCGCGTAGGCGCGATGCCGCCTTGTAATCCGGGGCTGATAACGATTGTCACCGACCGTGGATCACGAGGCAAGACCGGTCCGTCAATTTCGCTTCGGTCCAGGAGAGTGGATGGCAAGGTGTTTCTCGAGGTACGCGGCACAGCCGGCGGTGTGATACCAACCACCGAAAGAAATGACGTACCTGCCACCCGTCCGTCATGCCAGGGGGCCTGACCCTGGCATCTCGTGGCGCAGGCCCCGTGCTCTCAGGTTGGGCACGTTTTCCGCGCAGGCCGATCCTCGGGTCGAGCCCGAGGATGACGCTACGGGGGCGTCACGACCGACGGTCAATGTCAACGCTGGCCGGTGTGAGCGCGTCAACCGGAAACATCCAGGTTTTTGCTACGACATCGATGCGTCGATCGGTCGATCGGGCGTACGATCCAATCAGAGGGCCTGACGGCGAGCGCCTGAGCCGTTTCGCGGCCGATCCCGCTGGACCCGCCGGTGATCAACGCGACCCGTCCGATCAGATTGGTCATCGAGGGATTGGTTTCGGTTTGAACACGCTCAACGGTTCCTCGGCATAGGAGCGTGGGGCATTCACCTGGGCGGCGGTGCGGTCGAGATCCTTCACCAGCGCCGCCAGCTTCGGCTGGTCCTCGGGCTTCACCGTCAGGCCGGCCGCTTGCATCCGATCTTCAAATGTCATGCTCATCGCTCCCCATCAGGCCGCCGCCAAAGAAGGGCGAATTTTCCGGAATTCGGTGGCCTTTTCGAACGCGTCACCGGCCTTCAATACGAAATGATCCTCGAACGGCCGGCCGCCGATCTGCAGCGACGTGGGCAGGCCCGCGCTGGTGAAGCCGTTACAGATCGACAAGGCGGGATAGCCCGTCAGATTGAACGGCCGCGTCAGCGAAGGGCCCACGGCGGAATCATAGTCTCCCAGAATGGGCGATACGATATGCCGCGTCGGTGTCATCAACAGATCGGCGTCCACCAACGAGGCGGCGATGATCGCGCTCAGGCGCGCGCGTTCCCGGTGCGCGTTGACCAATGTCTCGCCCGAAACGAACGCGCCCACCATGATGCGCAGCCGCCCACGCTCCCCATACAATTCCGGCGTTTCGCGCAGCCATTGGCCATGGATCGCGAACGCCTCGGCGGCGGTGATCAGTGACACGAGGTCGGTGATCAGCCCAAGTGGAGGAAGCGTGATGTCGGTCACCGTGGCGCCGAGGGAGCGGAACACGTCCAGCGCCGCGTTGAAGGCCGACAGAACCTCGGGCTCGCAGGTCAGATCGGTCTCGAAGAAATTCCGCGGCACGGCGATGCGGACACCGGCCAGGCCGCCGCCCAGGGACGCCGTGAAATCGGGCACCGGGACCGCGGCGCTGGCCGGATCCGACGGATCGTGCCGCGCCAGGACATTCATCATCAACGCGCAATCTTCCGCCGTCCAGCACATCGGGCCCGCGTGATCGAGCGAATAGGACAACGGCAGAATGCCCCTTCGGCTGAGAGAACCATAGGTCGGCTTGAGGCCGGCGATGCCGCACCAGGACGCGGGCCCGCGGATCGATCCTCCGGTGTCGGTCCCCATCGCCGCCGTCGCCAGACCGGCCGCCACCGCCGCGCCCGAGCCGGACGACGAACCGCCAGGATCGTGCGCCGTGTTCCATGGATTGCGCGCCGGCGGCCAGGGCAGGTCGAACGACGCGCCGCCGATCGCGAATTCCCAGGTCGCGAGCTTTCCCAACACGATCGCGCCGGCCTCGCGCAGCAGTGTGACGGTGGCGGCGTCCTCGGCGGGGATGTGATCTCTGAACAACGCGGAATGGCCGGTCGTGCGGACCCCGGCGGTGTTGTAAATGTCCTTGAGGCCAATCGGAATGCCGTGCAGCGGGCCTTTCCATTGTCCCGCCGCGATCTCCCGCTCCGCCTGTTTCGCCGCCGCGAGCGCGGTTTCCTCAAGCACGACAAGAAAGCTGTCGAGCTGGCCGTCCAGCGCCTTGATCCGGCTCAGGAACGATTGGGTGAGCTCGACCGGAGACAGGGTTTTGGCGCGAATGGCGGCGGATGCCTCGGCGATGGTCATGAAGTGTGGCTCTGTCATGCCGGTGTCCTCGCGTGCGATGATTTCCACGGCGATGAATGCAAATCCGGGACCAGTGTCGCCTGGCCCGTACCCCGTCATCCCGGGGCACGACCCCAGAGGCGCTAACATAAGTGCCGGCGAGGGCGAAAACCCGGGTCCGTGGCCGCTTACCGTCATCACCGGGCTCGACCCGGTGATCCGTCGCGGCATGCACATTGTGTGGTGAGAGATGGCCCGGTCGAGCCGCATAGGCATCAGGTTAAGCCGCCGTGGAGGACAATGACCGCCTTTTCCCGTCATCCTCGGGCTCGACCCGAGGATCTCTCGACCCCGCCAAGGACGCTAAAAGTCGGGCAAGGTGCCTGGGCCGGCCGATCCTCGGGTCGAGCCCGAGGATGACGTTCGGGGGAAGGTCTTCCCTTCGCCAGCCTTATCTTGATGCCTATGGGGTCAGGCCCTGGCATGACGGACGG
>PLSZ01000424.1 GCA_003164305.1 Acetobacteraceae bacterium
TCCACCCCATCACCATTCTTTCCACCCTGCCCTCCGCCGGAGTCGGCGCCATCCTGGCCCTGATTCTGTTTAAGAATGATCTGGATGTCATTGCGCTGATTGGCATCATTCTGCTGATTGGCATTGTCAAGAAAAACGGCATCATGATGGTCGATTTCGCCATATCGGCGGAGCGAACCCGCGGCCTCGACCCCGAGGAAGCGATCCGTCAGGCCTGTCTGCTGCGCTTCCGCCCGATCTTCATGACGACGATGGCGGCGATGTTGTCAGCACTGCCGCTGATGCTCAGCCACGGAGCGGGATCGGAACTGCGGCAGCCGCTCGGCTACGCGATGGTCGGCGGACTGGCGTTGAGCCAAATTCTCACGCTCTACACCACGCCGGTCATTTATCTGTATATGTCGAAGTTGCAGCATCTGTTGTCGCGGCGGCCGGCGCGGATGCCGGTGCTGGCGGCCAAAATCGGCGGCGCCGAAGCGGCGGATTGAACCTGAAAAGCCCGGATCCGTCCGGGCTTTTTTCTGACCGCGGCGCGGGTAAGTCCAACCGGCCGAAACATAGACCCATCGCCGCATGCCGGCACGTCATCCCCGGGTTCGAACCCATACGCGCTAAGATAAACGACGGCGAGGTGAAGCCCCGGTCCGCGGCCACTTATCGTCATCACCGGGCCTGACCCGGTGATCTGTCGCCCCACGCACATTATGCGGTGAAAGATGGCCGGGTCGAGCCCGTCCATGACGCTGAGAGGCTGGCGGCACAGGGTTCGCCCCGCCGCCGGCGCTTATCTTGGCGCGTATGGGGCTGGACCCGGGGATGACGAGCGATGCGAGAGCCAATCATTCCAGCGCCTGGTATAAGCCCGCGTTCAATCGCCGGCGCCTGACCGAAGCTCACTCCGCGCGGGGACCGGAACCCCGCGCTGTCGCGGACGTCTGCTCGCGTCTCTGCTCATCGATCCAGTCGCGCGCCTTGGTCCAGGTCGGAAAAGCCGTGGTGGTCAGTCCAGGACCGCCGTCTTTTCTGCTGACGACGACCTGGTAGCCGCCAAGCCCATCCGCGATGATCGAGTAGCAATTCATCCGGAGATGTTACAATCAACGCTCCCGCCGGGCCTATGAGGGATTCTACGTACGCCCGCGGCATGGCGGGCCCCGCGCCAGATGGCCGGGTCCGCACCCGGCCATCGCGCCGCGAGAAAGCCGCCGTTACTCCGCCGCCATCCTGGTGGGAGTCCCCGCCAGCAGCGCCCGCGCCTCATTCGCGACCCTGGTGCCGTCGAAGAAGTTCGGGTTCTGCGTGCCCCACAACCGCACTGTGTTGCCGAACACGAAGTCGCGGAAATCGTCGCCGGTGATGAACCCATCCTCGACCAGTTCATACGCCTCCGGCAACGGATCGCGCATGTCGATCACATCGAAATGCCCGATGTCGGAACTATAGATCGCGTTCAGTTTGGCGCCAAACGGATTGGTCTTGCCAAACGCGATCGAGTTCATCCGGTCGTCCGCCTCGCACCCGAAATAAAACGGGGTCGAGAACAGGTCGCACCAGTCTTCCTTCCGCCTGATCTCGCACTTCGAGAAATCGTCGAGATCGGTCAGCCCGCCGGTGCCATGCAGTTCCGGATCCGGCCAGCCGTCGCGCTGCTTCAACGCCGCGGCCAGGTCGGGGTAATCGTACTTCTCCACCAGACTCGCCAGCAGCGCGCGGTCGAGCTTATCCGGCCGCATGTTCTCCAGCGCTTTCGCGCTCCGGCGTTCCCAGTGCTCGATCAGATCGCCGAACAATTGCGACGCCCAACCGACGCCGCCTTCCAGGAAAGCGAAGCGCAACTCAGGAAACCGCCGCGTCACGCCGCCGAGGAAAATCCCCTTCGCCGCCGCGTGACCCGCGTCGGCGAAGTGGCCGATATGGTTGTAAACGAAGCTTGTGGGTGAGTTGCGCAGCGCCTGGCTGCTGCCAGTGCTGTGGAACGTCGGCGCGATCTTCACCTCCTGGCATTTGGCCCAGACCGGATCGTAATCGTAAAGACCATCGACGCCGAACACTTCGTACCAAACCGCGAACCGATCCGCTTCCGGATCTTTCTTCACCGACTCGACCTGCCGCGGGAACGCGCTGCCGAACATTCCCACCTTGGAACCGAGTTGCTTCGTGCTGAACTCGAGTTCCGCGATCGCTTCCTCCGGCGTGTGCATCGGAATGATCGCCGCCGGCGTCATGCGGTCCGAGAGTTTTTCGAAGTACTCCGCCGAAACGATATTATACGCGTGAATCACCGCCCTCCGCGTTTCATCGTCCTTAATCCTGGGCAGCCTCAATCCCGCCGTCGGATAAACGATCGCGAAGTCGGTGCCGAATTCGTCCAGCCGGTCGTACAGCAGCCGAGGCATCATCGCCGTCGCGCGGTCCAGCGTGTTGCCGGTCTGGCGGGTCCAAAACCCCGGCATCGCCACGCGCCGCCGCTTCCGTTCCTCCACCGACATGTTCAGCGCGGTCTTGGTGACCGCCATCGTGGCGAGAAACCCATCGGCGGCCTTGTCGCCGCCCACTTTGCGCATTCGTTCCGCGAACACCGGATCGTATTCGACCCAGTGGCCATCTCCATCGATCACCGGATGACTGAGACTCTCCCGGATTTCGGCCGGCGTCTGGTGTGCGTGACCTGTCATCGTCTTCCTCCCACATTGTTCAGTGACGGCAAAGTCCTGGTGGTTGGGAGGAAGCGCAGCACCATCCGCGGGCCGAGTCAAATCCGCCGGTGTCAGAACAGCCAGCGAAGACGCTGACGGGACCGGTCTCAACCGTCATCCTCGGCCTTGAGCAGAGGATCGCTCGACGCGGGCACCACGAGTCGCGGTCGGGTACCGGCCCTGTATTGGCTGATCCTCGGGTCGAGCCCGAGGATGACGATGCGGGGGCGTCACGACCGAGTGTCGACCTCACGACCGGTCGTTATCAGAACGTACGCAAAAAGAACGTCAGCGTGATCACGGCGGTCAGCACGATCACGAATCGGCGCACGATTTCGGCCGGCAATACCTGACTTAAACGCGCGCCAAGATAACCGCCCACGACGCTGGCCCCCAGCATCGCCAGCGCCTCCGGCCAGCGCACCGCGTGCGCCAGAACGAACCACACGACGGCCGCGCCGTTGGCCGCGCTGACCAGAAAAACCCGTGCCGGCGCCATCGACTTCAGATCGTCACTGGCCTGCAACAAACTCCACGCCGCCATCATCATCAGCCCGACCGCTCCGCCAAAGTATCCGCCGTAAATGGAGATCACGAACTGCACCACCGGCAGCGCCCGCGGGCCGACGCGAATGAAGCGCCGCAAGAACAGCCCGGCGCGCGCGCCCGTCGCGAAGGTGATCGTCGCCAGCAGCAACAACCAGGGAATGACGATATCGAACAGATGCGCCGGCGTGGCCAGCAACAGCACGGCGCCGAGGAAACCGCCCGCGATGCTGATCGGCGCCAGCACGGCCAGGCGAACGCCGCCGATCCCATGCAGGTCGCGCCGGTAGGCGAACGTGCTGGCGATGGTGCCGGGAAACAGCGCGACCGTGGAGGACGCGTTGGCGATCACCGGCGGCAGACCCGCCAGCACCATCGCCGGAAACGACACGAATGAGCCCCCTCCGGCGATCGCGTTCATCGCGCCGGCCAGCAACCCGGCNNGCGTCCAGGCCGGCCTTCGCGGTGACGCCGTCCTGTGTCGCGATGCCTCCGCTGGCACCGATCGCGCCCACCAGCTTGCCGTCGCGGACGATCGGGAACCCGCCCTCGGACGCCGCCCCTCCGTTCAACGCCAGCAACGTCAGCGTCCCCGGCGTTCCTGGGCCGGTCGCCCCATTGATGCCATCCTGGAACACCTTGCTCGGCCGGCGGAACAAAGCGGCGGTGCGCGCCTTCGCTTTGGAGATCTCGATCGAGGCATACTGCGTGCCGTCCATCGTCGCGTGCGCGATGACGAAGCCCGCCGGATCGACGACGGTGATCGACATTTTCCAGTTATGTTTCTTCGCCTCGTTCACCGCCGCGATGATTGCCTTGTGCGCGTCGTCGAGACCGATCGGCGCGCCATAAGGAATATCGAACGGCATCGTCTCCGGCACCGCCGGCGCCGCCGCCGGAGCCTGGGCGCGCGCTACCTGAATCTGCGTTGTGATGAGACCGGCACCAATCAGTGCCACGAGCGCGAGTTTACGCATGTGCTGGTTTCCCCCTTTATGTTTGCTCACGGTAACGTCGGATTGTGCTGCCCGCAACGGGGGAATTATGACGGCAGTCGCTCTCATTTTGACGCAACCGCTCACATTTCCCGTCATCCTCCGGCTCGACCGGAGGATCGGTAGCCGCGCACCCGTCAGAAAATGCGTCACTACTGAAGGTCGCGCGGGGTTCGACCGATCCTCCGGTCAGGCCGGAGGATGACGAATTTCA
>PLSZ01000572.1:0-4394 GCA_003164305.1 Acetobacteraceae bacterium
GGCTGGAAGCGCATCGTGGTGACGGTGGGCGAGAAGATCGGCAAGACGCACCTGACCTACGCGCAGGGCGGCTCCGCCGAGATCGTGGCGATGGCGACCATCGGCCTGGCGGATTTGTATGGGTTGCCGGTGTCCACCACGCACGTTCTGTCCAGCGGCGTGGCGGGAACGATGGCGGCCAACGGTTCGGGCCTGCAGTGGTCCACCATCAAGAACATGGCGCTGGCCTGGGTCATGACGCTGCCCGCGGCGATGCTGATCTCGGGCACGCTGTACTTCATTCTGCGGCAGGTCTTTTAAGCCGGTTCGGAGACGAAACACCATGTCGAACGATGATCATTTGCAACGGGCCGTGCTCGCCGAGCTGAACTGGGAACCGGGCGTCACCGCCGCGCATATCGGCGTCGCCGCCGACGCTGATGCCGGCGCCGTGACGTTGACGGGCCATGTCGAAACCTTCGCCGAGAAGCACGCGGCCGAGGCGGCGGCGCTGCGCGTGAAAGGCGTCCAGGCGGTGGCGGACGAACTCGAGGTGCGTCTGTCGCCGGAAACGCGACGGACGGACGAAGCGATCGCCGCGGCGGCGGTGGAGCGTCTGGCATGGGACGTGTCCGTGCCCGAGGATGCGGTTCAGGTGCTGGTGGAGGACGGCTGGGTCACCTTGTCCGGCGAGATCGACTGGCATTACCAGAGGGCCGCGGCCGAGCAGGATGTGCAGCGTCTGCACGGCGTGGTCGGGGTCAATAATCTCATCACGATCAAATCCACCGTCCAGCCGTCGGACATCAGCGACGAGATCATGCACGCGCTGCACCGCTCCTGGTTCTTCGATCCGAAGACGATCGATGTCTCGGCGGAGGGTGGCACGGTGCGGCTGACCGGCACGGTGCACTCCACGCACGAGCGTCAGGTCGCCGCCGCCGCCGCCTGGTCCGCGCCGGGCGTAACCGAGGTCGAGAACGATATCGTCATCGTTTGAGGGAGCCGAGGTTCCGCTCGTGGGTCCGTGCCGCGAGTGGGGCCGGAAAGGGCGCATCGCGGAGGTCGCGGAGTGACGGAGCGCGCTGAGAAGGAAGTCTGGCGCTTCAGGCGAAGCGTTTAACCGGGCACCCGCGCGAAGCGCCAAAAAACCTGTTTTCTCCGCGTCCTCCTGAGGCCTCCGCGACCTCCGTGATGCCCTTTCCTGCTCCTTAACCCCCAGACCCCAGAACCCTCAACACCGCCTCCGGCCGCGGGATCGGCGCCACCGCCCCATACCCCGTGCATTTCAGCGCCGCCGCGACGTTCGCGTAACGCGCCGCCGCCTCCGGCCCATCGCCAGCCAGGATACGCGCGAGGAAACTCCCGCAGAACGTATCGCCCGCGCCGGTCGCGTCCACCGCCCCCACCACGTGCGGCGGAACCCGAACGCGATGGTCCGAATCCGCCAGCCAGGTGCCCGCGTCACCCATCTTCAGCACCACCACGCGACACCCCAGCCGCAAATAAAAATCCAGGATCGCGCCGGGATCGGTCAGTCCCGTCAGCACCTGAGCATCTTCCATTCCCGGAAACGCGTAATCCGCGTGCGCCATCGCCGCGTGCATCACCGAAGCGGCCCGCGTCGCCGGCCACAGCTTCGGCCGGTAATTCGTGTCGTACGCCACCTTCACCCCGTGCCGGCGAGCGATCTCGATCGCGCGGAACACCGCGTCGGCGGCGGAGCTGGAAATCCCCTGGCTGATGCCGGAGACGTAAAATATCCGCGCGGTGGCGATCGCGGCCTCGGGCAGGTCGTCGGGACCGTACAAAGCGGCGGGGGAATCCTTGCGATAGTGCAGGAAATGATGTCCCCGGTCGTCGTGCGTGACGAAGTAAACCCCGGTCAACGACCGATCGGTCCGGCGCACGGTCGCGGTATCGACCCCCTCGCGCGCCCACAGCGCCATGAAGCTGTCGCCGGGCGCGTCCTGCCCGATCGCGGTGATGTAGCCGACCGAGGCCCCTTGCCGCGCCGCGGCGATCGCGGCGTTCGAGGTATCGCCGCCGTGCCCCTCCAGATACAGCACGCGGCCATCGGGGCCGGGCGGCAACTGATTGAACTCCAGCATCGGCTCTCCCATGCACAGCAGGTCCGGCATCATACGGTTCCCATGGGGGCTCCGGCGGGAACGATCTGGCGCGCGGCGGCCTCGATCGCGGCGCGGTCCCCGGCGGCGATGCGCTTCTCGTCCACCAGCGCCCCGCCCATGCCCACGAAAGCCGCGCCGGCGGCCAGGTAGGCGGCGAGGTTGCCTGGTTCGACCCCACCGGTCGGGCAGAACGCCACCTGAGGCAACACGCTGGCCAGCGCTTTGACGTGGCCCGGTCCACCAACGGACGACGCCGGAAACACCTTGACGACATCCGCGCCGGCGGCCAGCGCCGCGCGCGCTTCGGTGGGCGTCAGCGCCCCCAGCATCAGCGCCGCGCCGGCGTCGCGGCAGGGCGCCGACAGCGAGGCATCGATCCATGGCGCGACCACGAAGCGCGCGCCCGCTTTGAGGCAGGCCTCGGCGGTGGCGCGGTCCGGCACCGTGCCGGCGCCGATCAGCAGATCCGGGTCGGAGGCCAGCTCGCGGATCAGCGCAATGGCGTCTGGCACGGTCATCGTGATCTCGAAGATGCGCAGGCCGGCGTCGCGCAGCCATTGAACGGCGGTGGCGGCGTGCGCGGTGACGTGCGTGCGCACCACGGGCACGACGCGCGCGGCACGGAATTCGGCGATCAGGGGCGAATCTGTCATGGGCGTTTCCTGGAGGCGTGTCTGCTTAACCTGATCCAAATCAATGCGGACTGCCGGCGGCGGACGCAAGTTGCCGAAAGAAATTCGAGAGGGGATGTTCCGCCATGACCTCTTCGTCAAAGCAAACCCGCTGGTTCGATAGCATCCGGCTGGAGGATGTGCCGCTCGTCGGCGGCAAGAACGCATCTCTGGGCGAATTGTATCGCACCCTGGGTGACGCCGGCGTGCGCGTGCCGAACGGTTTCGCGCTGACCGCCGCCGCGTATATGGAGGCGCTGACCGGGGCGGACGCCTGGCCGCGCCTGCACGCGTTGCTCGACGATTGCGACGTCACCGACATGACGATGCTCGCCACGCGCGCGGAACAGGCGCGGGCGATCGTTTACGCCGCCACCGGTACCGAATCGTTGTGTCAGGATATCGTCGCATCCTATCGAAAGCTTGAAGCCCAGTACGGCAGGAATGTCGCGGTTGCGGTGCGCAGTTCGGCGACCGCCGAGGACCTGCCGACCGCCAGCTTCGCCGGACAGCACGATAGCTTTCTGAATGTCACCGGTCCCGACGATTTGTTCGAAGCCTGCCGGCTGTGCTTCGCGTCTTTATTCACCGATCGCGGCATCGTTTATCGCGTCAACAACGGCTTCGATCATTTCAAGGTCGCCTTGTCGGTGGGCGTGATGAAAATGGTGCGCTCCGACCGCGCCAGCAGCGGCGTCATCTTCACTTTGGATACCGAATCCGGATTCCGCGACGTCGTCTTCATCACCGGCGCCTATGGCCTGGGTGAAAACATCGTCCAGGGCAAGGTCGATCCGGACGAGTTTTTCGTGCATAAACCGACATTTTCGCAGGGTCACCGCGCGGTTTTGCGGCGCGCTCTCGGCCAGAAGCAGCTCCGGCTGACCTGCGCCGAAGGTCATGGCGCCACCAGTACGCTCAACGTGCCGACCTCGGACGCCGAGCGCGCGCGCTTCTGCCTGACCGACGCGGAAGTGCTCAATCTGGCGGACTACGCGATCCGCATCGAGGAACATTATTCCGCCCGCGCCGGTCACGCCGAGCCGATGGATATCGAGTGGGCGAAAGACGCCGACGACGGCCTGCTCTACATCGTTCAGGCGCGGCCGGAGACCGTGGCGTCGCGCCGCGACTCCGACTTCTTCGAGACGTACACCCTGAAAGGCACCGCGCCGGTGCTGGTGCGCGGCAAGGCGGTCGGCGAAAAGATCGGCACCGGCCTCGTGCGCGTCATTACCAGCACCGCCGATCTGCGCTTCTTCAAACCGGGCGAGGTGCTGGTCGCCAGCTCCACCAGCCCCGATTGGGAGCCGGTGATGAAAACCGCCGGCGCCATCGTCACCGATCGCGGCGGCCGCACCTGTCATGCCGCCATCGTCGCGCGTGAGTTGGGGGTGCCGGCGGTGGTTGGCGCTAATAGTGCGACCACAGCGCTCAAGACCGGCATGCTGGTGACGATCTCGTGTGCCGATGGCGAGATCGGCAATGTCTATGACGGCGAGGTTGGCTTCGACATTTCGCGCGTCGATGTCAGCACGCTTGGGGTGCCGCGCACCGAGATCATGGTCAATCTCGGCAACCCCGACCTGGCGTTCCGCACGGCGATGCTGCC
>PLSZ01000572.1:4483-4633 GCA_003164305.1 Acetobacteraceae bacterium
CTGCGGCGTTCTACCCCAAGCCGGTAATCATCCGGCTGTCGGATTTCAAGACCAACGAATACGCGGCATTGCTCGGCGGCAGCGTGTTTGAGCCGCACGAGGCCAACCCGATGATCGGTTTCCGCGGGGCCGCGCGCTACGCGCATCCGG
>PLSZ01000065.1 GCA_003164305.1 Acetobacteraceae bacterium
GGACCTTTGCGGGGTTTGACCCTAAATCCGGCGGGTTCGCTATCGGGATCGGTGTGGTCGATGAGGCCACGGCCAAGATCGACGCGCTGAACAAGCGCCTGCAAACACTGGGGGCTCCGGCCGAGCGTTTCAACAAAAGCATGGCCAAGTTTGGCGAGGTCTCCGGGATTACGCAGGTCGGCGAACGCGTTAAGACCCTGGGCGAGAACGCACTGGAAAGTGCGCGGGCGCTGGAGCGCATGGTCTCGCCTATGGCGCTGCTGACCTCGGCCGGAAGCATCGCCGGTATCGCGGAAATGACCCGTCGTTGGGGCGAGGCGGGCAACGCGATGGGCAAGGTCTCTTATCTGCTGGATATGCCGGTTGAGAAACTATCGGAGCTGCGTCTCGCCGCGAAGCTGGCGGGAAGTTCGGCGGAGGCGCTGGACAGCGGGCTTGGCGAATTAAACAAGCGTCTGGTCGATGTCGCGTATGGAAGGGCTGGGAGCACCACCACGTCGCTATTTGCGAAGGTGTTTCCGTCGAACGCGGCAGGACACGTTATGAAATTAACCGAGGCAATCGGCCCGCTCGCCGACTACATCCACTCCTTCAAAGACTCTTACGCGCAGTCGCACGCATTGGACGAAATGGTGGGAGGCCACGATCTCTTGCCGTTCCTAAAGGGGGGCAGCAAGGGCCTGGCGGACCTTGGGCGCCAGGCTCGGAATACTGGCGGCGTGATGACGCGGGAGATGCTGAGGTCCGCGGAGGAACTTGATCATTCCTTCGTTGAGCTTGGAGGCGCGATCGACGGTGTGGTGAATCGACTCGAGCTCAAGTACGCGCCAGCGCTCAACAAGGTTTTGAGGCTCGGGGCAAAGCTGATCGAACAGCACCCGAAGCAGGCCGAGGCGTTTGCCGAGACGGCTGGCGTAGGGAGCGGCCTCGGGGGATATGCAGCGTCGAAATGGCTTTTGCAGCGGTTCGGTTTCGCCGCTTGGCTTCCATCGACTGCGGCTCTCATCGGAGCGGGTGGTGCGTTGACCCTTGTTGGCCCTATGGGAGGCCAAAGTGACGAAACGACGGCAATGCTGCTGCAACTGGAGAGAGAACGGGTTGCAAGAGGTGACAGCGGTGTCATCGGTAATTGGTGGGAGCGCTACATGCCGCATTCCCTCGGCGGCGGAGGAGCCGGGCCTCGCGCCTACCTTGCGCCGCGCCGCGGACCGTTGAACCCAGGGGGCGGTAATGCGCTCGATACCGATACCGTCGGGCGAGCGAAGTCGATTCACGATGGGCTCATGAAGCGTGGTCTGGACGACGATACGAGCTGGGGCTTCGCCGCCAATGCGGTGCAGGAAAGTCGCGCGATGTGGAATTCCAACCCAGGCGACATGGGTGCGGCCCATGGGGCGTTCATGTGGCGTGACGACAGGCTCAAACGTTATCTGGCGAAATATGGTCATTTGCCCGAGCAAGGTTCGCTGGACGAACAGCTCGACTACGTGATGGCCGAGCTGGGAGGAACCGAATCAAACGCCGCCGCCGCCATTCGCTTCGCGCCGGGCGGCCCGGCCGGTAAGGGCGCCGCCGTGTCGCAGTTTTATGAACGTCCCAAGGACAAACAGGACGAAATCGACCGCCGGTCTTCCATGGCCGAACGTCTGGCCACGGCTAACGCGGCCGGTGCGCCGGGGGCCAGCGGACACGTCCAGGTCGATGTCCACATCAAGGGCGCGCCGCATGGCACCACGGCAGCCGCGACCGGCACGGGCGCCGTGATGGCGTCGCCGCCACGGATTGAAACCAGCATGCCGGGAGGCGGCGGATGAGTGCTGTCGTGAGCGGAATGGATGACATTGCCATCGACCGGCTGGATCGACAGGCGGCACATCACAGCGGACCCGCGGGGACACGCGGGTGGTCTAACGCGCCGTCTGGCAGCGTGACCGAGGTTAAGCGAACCGCCCGACCAAGGGATGCCGGTGTCAGCCTCCCGGATGGTCTTGGCGTAGACCGTGCCCCCGGCTGAAACGTGCTCCGGCGAAATTGAGACTCGGGGGTAGCGGCACCACCGAACCCGAAACGATCGCGGCCGGCCGGGGGTAGGGGGTGTAGGCCTCTGGCCCAAACCTCGCGCGACCGGGCCTGCGGGCAACGCGAAACGGCGCGAGTTTCACGAGGGGGGGTTCCGTCGAGACCGGGGAATGATTCCAGTGACCTGGCAAAAATTTCGAGCCGTTCTGCCCTACGCGTTTTCCCCGTTCACTCGATGCCGCGCCCGTTCCTGAGCAATCTTACTGGCCGGTGCGCGTGCGCTGACGGCGGCTATGTCACGATGACACCCTCGCGCGCCGCAACAGCGTCTCGCAACGCTCGGAGCGAGCGCGACAGCGGCGTGTCCGCGGCGTGCGGGCCGTCGATCGCCGGAGCAGTAGAAGAAGAAAAACTTTGATTCAGGGTTCCAGGGGGATTTTCCGACGTGGACCGATCGGGCCGCGCCGTGCCCGGATTCGGGTCGCGAAACGTGTATGCGTTCGACGTACGCAGGACGCGCCAACGGTTCGCCCACTGGCCGAACAGATCGCGTTCGCGCACCCGTTCCCGGACGATACGATTGACCCACTTCAGCACGCCCGCGCGCTCGAGGGCGCGGATGGCTTCGTGGACGGTGTCGCGACAGCACTCGGCCTTGGCGGAGATCGCTTCGTAACTGGGGAAGCACGCACCTGTGCTGGCATTGTGGAAGCCGTACAGCAGCGCCTCCAGCACTTCGATGGTCGCGCGCGTAAGCGGCCCGCGGTGCTGACCTGAACGCCGGTGGAGGGCGTTCCAGGCGCGTGCGTAGGCCATGACGCGAACCTTCGCGTTTCGGTCCAGCGGGACACGCGGACCGGGGCCGAACACGACGGTTCGGCGGCGGTGATTTGTGGGCATAGCTTCGCCTTCCTCGGTTATGCCGAGGCGCTGGCGGGGCAACCACCAGGACGCAATTTCCCCACAGCAAGGGGCGCTTGCTTTTTTGCCGGTCATGGGGAAGATTGGGGTTCTCAGGTCCTGATCTTCTCCGGTTCCGGCCGGTCCTTGCGGCGCCCCTCTCGGGCGCCGTTGGCGTTTCAGTGCAGGGTTACAGTGGTCCTTTGCGACTCGCCGCGAGGTTCGCGGCGTTGGCGACGTTGGCCGTACGTCCGAGTCCCTGCAACGCCTGATCGGCTCAGAGACGGGTGATCAAAGGGGATCAGGGGCGACGGAGCTCTTGTGGCTTCATCGGATGAGCGTCCTGTGGGAGGGTCTCGAACCCGAACTCCGGCACGACCCCGCCGAGAGCGTCGGCCAACCATTCGGCGGCGATCGCCCGATGACACCATTCGCCGGACTCGACGCGCTCGAAGCAGCACATCACCGGGACGCGGCCGTGGGCCATGGCGAGCAGCTCGGCGGCGACAGCGCGGGGATCCAGCGGCGCGAGGATCTCCGATCGATAAAGCTGGTCGTATTCAACAGGCCCGACGCTGTTGAACCATGGTCCAGGGGCGAGTTTCCGGAACACGCGATAGCCGGCGGCCATCCCGCGTGGCACGCCGCGTGAAATACCGACTCTCAGATGATCGTCAGGCAGTTTGGTCCGCCAGGACGCCGTTTTCAGACTGACGGGCGACAGCGCGGTATATGGGACGGCGATCGGCGGGATATGGTTCATGGCGGTTTTGCTTTCGTGAATTGGGCGTGTCGGACGTGTAGGAGTATAGAAGCATAGGCGCTGATACGTAAGAGAGTATTAGCGTATAAGCGCAGAAACTCCCGGACGCTTCGGCGCATAGAATATTTGCACCTTTGCGCCTACGCTCAAAGGTGCTATTGCGCGATTATGAAGGTGCTCGGATTGCTCAGCCGCAAAGGCGGCGTCGGGAAAACGACGCTCGCCGTCCACCTAGCCGTACTGGCGCAGCAAGCCGGCCAGCGCACGCTTTTGGTCGACCTGGATCCTCAGGGCAGCGCCGCCGCCTGGTGGCGAGCGCGGGAGGCTGACACGCCCGCACTGGTGGAAACAAAGCCGGCCGACTTGCGCGGCATTCTGGACGCCGCCACGACCGATGGCGTCGACCTGGTGGTTATCGACACGCGGCCGAGTGCCGAGGCCGACGTGGCCCACGTGGCCACTCTTGCCGATCTGGTGCTGATACCGACCCGGCCGGCGATCTTCGATCTTCGCGCCATCCTCGGGACGCTGGACCTGGTGAAGGGTGCGGCCCGGCGATCGTTGCTCGTGTTGAATGCCTGCCCGCCGGCACGCGGCGCGGGTGAAGCCTCGATCGTCACCGATGCCCGCCGTGCGCTGGTGGCATTCGGCGTGCCGGTCGCACCGGTGGCGATCACAGGGCGTGCCGCGTTCGTGGCCGCCCCTGTGACCGGTCTGACGGCGATGGAGACCGATCCGCATGGAAAGGCCGCGACGGAAATCCGCGCCCTCTGGCGCGTCATCGAGAAGGAACTCGCCTATGGCAAAACCCAAACCCACGTTGACCGCCGCACTGGCTCAGAAGCCACAGGTGGCAGTCGCCGAGCCCGCGCCCGTAGCCGCACCTCCGGCCAAGCCGTCCAAGGTTGACGACGAAAACATTAAGACTTCGCTGACGATCAAACGGGATGATCTGGCGGAGCTGAAGGCCCTCGCGCTGAAGCGGCGCGTAACAGTCAATGACTTGATCCTGGAAGCGATCGACAACCACCTCGCACTGAACGGTCGGAGGACGGCGGCATGAGCGACCAACCCGCGAACGTCGATCTTGCTTACGTCGGGCGTGCCCTCGACCGACTGACAATCGATGTGGCCAGCATGCGTGACGACATGGCGGTGCTGACCGCGATCGCCATGCGCCAGGATGGCACGCTGTCCGCGCTTCTGAATGAGGTCCGAGCGATGCACAGCCAACACGCGCGACTCGCCAACCGGGTGCGCGAGCTCGAAGTCAAAGCGTGATCGGGCGAAGCACCTGAGAATAGGAGTTATCGAAACCAATCACCCCACCGTGCCGCCGATCGCCGTGCTCCACAGCACGGCGCGCTAACACCAATCAGCCGAACGGGGTGCTGGAAACACCCCGCCCGGCCTAACCCAGGACCCCGGAGCAAACCAATGTCCCAGGCTGAAATATTCGATATCACGACCGGTCGCCGGTTGCCCAATGGGCGGCCGGAGACAACCGAGCAGATCACCGGCGATATCCTCTCGCTTTGCGCCGAATTCGATGCGCTCAACCGCCAGAAGGTGAAACTGTTTGACGCGATCCGGGATGACAAGGAGCGCGAGTGTTTGGTTGACGCGATCGAGGTGCAGCAAGAGCCAATTGTCTACCGCCTGGCGAATTTGCGCGCGACCAGCATCGAAGAGTTCCGGGCGCGGGCGCGGTCACTGTCGCTCTATTTGGGCGACGAACACCGTACGGAGGACGCCAACTCCGACCTGTGGCCGAACCGTCTTACCGCCGCGATCTTGCGCGACCTGACTGCGGACGACGCGCCCGACCGTGACGCCGTGTTGTTGGACCTCTGCCGCCAGTTCGACGCCGATACCCGCTGGCAAGAGCGGTATGATTCCGACGCTCTGGCGCTCCCCGTGGAGACTCCGAAGGGGCGGCCTGAGTTCGATCTTGTGTCGGACCGATGGCACGGCATACTTCGTCAGATTATCGCCTTACCGGCCGAAACCGACGCTGGCATACGTGCCAAGGGTCGCGCCTTGGGCAATGCATTGACGCGGATTGTGGCAGTCGCGACCGGCCGAAGTTTCGAGGACCAGGCCGAGGATTATGAGCGGCTGGCCATGTCATTGGTGCGCGACCTCGCCGGCAAAGAGGGGCCAGTTTGATGGCTGACGCCGCACCCTTCGCCTATTCCGCATTGCAGCTCGCCGTCGCCTGGGGAGTTTCGACCCGCCACGTCTACGACCTTTGCGCGAGCGGCGCGTTGGGCCACCTTCGCTTCGGTAGGTTGGTTCGCATCCGGCAGGCTGACCGGGAAGCATACGAGGCACAGCAATCGGTCGCGCCAAGGCCGTCGGCGCCCACTTGCGCCGTCGCGGTGCCCAGCCGCCCCATGGTGCGCAGCCGCGATGCATTTCAACGGGGGAAACAGACAGCCGGCGCGAAGCGCAATGCCAGCTTGACCAAGTCTGGTGCCGTCCAATGACCGACCTCACGCGCAAACAGTTGGCGGCCGAGCTGGCGATGTCGGAAAGAACGCTCCGCCGACTCTTGCCGCGCATTCCCGGCCTGCGATGCAACCGCGTCGGACGCTTAATCACCTTCGCGCCGGCTGATGTCGCCATGATCCGGGACGCGATGCGGAGCCCCCACAATACCGCCGCGACGGCGATCGGTCGGCGCGTGGTCGCGTCCGCGTCGGTACTCAAATTGTCATCGTCGGCGAGTTCAGCACAGGAGCGCGTGCGCGAGTTGACACGGAGGCCATCAAGGCGGCGCACAAAAGGGAATCCCTTTCTGCCGATCGCCGGAGTTATGGCCAGGGAACCGGCCCCATGACGGACAACGCCCCCACGATCGAAGGCTTGCAAGAGCAGCTTGCCGATCTCGAAGCGCGCATCGAGCGGCTCGAAAACCGTGATGCGTCCGCGCCGCCGTTTGTCACCGCGGGGCTCGCGCTTGAACCCGTGCTGGCCAGGGCACGGCGCCAACTTGGCCGCGTCCGACATGGCGCACAACGCAACGGCCGCGACGATGAATGAAGGTAAGCCGTTGCGCGTCGCCGAGCTGGCGGAGCGGTGGAACTGCTCCGCGGGGAAGGTGCGTAAACTGATTCACTCCGGCCAGATCGGCGTGCTTCGCTTGGGCACGACGATGGTGCGGATCCCGCTCGCGTCGATCCTGGCATTCGAGGAACAATGGCAACATCCGATCGTGCCCACTCCCGCCGCGTCGCCGGCGGCATCGGTCGGCACGGCGAACACGTCTGAGTTCATCGCTCTACAGGCCGCACGTGTCGTCATGCGGGCGCGGACGCCCCCGAGACGGCGCGGCGCGCGCCATGACTGACCAGGGCACGTTGTTCGGCCCGATCATACCACCGCGGCCCAAGCGGCGCCGCGCGCCACCGCGGCAAACCACCGTCACCGTCGACCGGGAGGCAATCGCCGCCGCCGCGGCTGGCCGGATCGATGGCGAACGCATGATCGCGGAGGCTGTCCGTGCCGCGCGGCCGAACGTGCGCAACGTCGTCGTGGATCTCGGCACTATCCGCTGGACCGATCCGAAAACCAAACGACGCGTGACGTTCGACTCGCCGGCCGTGGTGCGCGCCGCGTTGCTACGCCTTGCCCACGGCGCGGCGCCAGAGCCGTTCCGGTTCATCCTCGGCCGGGCCGCACAGGTGACGCGTGGCGACTGAGACATCCGTCTAGGATGACTTGGTCTGTCAGACTGACAGGCGCTTCGGGAATGCGCGGGCGGGGCATGTTTTAGGGCACTGAGAGGGGCACGTTTTAGGGCACGCTTTGGCCCGACAGTCGCCGCCATCCAGCGGCCCGTGCGGCCACCATGGACCGAACCATCCGCGGAAGCGAAGGAAATCGGCCGGATCGGCCCTATCGACCGTGGATGGCCCTGGCGCGGCCGAATCGGTCGGGACTCGGCAGCGTTGCGCCCGAGTCGCGAGCGGAACAAGGCGTGAATGGCCTTGCGTCGCGTGGAGTTTTATGACGAATTAACGGAGTAATATGACGTAGGGAGTCTTTTTTTGGGCCGCCCAACTATCCGCTCCGACGGCGTGCTGCTGTCTCCAGCGGAGATCGCGAAACGGTACCGGGACAACAAGCGCAAACGTGGCGGCGATCTGACACAGAAAGAGATCGACGCGTTGGTCCGGAAACGAGAACTACTTGAGGCGGGAATAATTGATCGGATCAAGGCCAACGCAGTCGGCGATGGCGAGGTCTGGGGGAAGATAGTTTATATCCAATTCCTTAGGGTGACACTGGGAACGTTCCATTTGAGAGCGAGCAAAATATTGAAGCATGGAAAACCATTCCTGACGGGTTTGGTTGAAATGCGAACTGTCTTGGAGCTGGCGGTTGCGTCTCCTGGGGCGGACGTGTTCCCCGCCGTCAAGGAGGCGAATGTCAGGATTATCCAAGCAATCGAGACGGCCGAAAACGCCGTTGGGTCGGTGTTTTCCCGACTTGAAGATCATGGGTTAAAAAAATACGACTGGAAGGATTTGGTCGCTTTCATCCTTTCGGTCACATGGGGTGCGCGCACCGACGAAAGCGGTTCGACAGCACCGCTCGGCGTTGGCTCGCCGGCGTGTCTTTTCATTTGTGAATTCCTGAAGTTTGTGGGGATTGCCAAGGATCCGGTCACTGTTTCTCGCGCCCTCAGGGAGGCCAACGCCGAAGCCAACTTGCCCGGGTTGGACGAAAATTAGTTCCAAAAACTGTCGTTCGCTTCACATTGACTCGTCGCCGGAATCTCTCTCGCATAGGCTCGGTATGATCGATTCGGCACATGAGATTCGAGCGATGGCCGCAGCGCGGCTTTCCGTGAACTCGCCCGGAGCGTTGGCCGCCAACACCCGAAACGAAACCGGCGCCTTCCCTGGCAGGAAGACGCCGGCAACACCCCAACCGGCTCGTGTGAACCAGACCAGGATGGACTCCAAGCAAAACCATTCTAACACACGCACCGGTCACCCGCGTCAACCTGCAACCGGTGACCAAAATGACACCCCAATATGTGCCCCTCGCGGAACTGGCGCGCGAGCTTGAACAGTCTACCGGCGAACGCTCGCCGACGTACCGTAGCCTGTATTCCATGGTCCTATCCGGTGACCTGCCCGCGGACCGAAATCGCAATCGATGGTTCGTTAAACGTGACGACATAAAACCGATCGCGGTCATGCTCGGGCTGCTGACTTTGGACGGCCAGAAAATACCAAAAAATGGAGCCTGCACTCACGCGAAGGTGCGGCGGCCCGATCTGACGATAGCGCAAGCCCGTGTTGGGCTTTTACGACATGGCGCAGCCCCCCCGCGTGACAAAGGATCGCGTGTAAGCACGTAGCGTGGCCACGCGCCAAGGCGAAACGGGAAGGTCCGCGCCGCTCCTTCTCGACGATCGGTGGGCCTGGGCCGGTAGGCCTGCGGGTCGCCAGCTGACCCCGGGCGAACTCGCCCTGAGCTGGGCCAAGGTCGCCGAGGATATGCGCAGGCAGCGTCAATGGTATGCCCAGCCCCGCGAGCCGCTGCGGAGGCGGCCGCGATGAGCTGGCGCCGCGACCTAGAGGAAAGGCTCGGCGAACAGGAGGATGCGACTGACCTGTTTTGGCGGAAACACCAGGCCGAATCGGGAACGGCTGACGCATCTCCAGGAGACTGGCGCGCCCGTGCGTTTCCCGATGTGTCACTGACCGACGATCAACTCGCGGACTTGAGAGCCGGGCTGGAGCCGAGACCGATTTCGAACCAGCCGACGATCGCCGGCTGGGACCTCATGAGTGAGGCGCAACGAGACGCCATCGCGGCCGCGCGGGGAACCAACGAAGAGCTCGCCGTGACTCAGGCGGTGATGGCGGCCGTCTCACCCAAAATCGATGCCCGAGAGGCCCGCAGGCAGTCCGCGGGGAGGAACTGGTCTGGCGCGGCCGACAGTCTGCCGCCCAGTGCGCAGGCAATGGGGGGCCTGCGGGTCCGCCACGTGCGGATGCACGAGGGCAACATTCCCGCGTCCATCGATCGCGTGACCGATGGCCCGGCGCTTTAGGGTTCTTCTCCGCAAAGGTCCCAA
>PLSZ01000107.1 GCA_003164305.1 Acetobacteraceae bacterium
CCGTGATCCGGGTGGTGCGCACCTCGGCCACCGAAGTCGATCGCCGACGCGACGTCCGTTATCCAGTCAACCTAACGTGTCGCGTGGCGGTTGACGGTCGCGGCACGCAGCCCGCCTCGGTCGTCGATCTCTCTGTGGGTGGCGCGTTGATCACGGACGGGCCCGTACTGCCCACGGGCAGCCGGGGTATGCTCGACGTGGACCGCATCGGTATGAAGTTGCCCTTCATCGTCCGCGGCGCGAATGGTGGATCATTACATCTGGCGTTCGATCTGGACGCGGCAAGCTCGGGGCGCCTCGCTCAAATGCTGGAACACCTTGCAGTGCAGCGCGCTGCTTGACTGGTTTGACGCGAACTTTGGTTGCTGGCGATACGGGACCCTCAATGTCGCGTTGGCGCCACAAGATCCATCACCCCAGCCAAACGTCCGCCAGGTTAGAGGAAATTCCAGTCGCCTGCGTGGTGTGATCGAACACCCGGCGATTGAACAGGCTGTAGTGATAGTCGGTCAGGAAACTAATGTCAGGCAAATCGCGCGCGACCGTGGCCTGAAGCGTGACGAACAGAGCTCTCCGCTTAATCGGATCGGCTTCAACGGAAGCGGCTTCCAACACCTGATCCAGCTCCGGGTTGATGTAATGCGAGGCGTTGGAAAACGGCACGCCTGGTTTGAAATTCTTCGACCAGTACAATCGCTGCACTCCGATCGTCGGGTCGAAGGTGTTGGTCATCGAGTTGGCGGCGAAGTCGAAGGCGCGATCGGTATAAACCCGCTTCACATAGGCCGCGAAATCCTGCGAGCGCACGGTCGCGTCGATGCCCACGCGCGCGAGGGCCTGGCGTAAATACTCAGCGGTCCGTTTGTCGCCCTCCGTCCAGGGGCGATAGTCCAGGGTCACTCTGAAGCGGGTGCCATCGGCGCCACGCGAACGTCCAGCGGCGTCCAGGAGATCGTTCGCCACGCGCGGGTCATGCGGATAACGCGGCAGATCGGCGGTATAAAAGTTCGATAAAGCCGGGCTGATGGGACCATAGACGATGTCACCATAGCCGTACCAAACCGTTTGACGCAGTGTTTCCCGGTCGATCGCGTGCGCGACCGCCTGACGAACCTTCAATTCGGCGAAGTACGGATTGTCCAGATTGAACTCAAGCCGGCGGACACCACCGTAAAATGCGAATCCTTTGGTTTCGAAGCCGATATGCGGCAGTTGCCGGATGCGGGTCAGTTCGCTCAATTGCACGGCTCCCTCGCCGCCAAGATCCGCCTCGCCGGTTTCGAACAGCACAGTGCGGGCGGCCGCGTCGGTAACCACACGAAAGACGATACGATCGACGTAAGGCTTCGGCTGATCCCAGTAATCGGGATTGCGTTCGAACTCGATAAAGCTACCACGTTCCCATCGCCTGAACCGGAACGGGCCCGTGCCGATCGGCGCCGATGCGTTTGGGCTGTTTTGTGGCGTTGTGTTCTGATAGGCGTGCCGCGGAACGATCGGTGACTCATCGGCATACAGGGCGCCGAGCAGATAGGGCGCGGGCNNTGGACAGAACCAGGACAGCGGTGTGCGGGTCCGGTGTTTCGATCTCGGTGACCGGCGCGAAGGTGGAGCGCCCGCGAGGATGTGACTGACGCAGCAGTTCAATCGAAAACGCCACGTCAGAGGAAGTGAAGTCCTGGCCGTCATGCCACTTCACCCCGGGCCGCAGGTGGAACGTGTAGCGCAGCCCGTCCTCGCTGATCGACCACGCGGTCGCGAGCTGCGGTATCGGCCGGAGATTGAAGTCGTAGGACAGCAGGCCCTCGGTGACTTTGGCACTGACCTTCGTCACGTTGTCCGTCGTGGTCGCCGCGACCAGGGTCGTCGGTTCTTGTTCCAGAACGAAGGTCAGTGTTCCGCCATGTTTTGGCGCGGCCCAGGCGGCACTCGTGCCAAGCAGAGGAAGCGCGGCGAAGCCCCGTCTGGTTATCATGTCCAAAGGTCTCCCGTGGATCAGAGCTTCGCGAGGTGTTCGGTCACTGTCACCGATTCCGGCAGCACTTTCCGGGCCACCAGCCAATTGGCAGCGGTTTGCAGGTCCTTGACGAACGCCGCATCGTTGACCGATTTCAACGTGTAGCGGCGCTTTTGCGCGATGAATGTGTCGCGGATCTGGTCACTGTAATTGCCCTGCCGTTGGGCGATCCTTTCCGCTTCGGCCGAATGCTCCGACGCCCATTTTGCTTCGAGGCCGAACGCGTCGTTCACGGCGCGAACCAAAGCGGGATTTTGCTCCGAGAAGCGACGCGCGATCAGCCACGATCCGAAGTCGATCTGAAAATCCAGATCGCGCCCTTCAACAAAAATATCATGTCCCTTGTACTGACTTCTCGCGATATCCAGCCCTGGACTCCACATCGCCCATGCATCGACCTGACCGGAGCCGAAAGCAGGCGCGGCCTCAGGGGGATTGAGGTAAACGACCTTCACCTTCGAGCGATCGACCTGGTATTTCTCCAGCGCCGCGACCAGCAGGAACTCCGCCACACCGGAACGATTAACCGCGACGGTCTTGCCCACCAGATCCGGCACGTGGTCGATCCCGGAGCCGTCCTTCGCGATGATCGCGGTGGTGCGCGGGTTCACGACAGAAAACTGAGCGAACACCAGCGGCGAGCCGGCGATGATCGCGGCCAGTGCCGGTGTCGTGCTACCGCCGAAACTAAAATCCGCGCTGCCGCCGGTCACCGCCTGGATCGACGGCGCATGATTGGGAAACGGGCCGACCCACTCCACTTTGATGCCGTCCTCCGCAAGCTGTTTGGCGAACTCACCACGTTCCTTGGCGATCAACGGCAGACCGCCAAACCCCCAGGTTAGGCGCACCGTATCGGTGACCCGCCCAGGACCCGCGTGTGCGGCGAACGAGGTTGCAGCCAGGGCGGTGGTCAGCAGATGGCGGCGAGAAAGTCTGGTCATGGTAACGATCCCCTTCATGCCGCGACCGCGTCGGCTGGCACCCCGAGCTGATCGAGCAAAACCTCGCGCAACGAAACCGCATCGGGATGGGAGCGGCGGGCGTTCGCGCCCGGCGAAACCGTGTACTCGGCGACGATGCGGCCGTCGCGCATGATCAGGGTGCGATTGGCTAAAGCGATCGCCTCATCCACGTCATGCGTTACCAGCAGTACGCCCGGCTGATGGCGGGCAACGAGTTGCTTCACCAGCGCGTGCATGCGGATCCGAGTCAGCGCGTCAAGTGATGCGAACGGTTCATCGAGCAGCAACAAATGCGGTTCCTGAACGAGCGCGCGGGCCAGCGCGACTCGTTGCGCCTGGCCGCCCGAAAGATTGCGTGGCCATTCCTCCTGCCTGTCACCCAGTCCAACCTCGCCCAATGCGACCGCGGCGAGTCGCCTGCCGTCGATCTCAGGCAGGCCCAGAGCGACGTTGCGCCAAACGGTATACCAGGGCAGCAGACGGTGCTCCTGGAACACCACCGCTGGCCTGCCAGAGCCGATGATACGGCCACCGTCCACCCGATCCAGTCCGGCGATGGCTCGCAGCAGGGTGGTCTTGCCACAGCCGCTCTCACCCAGCAGGGCCACGAACTCGCCGCGCGCGATGTGAAGGTTGAGGCCGCGCAGGATGACGCGGTCGCCGTAACGCCGCGTCAGATGTTCCACGGTAACGGCGGTCATGAGCGGGCTCCCGGCGCGTAATTCGCATGCCAGGCGAGCAATCGCCGCTCCAGGAAGCGTGCGATTGAATCGGCGACCACGCCAATACCCGCGTAGATCACGATCGCCAGCACAATCACGTCAGTGCGGAGGAACTCGCGCGCGTCCATGGCCAGGAAACCGATGCCTGAACTGGCCGCGATCGTTTCGGCGACCACCAGCGCGAGCCACGCGGTCGCAAGCGCGTAACGAACGCCGGTCAGGATGGACGGCAACGCACCCGGCAACACAATGCACCGGATGAGTTTCCAATCCGATAACCCGGTAACGCGCCCCAACTCCAGCAGCTTTGGGTCAACCTGACGGATACCGAGGACGGTGTTGATATAGATCGGGAATGTAACGCCAAGGGCCACGAGAAAGATCTTCGCTCCCTCGCCAATGCCGAGCCAGACGATGACCAGCGGCAGCACCGCGAGAAACGGGATGGCGCGCACCATCTGGATCGTTCGATCCAGAAGTGCCTCGGCGAGACGGGAGAAGCCGACTGCGATGCCAAGCGTGAAGCCAATCGACCCGCCAATGACGAAGCCGGCGAGCGCGCGCATCAGGCTGATGGCCAGATCCGGCAGAAGCTGTCCGTTCTCGATTAGTTTCACAGCGGTTGCCGCGACCTTTGTCGGTGCGGGCAGAATGTTCGGGGACAGGCCGCCCAGGCGGGCGAAGAGTTCCCAGATCAGCAGAATCGTCAATGGAGCGATCCAGGGTAAAAACCCCTTGCCCAACCGAAGCGGTCTGAGCCTGGGCGCCCACACCGTTCGTCGTTGCTGAACGCGTGAGGCGGCGAGAGGCAGGATGTCCGACATTTCTATTCCATCGTCCTGTATCGTAGAATACGAGTATCACTTCTAAACTAGTGGTGAAAGCCTCTTCTCGGTAGGAAAATCTTTATGAGCACAGGTAAGAATAATTGTTTTGGGCGAGGGAGTTTGGGGGGCAGTTCTTCCCGTTCGGGGCCGCGAAGAACATTGTTCTCACCACTATTAACGGTTAGCACAGGTGGTATACGTCATTGGCCCCGACGGGATATACCGCGCCGATCGACTGACGCCAGGAGTTCGCCATGTTCGAAATGCCGCCGCCCGCGACTGCCGCCGATATTCTTTGGTTCCTGCCTACTCACGGAGACGGGCGGTACCTCGGAACCGAGATCGGGGCACGGCACGTCACGCTGGGATACCTCAGCCAGATCGCCCGCGCGGCCGATGAACTGGGATATTTCGGCGTCCTGTTGCCGACGGGACGGTCATGCGAAGATTCTTGGGTCATCGCCTCGGCCATGGTGCCGCTGACGCGCCGGCTTCGTTTCCTCGTCGCGGTCCGTCCGGGATTGTCGGAGCCGTCGATGACGGCTCGCATGGCGGCGACATTGGATCGGCTGTCGGAGGGGCGCGTGCTGATCAACGTCGTCGCTGGCGGCGATCCCGTCGAAATGCATGGTGACGGCGTCTGGTTTGAGCACGGGGACCGTTACGCCGCGACGGCGGAATACCTGACCGTGTGGCGTCGGCTGATGCGGGGGGAGACAGTCGACTTCCGCGGCGATCACGTTCGCATCGAGGGCGGCAAGCTGCTTTATCCGCCGGTGCAGA
>PLSZ01000147.1 GCA_003164305.1 Acetobacteraceae bacterium
AACCCCCGGCGCGCGATCGCGCGCCGGGGACGAAGGGGCGTTTAGTTCCGGTGCTCGTGATACCAGGAATTGCGGATCACACGCCCAGGAAGCGCGCCGGTGTGCTTGCCGTCTTCGAGCAGGATCTGGCCGTTGACGATGGTCATATGGATGCCGATCGCCGCTTCCTTGATGCGCCAGCCACCACCCGGGAAGTCGTGCACGACGCTTTCCTCGCCCGCGTCCACCGTCTTCGGATCGAAAAGTACGATATCCGCGGCGAGACCCGGCCGCAGCATCCCACGGTCGTGGATACCGAACGTCGAGGCGGACTCGAATGTCAGTTTGCGGATTGCCTGTTCCAATGTCAGTACCTGGCGCTTGCGCACCCACTCGCCCAACAGCCGCGTTGTGTAGCCGTAACCACCGTGAAACTGGACATGCGCGCCACCATCGCCCAGTCCGACGATCGCGTTTGGATACGTCAGGATCTTCGTCATCGCCTCATCGTCGATGTTGTTTTCCGCCTGCAGGAAGCGCGTGTCGAGATTTTCCTCGACGACGAGGTCCAGGAACGCGTCGATCACGCGTTTATTCGTCATTTTCGCGATCTCGCCGATCGTTTTGAAGCGGAACTCTTCGTTCTTTTTCAACGCCGGCTCATTGACCCACATGTAATCCCACCAGGTCTTCGAGAAGCCGTTGGCCGCGGAGATATCGCCTTTCCGCTCGACCGCCTCTTCGTGCAGTTTCTGGCGCACGACCGGATCGGAGTAAGCGCGCAGCTTGTCTTCATCCGAGGAAATGAGAATTGGATGCCAGGTCGGCAGGCCGCGAAACACCTGGCAGTTGCGCATGGTGAAATCCTGCGTCACCCGGTTGGGGCTGCACATCGGATAGGCCTTGATCCCTTGCGCCACCGTCTCATCGACCCGCGCCATGTGGATCTTCCACTTGTCCGGATTGCGTACCGTCTGCGCGAGGTTGTTATAAACGACGGTGCGGCCGGTCGCTTCGGCCAGGCGCGCCATCATGCCGTCCTTCAGTTCCTGATCGACGCCGCCGCCGACCTGGATCGTTCCGGTACTGAGTTCGCGAAGCACATCGGCCAACGCGAAGATTTCTTTATCATCCGCCCACAAAGCCGGAATCGGCACGCCCTGCGGATCGAAATGCCCCTTCTGACGCGACAGCGACAAACCCAGAGCACCCGCCGTCAACGCATCGCGCACGACATCTTGCATCGCACCGATTTCCTCATCGGTCGCGGCGCGCTTCTGACAGTCGTCGCCCATCACGTAATGCCGCACCGGCGTGTGACCGATCAGCGTGCCTGCGTTGACGCCCAACGTCTTGTCGAGTTTGTCCATGTATTGCGGGATCGTTTCCCAATCGACATCGATGGTGTTCAGCACCTCCATCGGGATCGCTTCGACATAGGAAAGAAATTCCGCCGTGCGGTGTTCGCGGCCCGGCCGCACCGGCGCCAGCGCCAAGGAACAATTGCCGAAAATCACCGTCGTGGAGCCGTGCTGCGGGGAGAACGTGCACAGCGGATCCCACGTCACCTGGCCGTCATAATGCGCGTGGTTGTCGATGAACCCTGGGGAAACCGCCAGCCCACTGGCATCGACGGTCCGCGTCGCCGGTCCGCTCAATTTACCGATTTCAGCGATTTTGCCATTGCGCACGCCAACATCGCCGCGGAACGCCGGCATGCCGGAGCCGTCCACGACCAGGCCATTCTTGATCAGCAGATCGTAAGCCATTTGGATGTCCTCCAGAATTCTTGTTTGGGCGCGCGGGCCACGAGACGCGGCACGCCGCCTCCTCATCAGCCTGGCACCGACACCCCTGGGCGGCAAACCGGCGGAAGAAATCGGCTTAAAGAATACTGACCAATTTCGTTTCGAGTTGGTCGATATCGACCAGCCAATCGCGCTGATTGACGTCGCCGCCAGCGACGCATTCGAAGCATTCCGCATGATAGCGCAGGCCTTTCGCCAGCGCGACGCGGTTCATGAACACCGTCGGATAGGTCGATTGTATCAGTTCAAGAACGGTTGTGCCCGGCCCGCAGAACGCCACATTGGTCAGGCCCGCGCCGTGCCCTCCAACAACAAACCGGGCGCCTTTGAACAACGCGATCTGGGCCGCGAACGAGAGCATTCCGGGGATCACCGTCGCGAATCCGTGATCTTCCAGCAACCGCCTCACCGCGTCCTCGTTACGGATCACGCGGTTCCCGCTATCCAAGCGCGCCACGTAGATCCGTTCCGGCGTGTTCGGGACCGGCCCGACCGAAGCACCAGCGCGATCGAGAACCTCAAGACAGCGTGGCGACAGATACTCCTCCGCCGCGCCGCCCAGATACGCGTTCCAATGCGCACGCGCGATACGATAATGGCAATCGAATTCGATCTGGATCCGCGGCAGGTTGGCGTATCCAAGAAGCGCCAGGGATTCCTCCTGCCAACCGGAGAGCGGTGGCAGCGCCAGCACGCAATTGGCGGCACCAACAATCCGCACCGAGGCATCGAGCGCCGGCAGACATTGCATCAACCAGTGGTAGTAATTGCGAAACGCCAGGTTGGCGCCGATCACCACGATCTTGCCCCCGTCCGGCTCATGCACCGCACGCGGCATGGGCGGAATCATCCAGTAATCGTGGTCATCGACGAGATACCGCGTCTCCTTCAGCCGCTTCCCGTTGTGAAACAGCACCAGACGGGCGGCGACCAGCGTCACATCGCGCAAATCGAATCCATCGATTTCCGCCGTTCCCGGATTGCACTGAAACGCGGCGCGCGCGGCCGGATCACGAAACGAATCGCCAACGACCGGTGAAATCGCAACCGGGTATTCGGCGCGTTGTTCGACAGTGTGGCGTGCGGCGGCGACGGTGGCGATGGAGATTTCTTCCGCGCCTGAAGCGGCATTTGACGTATCACCGACTCGCGCGGCCGGGTCCGCGTTCAACCAGCGACCGATCGCCACCCGCATCGAGTCACACCCCAGAATTGTACCGCTCGGCCAGATTGTTCGATGCGAGCAAAGGTTGCGATACAGCGACGCCTCTTCCGTCGATACGCTCCACCAGGTTTTGTTCCGGCTGAAATACAACGCATGCGGCCGGGTCTGGAGGAAGCACTCGGGACAAACGAAAGCGTGCATGTCCCAGCTTGTTACCGTTCTCGGCGCGGTCTGGAGGTTCTCACGCGCGCCTGGCCCGCAGCGCCGCGGCCAGCGTGCCGTCGTCCAAGGCATCCAGCGCACCGCCCATCGGCACGCCCTGCCCCACCCGCGTTACCGCGACTCCGAGCGGCCGCAACCGGTCGGTCAGCCAATGCGCGGTCGTCGCGCCCTCCACCGTCGCGCCCAACGCCAGGATGACTTCGGAGACCGAGCCATCCTGAAGGCGCGTGATCAGCGTTGAAACGTTCAGGTCTTCGGGCCGGACGCCGCCCAACGCCGACAGTGTGCCGCCGAGCACGTGATACAGTCCGTGATGCACCCCCGCTCGTTCCAGCGCCCACAAATCGCCGACGCCTTCCACCACGCAAATGATGGACCGATCGCGGTTGTGATCGGCACAGATCGAGCACGGGTCCCGGCTGTCCAGATTGCCGCAATCGGCGCAAGACTTAACCGTGCGCGCGGCCTCGGCCAAAGCGGAGGCGAGCGGCAGCATGCGGGCTTCTGGATGTTGCAACATCCGCAAGGCGGCACGGCGCGCGCTACGCGGCCCCATGCCCGGCAATTTCGCCAGCAAACCGATCAGGTGCTCGATTTCGGGCCCGCCCATGGGTTAGTGCTGGTTCATCTGGACGTTGTCGTACCCCTCGCACGGCGCCGGTTGGGCGAAATTCAAAATGGCAACTTCATCCCCGGCGGCAATTGCAGCCCACCGGTGACCTTCTGCATTTCCTCCGCCGAGGCCGCGTCTATCTTGGCTTTCGCGGCACGGTGCGCGGCGACGATAAGATCCTGCAGCATTTCGGTATCGGCCGGATCCACCACGTTCGGATCGATCTTCAGGCCGCGCATCTCGCCCTTGCCGTTCAACGTCACGCGCACGAGGCCGGCACCCGCCTCGCCGGTCATCTCCAGGCGGGTCAGTTGCTCCTGCATCTCCTGCATTTTCGACTGCATTTGCTGCGCCTGCTTCATCAGGCCGGCGAGGTTTTTCATGCATCAGACTCCCATGGATTTTCATCGGCGAATTCGGCGTCGGGCGGAGCGAAATCGGGCATCTCCGGCTCCCCCAGGGTAACGGCGGGGGGCAGGCCGTAATCATCGACATTACTGTCATGCACCGAGTCGATCCGCGCGCCCGGAAACGCCTGCATGATGGCGCGGATCAGCGGGTGATCCGCGGCTTCTTCCCGCCGCACCGCGTCCGCCGCGTTGCCTTGCTCGGCCAAGGTCGGCTCTCCGGCAGCGGTCGATAACGCGATGGTCCAACGCGCGCCAGTGGCATTGGACAGCAGCGCCGCCAGCCTGGGCGCGAGGTCGCGCGGCGCGTCGGGTTCGGTGCGCAATTCGATCACCGGCGGCGCGAAGCGGACCAGATGCGTCGAGTGCAACAAATGGCCATGCAACAGGGCCTCGCGCTGTTCTTTCACCAGCGCCGCGACGTCGCGGAACGTCGCCAGCACCGGGCCGGCCGGCACGGCTTCCATGACCGGCGCGCCATTCGCGACCGCCCGCACGCCGCCGCCTCCGCCACCACTGTTAGCGCTCCCTGACGCCGCCACCGCGCCACCGGTCGTCAGACGCCGCACCAGATCGCCCGGGGAGGGCATGTCCGCCACGTGACACAACCGGATCAAAACCATTTCCGCGGCGGCGCGGCGGTCGGGAGCGGTTTCAACCTCGCCCACGCCCTTCAGCAGCATTTGCCAGGTCCGTGCCAGCACCGGAACGGTAACCCGATCGGCGATCATGGCGCCGCGCGTGCGCTCCGCCTCCGGCAGTTCCGCGCTATCGCGCAGACCTGGAATGGATTTCAGCCGGGTGACCGTGTGCAGCAGTTCCAACAAATCTTGGAGGATCGTTCCCAGATCGGCGCCGCGCTCATAGGCTCGGTCGGTAATGGCCAAAGCGGCGGCGGGCTTGCCGGCCAGCACCGCCTCCATCAGATCGAACACCGCGTCGCGATCGGCCTGACCCAACATCTCGGCGACCTGACCAAGAGATATCACCCCATCCGCCTGGGCGATCGCCTGATCCAGCATCGACAACCCGTCCCGTACCGAGCCGTCCGCGGCGCGCGCGATCAGATCCAGCGCGGCGGCCTCGATCTCGACGCCTTCCTTCGCCGCGATGCGAGCGAAATGACCATGCAGTTCAGACACCTTCACGCGGCGCAGGTCGAAGCGCTGACAACGCGACAGCACCGTGATCGGCACCTTGCGAATTTCGGTCGTCGCGAAGATGAACTTCACGTGCGGTGGCGGCTCCTCCAGCGTCTTCAGCAGCGCGTTGAACGCGTTGCGCGACAGCATGTGGATTTCGTCTATAATGAAGACCTTCGAGCGGATCTTCATCGGCCGGGAACGGCTGACCTCGATGATCTCGCGCACGTCATCCACACCGGTACGAGAGGCGGCGTCCATCTCGAACACGTCCGGCTCGCGCTCGGCCAGGATGGCGAGGCAATTGCCGCAGACCCCGCACGGATCGGCGGTCGGACCGCCGTCGCCTCCCGGACCGACGCAGTTCAGCGCGCGAGCGATGATGCGCGCGGTAGTGGTTTTGCCGACGCCGCGCACGCCGGTCAGCATGAACGCATGGGCGACCCGATTGATGGCGAAAGCGTTGCGCAGGATACGCACCATCGCTTCCTGCCCGATCAGGTCGTCGAAAGTGGTGGGCCGATACTTGCGCGCCAGCACCCGGTACGCCGCGGCATGCACGGGGGGTGGTGGGTCAGCGGGCAACGCGTCGCCAAAAAGCCCAGGACCGTCCGGCGGAGGCGGTGGGTCCTGGTCCGTCGCCTCGTCGGGTGGGTCGTCCTGGAACAGGCCGGCCATACGTGCGTGGATCTCCGGTGGAAGAGAGTGAGAGGCCGGCAAACGACCCAAACGGATCTCGCCGCGGCTGCTTCCTTCCGGACCTGACCAGGGTAGACAAGGCGCCCGTCCGCCGCCGACCTCTCAAGCGTTATCTAATGGTTCGCGGGTTGGGCGGCAAGGCGGCGCACGCTCCGCGGCAGGCGCGCGTCCGCATCCGGTCAGAATCCGAATTCTTCCGCCATGGCGGTCAGATCGCTGAGCGCTTCCCGGCGCACCGAGGCGAGACGAGTCTGGAACGAGCGCAACTCGCGCGGCGACAACACGTAATGGCCGTTATCCTTGCGCGACGATAACTCACCGCGGGCGATCAGGCGCATCACCGAGGGACGTGCGACACGTAACCGTTCGGCCGCTTCGGAGGGGTTGAGGTCGGCGCCATCCTCCAGGGCCGCATCCGTCACGCCGGCCATGATGGTCAGCAGTGCGTCCAGCGCGTCGGGCGTGACACCGGGCAGCAAATTTTCGATGGTTCGCAGCGCGCGCAACGCCGCGACCGCCGGCCTCGCCCGCTCGATTGTCTCGGCCGAGATCGTGTCCGGCAGTTCGATGTCCACACGACGCCTTTCCGCTATGGCCCCGGGGAGAGCGACCTGGGGCGAGCAACGGGACTCGAACCCGTGACATCCAAGACCACAACCTGGCGCTCTACCAACTGAGCTATGCCCGCCATCCAGGGGGCGCGGTGTAATCCGGCGGCTGCTTTCCGTCAACGACAGCGTTGACACGACAGCGTGCGCTCCGGTCAACGCACCAAGGCGAAATGCCGCTTCAACCGGTCCAGCGCTTCCGCCAGCACGTCGGGCCGCTTGCAGAACGCGAAGCGGGCGTAATGCGCCGGCGCGCCGGGCTCGTCGTAGAACGCGGACACGGGGATCGCGGTGACGCCGGCATGCTCGGTGATGTGGCGGCAGAACGCCACGTCGTCACCGTTGAAGCGCAGCGGGGTGAAATCGGTGGTGATGAAATACGACCCGCTGGTCGGCAGCACGTCGAAGCCGACCTCGGCGAGACCCTCGGCCATCTGATCGCGCCGCGCCTGCAGGTTGCTGGACAGCCCGGCGAAATAGGCGTCGTCCTTGCCAAGACCGACGGCGACCGCGCGTTGCAGATTGGGGGCAGTGGTGAACGTCAGGTTTTGATGCGCCTTTTGCACCAGAGACGTCAGGTTGGTGGCGGCGGTGATGTAGCCGACCTTCCACCCGGTCAACGAAAACGTCTTGCCGGCGCTGCCGATGCGCATCGTGCGGTCGCGCATGCCCGGCAAGGTCATCAGCGGAATGTGCTGCTTGCCGTCGAAAATCAGGTGCTCGTACACTTCGTCGCAGATCGCGTAGGTGTCGTGGCGCAGGATCAGGTCGGACAGAAATCCCAGTTCCTCCTGTGTGAAGACTTTGCCGCAGGGGTTCATCGGGGTATTGAACAGGATCGCCTTGGTCTTCGGCCCAAACGCGGCGGCGAGTTCGGCGCGCGGCAGTTCCCACGCCGGTGGCGCGAGACGGACGATGCGAGGGATTGCGCCCAGCATGCGGACGACGGGGACGTAGGTGTCGTAGAGGGGCTCGATGAGCACGACCTCATCGCCGGGATCGAGGACGGCCATCAGGCAGGCGGTGATCGCCTCGGTGGCGCCGGAGGTGACGGTGACCTCGGATGCCCAATCGATGTCCAGTCCGTAGAAGCGGCGGTTGGCGTTGGCGACGGCCTGGCGCAGTTCGAGCACGCCGGGCATTGGCGGGTACTGGTTGCGGCCGTCTTTCAACGCGTCGGCGGCGGCCTGGACCACGTCCTCCGGCCCGTCGGTGTCCGGAAAACCCTGGCCGAGATTGATCGATTTATGTTCGGTCGCCAGCGCCGACATGACGGTGAAGATGGTCGTGCCGATCGACCCGAGATAGTTATTCGCTCCACGCATGCGCCCGCGCCTCGTTCCGATCATGGCAGCGACCGGCCATAGCGCGGTTCTGATGATTTGCGAAGCCGCGACCGGGCGATCGCTGGAGGCGGCCCCGGGGGCACCGATCGGGACCGCCCGAAATATACGTGACGTATACGAATGCGGTATAAGAAACGTCAAATCCCGCCTAAAATCTGGGCAAAGTCGCGTGGCGCGGGCCATCCGGAAAGGATCAATTTCAAGGCATCGGCGGGAGAAATCCGCGGCGCGCCAGACAACATGGGACCGTGCATTGGTGCATTGATACCTGGCACGCCCCGTGCAAACCTGACGTGCTGTTCGTGCCGCCGTGCCCCTCCGGCCGGGCGCGCGGCGGCACTTTTTGGGAGACCTGGTTTACGACCGGGCATGGAGCGATGAAGAAAATAGAGGCCGTCATCAAGCCGTTCAAGTTGGACGAGGTGAAGGAGGCGCTGCACGAGGTCGGTCTGCAGGGCATAACGGTGGTCGAAGCCAAAGGTTTCGGACGCCAGAAAGGCCATACCGAACTCTATCGCGGCGCCGAATACGTGGTGGATTTTCTGCCCAAGGTGAAGATCGAGGTCATCTGCGAGGACTCGGTCGTCGAGCGCGCGGTGGAGGCGATCATCAACGCCGCCCGCACCGGCCGCATCGGCGATGGCAAAATCTTTATCTCGCCGATTGAGGAAGTGATCCGTATTCGCACCGGCGAGCGTGGCGAGGCCGCTGTCTGAAGCGGCACCAGCCGCTGCCAATCGGACAGGTTCGGTCGCTTCTGCGAACACGAACCGGCACGCCCGATCCGCTCCCGGCCCCGGCGGAATGTTAAGTCAGGGGCCAGATTTGGAAGGGTCCGCGTTGTGCGGGCTCGTAGCGGCCGTGCGGCCGGTGATCCCCGCGCGGCATTCGTAATGTAAGGACGGGGAATCAGGGTAATGGTGAAAAAGCCTACCGAAAGCTCAAACCTGGGCAAGGTGATGGAGATGATCTCCGAGCACACCGTGGAATACGTGGACCTGCGGTTCACCGATCCGCGCGGCAAGTGGCAGCATACGGCGCAGCATGTCTCGACGATGGATGAGGACGCGTTCCGCGACGGCATCATGTTCGACGGCTCCTCGATCGCCGGCTGGAAGGCGATCAATGAGTCGGACATGATCCTGATGCCCGATCCGGATACCGCGGTGATGGATCCGTTCTCGGCCAAGCCGAGCATGATCCTGTTTTGCGACATCATCGAGCCCTCGACCGGTCAGGGCTATTCCCGCGATCCGCGCAGCACGGCGAAGAAGGCCGAGGCCTATGTGAAATCGTCGGGCATCGGCGACGCGGTGTATTTCGGTCCCGAGGCCGAGTTCTTC
>PLSZ01000325.1 GCA_003164305.1 Acetobacteraceae bacterium
TTTCGGCCTTTCTGCCGACCTACGTGCAGGGCGCGATGGGCCTGAGCACGCTGGCCGGCGGTCTGGTATTGGGCGCGATGTCGGTCAGCTGGGCGCTGGCGAGTTTGCTCGGTGGTCGCGTCATGGTTCGCACGACGTACCGGCTTGTTGCCGTGCTGGGGGGCGTCGCCCTGGTCGCGGGCTGCGCGATCCTGATCCTTGCTCCGCCCGAAGCGGGCCCGGTTTTCACCGCCCTCGGGTCGTTCATCATCGGGATTGGCATGGGCTTCAGCATGAGTGTGTTCATCGTTTCGATTCAGGCTTCAGTCCCCTGGGGGCAGCGCGGCGCGGCGACCTCCTCGACGATGTTCCTGCGCTTCATGGGCCAGGTGATCGGGGTCAGCGGATGCGGCGCGGTGCTGAACGCGACCATCAATCGAATGGATCCAGGCGCCGCCCGAACAATGGATCGTATGCTGGATCCGATCAGCCGCGCCGCGTTGCCTCCGGCCGAAGTCGCCCATTTGACCGAGGTGATCACGAGCGGACTGCACAACGCCTGGTTGCTTGCCGGCCTCTTCTCAGTCCTGGCGTTACTGTTCGGCTGTCTGATGCCGGCCAAACTGAGTCCGACGACCCACGCGCCGCACGGCTGACCATTTTACGCGGCGCCGGTCAACTCCCGCCGCACGATTGCCGCGCCGTCTGCCAAAGCCTTCAATTTCCCGAACGCGACGTCGCGCGGCAGGTATTTCATTCCGCAGTCCGGTGCCGGAATTAAGTTCTCGGGCTCGACGAATTTCAGGCCCGCGCGAATTCGGCTGGCGATCGTCTCCGGCGATTCCACGTTCGGGTCTCCCAGATCGATCACCCCCAGCATGATTTTCTTGCCTGCGAGATCACGCAGCACGCCCAGGTCTAGCCTGGGCTGGGCGGCTTCGATTGAGATTTGATCCGCGATCGTATCCGCGAGTTGCGGTAGAAAGCTGTAGCCGCTTGGCTTATTCGCGACCACCGCCTCGTAGCCGAAGCAAAGATGTACGACCGGCGGACCTTTAATTCCCTCCAGCGCCCGATTGATAGCCTTCAATCCATAACGAGCAGCCTTTTCCGGGGCGGTGCGAACCCATGGCTCATCAAGCTGGACCACGTCGACGCCACAGGCTTTGAGGGCGCGTAACTCCTCATTGACCGCGACGGCATAATCCATCGCGAGTTCCTCCTCGTCCTGATAGAAATCGTTCCGTGCTTGTTGCGTCATGGTAAATGGCCCAGGCAAAGTGATTTTGGTAGCGTGCGTGGCGTTGCGCAGCAGGAACTCGGTATCGCGAACTTCCACGGGCCCAAGCCGGCGGATCTTCCCAACGACGCGCGGCACCTCCGTTACCCGTCCGGTCTGGGAGCGGACCTCCCCCGGTTGATCGGCGTCGATTCCCTCGAGCGCGAGAGCGAAACGATTGGAGTAACTTTCGCGCCGGATCTCCCCGTCGGTCACGATATCGATCCCAGCGCGCTCCATCTCCCGGATCGCCAAAATCGTTCCGTCATCCTGCGCTTGTTCCAGGTACGCGTCATCGACCCGCCAGATGCCGTGCGCGTGCACCCTGGGAACGCCATGCCCTTTCAGGACCTCGCCATCGACCAGCCAGGAAGGTTGAGGGTAGCTGCCAACGACGGTGGTGGGCAGCAAGCGCGCGGGATAGGTCATGGAATTCCTCCTGGCCTGGTTGGTCAACCGATTTGGATCACAATCACGTCTGGCCTCACGAGACGCAAGCGGGCATGATTGGCGCCAATCGCCCAACGTCGTGGTCGGGGCAGACGGGGCGCCCGGGGCAATCGTTCCGGGCCGATCTGGCCGGCCAATGCTCGCATGATCCGCGCCGGACAAAACGGGTGAAAGTCAGGAGACGTCTTATGTGGCCTATTCGTTCCGCCTTGTTCGTACCCGCGCATCGTCGTGATTGGGTGGGCAAGGCGATCCGGGTTTCGCCGGGTGCCGCGGTGCTGGATATCGAGGATTCCGTCCCGCCCGAATTCAAATCCCAGGCGATGGCGCTTTTGAAAAGCGAGATCGCCGAACTGAAAGCCGCGAGCGTCGGCGCGTTCGTCCGAATCAATCCGCTCCACGATCGAACGGGGGAAGAAATCAGCGCGGCGATGACCGACGGTCTGACCGCGATCGTGCTGCCGAAAGCCCAAACCGTGTCCGATATTCGCCGTCTGCACGATTTGCTGAGCTATCACGAAGGCCGCGCCGGGCTGCCGCATGAGTCGGTCGGTATCCTACCGCTGCCGGAGACGGCCGAGGGGATGCATGACGCTCACGCGCTGGCGGCCGCCAGCAGCCGGGTGCGTGGGATCCATGGCGCGCTGAGCGGGCCGGTGTCCGGAGACTTCGCGCACGCATTTGGATTTCGCGCGACGTCGGATGGGATCGAGCAACTTTATCTCGCGTCGAAGCTTGTTCTCGACAGCCGGGCGGCGGGAGCGATGTACCCCATCGCCGGAATTTTCGGGACACCGATGGACGATCTGGCGGCCACCGAGCGATTGATCCGGCGGGCTCGGGACATCGGATATACCGGAGTGGCGGTGATGCATCCGTCCCACATCGCGATCGCCAACGCCGTGTTCCGGCCGACCGCCGAGGAAGTTGCTTACTTCAAAGGCCTGTTAAAAGCCTTTGAGGACGCGGAAAAATCCGGACTGGGCGCGGTTAAGTACCAGGGCGCCATGGTGGACTATGCCATGCTTCCGTTGGCGCGTGAGGTGCTGGCCGAGGCTGCCCGCCACTCCGCCGGATAAGACCGCCGCTGCCGACCTGAACGGACGGGGTTGGGCCGCGGGCCTCACCTGACAGCGGAGCGGCCGGTCAAATCGGAACGCTGCCCCGCAGCATCACCCGGTATAGGTAACGCAGTTCATCCATGTCGTAATCACCGTTGGCTTTGTGCAGCAGGCAGCGGTTATCCCACATCACCATGTCGCCCGGCCGCCACTCGTGGCGATATTGAAAGCGAGGCGCTGTCGCGTGGGCCAGCAATTCCTCAAGCAGCGGCAGCGCTTCCTTGTGGTCGAGGCCGACAATGCCCTCAATCCGGATCGGATTGATGTAGATCGAACGCCGGCCCGTCTCGGGATGCGTGCGAATGATCGGATGCAACACCGCGTTGGGCACCCTCTCCTTCGCGGCGGACGGGAGCGTCATCAATTGGCGCGCACTGTGGCTGCTTTGATAGACGTGGATCGCGCTTAAGTCCCGCAGGCGCCGCTGTAAGGTTTCAGGCAACGCGTCGTAGGCGGCCGCCATGTTCGCGAACTGGGTATCGCCGCCACTGCCAGGTAAAGCGACCGCATGCAGAACGGTTGCCTTCGGAGGTCGCACGTCATTGGAATGGTCAGTATGCCAGCCCTCGCCCGGGATGTATGGCCGGCCATCCGGAAACTTATCCTGGTTCGATATGAAATGAATTTCCGGGCAATCCGGCAACGCGAAGCGCGTGTTATGTTGCGGAAATACATCACCGAATAAGCCGACCGCCGACAGCAATTGATGCGGTGAAAGCTGTTGATCCCGGATCACCAGAACGCCGCGATCGACGAAGGCCCGGTTAAGCTGTGCACGGGTTGACGCGTCCATGGGCGTGGTGAAATCAACTCCGCGCACTTCGGCGCCGGTGTGATCGGTAAGGTTTGTGATCGCGACAGCCATGCCGGGTTTCCTCAGACGTTTTCCTCAATGCGAGCATACCCCTGGATCGGGTCCCACGTCACGCGGCGGACTGTGAGAATATCTCCAATCGCGGTTGATAAATGATTTGAGTTCAATTATCATGATCATGCATAAAATGTTGTGCACATGGACCCAGACCCATTGGACTTCAAACGCATCGCCCAAATTCCGAACTTGTGGGAGGTGATGTGGGTCTCAAAAGGAAGGAGTAATGACTTTGGCTCGAACCAAGAGTTTAAGTAAGCAAATCCGTCAGGCGCGAGAGGGCAAAGGCTTTACCGTGGCCGAACTCGCCGACCGTCTGGGCGTCTCTCAGGTGTCGATTTATTACTGGGAAAGTGGCCGGGTTCGTCCGCGTGATACCAATCTCGCCGCGCTATGCAAGGCTCTGAAAATGCCGATGCGGGAAACCATGGCACTCACCGGGAAATAATCAGGACGACGGCAACGAACGCGCCGCCGATCAAGGCGCCTTCGACCTCTGTTCAGCCTAAAACCTCCGCTGACGCTTTCCCCACGACGCTAGCTTCGCCAGCGCGCCGCCGCGGTGTCATCGGATTCGCGAGCTTCGACCCAGGCAGCTTCGCCATTTGGAAATTCTTCGCGTTTCCAAAAAGGTGCCTTTGTCTTCAGCCAATCGATCAAGAAGGCGGTCGCGTCGAGCGCCGCCCGCCTATGTGAGGCGGCGGTCAGAACGAGAACGATGTTCTCCCCGGGAAGCATCCGGCCCACCCGGTGGATCACGGTGCAACCCAACAGAGACCAGCGGGTTTCCGATTCATCAGTGATGCGGCCGATCGCGCGCAGCGTCATGGCCGGATAGTGCTCCAAAGTCAGAGCCCCCAGCGATCGCCCTGACATTTCTTGTGACTTGTCGTCACGCACGATGCCGATGAAGCAGCCCAGTCCGCCAATGTCCGTGCGGCCGGAGGTCAGGCGGGCGATCTCAGCTCCGACATCGAAATCCTCCTTCTGAACGCTGATTCTCGCCATTTTGACCTCGCGCTCTGGGTAATTTGCTCTATCCGCCGGTGACCGGTGGAAAAAACGCGACTTCGTCATCGGGTCGCAGGACTGTCATAGCATCCGCGAACTCCTGGTTGACCGCGCAGCGAACCGTCTCACGGTCCTTGAACGCGGCGGCATGGCGCTGGTCCAGGCTCGCGAGATAAACCACCAGATCAGCCACGGTCGTCACGGTGTCTGGTGGCGTCAGCGTTTCCTCGGCCACGCCCACACGTTCCCTCAGCCACGCGAAATACAAAATCGAGAACGGCCCAGACATCGAACGCGGACCGTCGGTCACTTGGGGGTCGGAATGGTTTCGATCCGGCCGTCGGGGTAGATGACCGTGCTGGTGCCATTGCCATTCGGGACAACAATCCGTCGATCAACCTGTGGCTGGGCCGGCGCGGCCGTGCCCGGAGGCATCGACGCGTTAGGACCCGCCGCGTTGGGCAACGGCGCCAGCAGAGGACTCCCGGAACGGCTGAGCGGCGAACCCTTCACCGGAGCCTCAGGTTGCGAAGTCATGCCCTGTCGTTCCAGGTCTTGCAGCGACCGCGGTGGCGGCAGTGGACCGGGCCATATGTCGCCTGGTTCCGTGGTCAGCGGCGTGACAGCCACGCCCTGCCCCATCACCCTGCCCATGTTCACGCTGTTCGTGATCGGCACATTCGGATTGTAGCCCGACGTGAACGGTGGATTCCACCAGGTGTGATAGCCACAGCCACCGAGCGTCATTGTCAGGCTCACCAGGGCGATACGCCGCATCAGGACAGGCTCCAAAGNNCAAAAAAAACACCCGCGGGGAAGGCGAGCGCGGACGGGACTTTGCCCTCTGTTCGCCTTCTTCTCAAGAACCTGATCAATCAATGGTAACGACACGGGTTCGAATCCAATTGGCGACGGTTTCAGGCTGATTCAACGGTAGCAGAGTTCGTTCACCTATATCAGGGGTAGAATCGCTCGCTACCGCCACTACTTCCGGTTCTCGATCCCACAGGGATGGCTTGCCTAACGCCGGGCGATGGACCTCCAATTTCGGATAAGGATGGGATTTGAACCCCTCAACCAGAACAAGATCAACCGGGTCCATGCGAATCAACAGGTCTGGCAGGCCCGGTTCCGGCCCCTCAGACTCATGCAACAGGGCCCAGCGGCGGGACGAGGCGACGAGTACCTCATGCGCACCCGCGAGGCGGTGCCGATGGCTGTCCTTGCCGGGTTGATCCATGTCGAAGCCATGATGAGCGTGCTTGATGGTCGATACGGACAGCCCCGACGCGCGGAGCAGTGGCAAGAGGGCGACGAGCAAGGTGGTTTTGCCGCTACCGGACCAACCGACGATCCCCAGAACTTTCAAGATGCGGCCTTTAGCCCGGCTGATGTGGGAGAGGATCCTGGCCGTCGGCGGCGAGTCCGTGCGAAGCAATCCCATGGGTGACACCTGCCTGAGAGGCAAGGATCTGAGGAGCAAGGGCCTGAGGGGCAAGGGCCTGGGGAACCAGGCCAGGAGGCGCATACTCCTGGAAGATACGCTCCTGGGACTCTGGCGATTTGGGCGCGGACGCATGACGCAGCCCTGCCATGAGATAATCCCAACCCGTCACCAGCGTCAGCACCGCGGCGATCCATAACATCGCCTCACCAATCGAGGACACCGGAAGAAATGACAGATGCAGCAGGTGGGCTGACGTATCGCCGGCGAGCAGGGTGCCGAGCGCGCCCATTTGGAAACCGGTCTTCCACTTCGCCAGGCTGGTCACCGGCAAGCCGATCCGAATCCCCGCGAGATATTCCCGCAATCCGCTGACCAGAATTTCGCGCAGCATGATGACGATGGCGGGATATAGCGCGAGATCGGACAGCCGCCCCATCCCCACCAGCATCATCAGCACCGCGCCCACCAGCAGCTTATCCGCGATCGGATCGAGCATGCGGCCGAGGTCGGACTGCTGCCGGCGGGAGCGAGCCAACTTGCCGTCGTAGTAATCCGTGATGGCCGCGGCGGAGAAAACAACGCAGGCAATGAAATCCGTCAAAGGGAAGCGCAAGGCGACCAGCGCCACCAGCAGGGGAATGGCCGCTATCCGCGACAATGTCAGCAGGTTCGGAAGATCGGTCAGCATGTCGCGAGGCATTTACCGCATTTGCCGGCCGGCGGAAATCACCGATCGGGCTTAACCCGCATTTGTCACGGTTGTCGCGCGGCTCCTGGCTCCGGCGCTTCGACCGCGACCGTGTCGCGTCGCAGGCGCTTTTCGCCGAGGAACAGCAATATCGGCGCGGCGATGAATATCGAAGAAGACGTTCCGACCACGATCCCAAACAGCATCACCCAGGCGAATCCTGAAATCGACGCTCCTCCGAAGATCGCCAGCGGCAGACTGGCCAGGAATACTGTCATCGACGTACCCAATGTCCGGTTGAGCGTCTCGTTGATCGACAGATCGATCAGATCACGCAGAGGCATCACCTTGTATTTACGCAGATTTTCCCGCACCCGGTCATAAACCACGACCTTGTCGTTGGTGGAGTAGCCGAGGATCGTCAGGATCGCCGCGACCATCACAAGGTCGAACTCGATCCGCGTGAGCGCCAGAAAGCCGATTGTCTTGGTTACGTCCAGGATCAGCGTCACGACCGCGCCAACCGCGAACTGCCACTCAAAGCGGAACCAGATATAGGCCAGAATCATCAGCAGACTGATGCCGAGCGCCAGCAATCCATTGCGGAACAGTTCGGACGACACGCTGGCGCCGACCGCGTCGACGCGGACGATTTTGGCACCCTGGATGGAGCCTTCCAGCGCGGCGCGGACCTTGGAGACGGCGACCTGGGTGCCGGCCTCGGTGGGCTGGGTGGGCAGACGGATCAACACCGTCGATTCATCGCCGAAACGCTGGACGCCCTGATCCGGAATATGCCCGTCAACGAGCGCTCCGCGGATTTTCTGGAAATCGGCGGGGCCTTCGGTCCGAACCTCCATCACGATGCCGCCGGAAAAGTCGATGCCCAGGTTGAGGCCCGGGGTGAAGAACAAAATCACCGACGCCGTCGATAAGATCGCGGAGACGACAAGTCCCGCGATGCGACCATTCATGAATTTGAAGTTCGTATTATCCGGCGCGAGCCGCATCCTGGGTCTTATGAACATGGGCGTTCCTAAACCGGAAGCAGCTTGGGGCGGACCGAGACATACCACTGGGACACCAGCAGCCGGGTCAGCATCCAGGCGGTGAACATCGAGGTCGCGATGCCGATCGTGATGGTGACCGCGAACCCTTTGACCGGACCGGAGCCGAACACGAACAGCATCACGTGCGAGAGAAAGGTCGCGGCGTTGGAATCAAAGATCGTGGCATAAGCGCGCTGGAACCCGTGTTCGAGAGCAGCGAGCGGCGGCCGACCGCGCCTTTGCTCCTCACGGATCCGCTCGTTGATCAGGATGTTGGCATCGACCGCCATCCCCAGGGTCAGCAGAATGCCCGCCATGCCCGGTAACGTCAGCGTCGCTTCCAGCAGCGACATCATCGCGAGCATCAGGATGAGGTTGACGATCAGGCAGAGATTGGCGAACCAGCCAAACAGGCCATAGAAAAACGCCATGAACGCGATGACGAACAGGAAGCCGGCCAGCAGCGAAATGGCTCCGGCGCGGATGCTGTCGGCGCCCAGTTCGGGGCCGATGGTGCGCTCTTCGACGACGGTGAGCGGCGCGGGCAAGGCGCCGGCGCGCAGCAGGACCGCGAGGTCGTTGGCGCTGTTGGCCGTAAAGCCGCCGCTGATCTGACCGGATCCGCCGGTGATCGGCTCGCGGATCGAGGGGGCGGAAATGACGTTGTCGTCCAGCACGATCGCGAAGCGATGATTGACGTTGGCGCGGGTGATGTCAGCGAAGCGGCGGCCGCCGTTGGAGTTGAACTTGAAATTCACCACCCATTCGCCGGTCTGACCGTTGGTGCCGGCACGGGCATCGGTCAGGTCCGCGCCATCGACATCCACTCGCTTGCGGACGGCGATCTTGGCCCCGCCCTCCTGCATCGGCAGGAATTCAACGCCTGGCGGCGGTGGAGTACCAGCATTCGCATTGGCGGTCTCGTCCACCAGACGGAACGTCATATGGGCGGTTTTGCCGAGCAACTGCTTGATACGATTGGGATCCTCGATCCCTGGCAGCTGCACGACAATGCGGCTGTCGCCCTGCCGGGTGATCTGCGGGTCCACCACGCCGGTCTCATCGATGCGGC
>PLSZ01000329.1 GCA_003164305.1 Acetobacteraceae bacterium
GGGGCGTGCCAGCGGGGCGTGCCAGTGGGGCGTGCCAGTGGGGCGTGCCAGCGGAGGAGTGACGGCGCGCCGCGCTGTTCCCCCCGGCCGCGATCCGTCTTAAACCTCGCCGCGTGAGCTTCCCGCATCCGCCAGAATCCGCCCGCCGCGCGTTGGACGCTTTGATCCGCGCCGATCCCGACCTGGGGCTGATTCTGGAACGCGCCGGCCCCCTGCCCTGGCGCACCCGCGCACCCGGTTTCCCCGGGCTTTTGCAAGCGATCGTGGCGCAGATGATCAGCAATCAGGCCGCCGCCGCGATCTGGAACCGGTTGCGCGCGTTGCCGGGCGCTCTGGAGCCCGAAGGTTTGCTGGCGCTTTCCGACGAAGCCCTGCGCGGCGCCGGGCTGTCGCGTCCGAAGGTCGCGCACGCCCAGGTGCTGGCGCGAGCGTTTTTGGAGCGGGCGCTGAGCATCGAGACACTGCAAGCGTTGGGTGACGCCGAGGCCATCGCGCTGATCGCGTCGATCAAGGGGCTTGGCATCTGGACGGCGGAAATCTATCTGCTGTTCGCCTTGCAACGGCTGGACGTGTTTCCGGCCGGAGATATCGCTCTGGCGGCGGCCGCCGCCGATCTGAAACGGCTGCCCGCGCGGCCGGACCCGAAGGCATTGCGGGTGCTGGCGGAGGCCTGGCGGCCGGCCCGCTCGCTCGCCGCGCGGTTGCTGTGGCACCACTGGCGGCATCTGACGGGACGGCCCGCGCTGGACGATTTTCCTTCGATCAACGGACCTCTGGCCATCACCGAACCCCTGGCCATGGGCGAACCCCTCGCCATGAGCGAACCTCTGGCGGTTGGGGAACCGGTGGCGATCGGCGCGTCCCGGAAGATCGGCGGTTGATTGGCCGGACCGGCGATTTGTCGCCAATCGCAATCGGCGATCCGATGGGCCTGACGCGCGATTTCCCGGCGCCGCGCCGGTCACGGCAACGGTTTCTTCATATCTCGGGCGCAGCATCGCCCAATGAACGCCCCCAATATTCCCCTCGTGGACTTCCATAAGCCGGGCAGCTTTCTGGAACGCGGCATCGCGGTGCCGTTCACCACACCCCAACTGGCCGGCGCGCGGATCCGTCCCGCCGCGCGGACCGGCACGGAATTCGTCGTCCCCAACCCATCCGGCGGACGCGGGGTCTACATTTTGACCTGGAGCGGTGTCCGACAGCTCTGCCGGCCGACGGTGCACGACACGTTACTGCACCAGCGCGTGTCCCGGCTGAAGGTAATGGAGCCCGCCGGCGTGCGTCTCGCCGCCCGCCAGTTGGCCGCCGAGGGCGTGGCGGGACGCGACGCCTCCAGCGCCGCCGTCGCCTCGGCCGCGGCGGATCACAAGGAACTGATCCTGGTCAACTTCCTGATGCTGGTCACGCTGATGGAGCAAATCGAACCAGCTGGGCTCAGGATCGCCGCCGGCACGCAGCGCACGCCGGAACTGGATCTGCGCGCCCGTCGCATCGTGACCCGGGTCAGCGCCGCGATCGGCCGGAGCGTCCCTGATATCAGCGAGGACCTGGAAGCGCTCAGCGCGCTGTTCGTGGCGATTGGGCTGGACGCCGACATGCCGCCCGCGCGATTGCCCCGTCTGATGGCGCGGCTGGAGGATGCCGCGGATCGGCTGAGCAAATGGGCCGCCGACAACCAATCCGACGTCAGTGCCGGCCTCGCCGCGTCGCTTGGCCGGTCCGCCGCGGTCACCGTCGGTTGCGCGACCGGAACGCTCGCCATCGCCCGCCGCCTGACGGCCGATATGCAAGAACTCCTGCGCTCCTGGGCCGCCGCGCCGGATGAGATCGTCAGGCAGGTGACGCGCACCGAATGGATCCTGGATGGGTGGGAGCGGTTTTGCCTGCTGTGGGAAACCGCTCCGCACATCAGCCAACAGCGCGCCGTGCTGCGGGAGATGGCGCAGCTGGTGCCGATGCTGCCGAAGGAAGCCAATGCCCGGGGGGAGCAATGGGGCGACCAGCGCGCCGAGCTCGAAACCCTGGAGCCGACGCTGCGGGCGGCGAAACTGAACTCCGGTTGGCGCGGCGGCGGAGCCTCCCACGGCCTCGTCGCGCGCAATGAGCGACTTCAGGGACTGATCAGTTAGACACCCCGCCGAGGGACAGAGACGGGACAGAGACGAGACAGAGACATGGCCGCACCGAGCACGCGCTCCTCCAATCCGGCGATACGGGAAGTCTCACGCGGGCTGGCGGAAGCCGGCGACGAAAAGATCTTGCAGGTGGTGCGGATGGTGGATGCGATGCCGAACCGCGGCGCCGCGGATCAGCTGATCGCCCCGTTGCGGTCCCGTCTGGCCCGGCTGCGGCCGCCGCGGCCGCTGCGATTCGCGCGGTTGCTGTTTCTGCCGCTGGATCCGCTGATCGTGCCCGCCGCCCGGTGGCGAGCCCAGATGCCGAGCATTCCGCGCACCGCGGTTCCGGTGCTGGCGGCGGCGGTGGAATCGGCGCTCGGCCTGGAGGGACATCGGATCGCCGCGATGATCGAGGGACACACCACGCGCGATGAGTCGGTGGTCGAAGCCGCCGGCGCCTTGTTGTGGACCCGGGCGGTACCCGTGCTGCTGGAGGCGCCGCCGCCGGCGGACTGGGACACCACCGGTCTGGGCGTTCAGGCGCACAAAACGCTGACCCGGCGGATCGGCGCGTTGCTGTCGCAGGCAATACGGCTGCGACACATGATGGCGGATGCCGCGCATGGCATCGTACCGCCGGAGGCCGCCGACGTGCAGGCGTTCCTGGCCGGCGCGATCGAGCGCGATCCCGACGTGCTGTCGATGGCCATCACTGTGCTGTTGGCGCGGATTCCCGAAGCCGCGCCGATGCTGATGCGGGTCGCGGCGATCCTCGGTCAGCGCGAGGGCGCGCTGTTCCGTCACGCGAGCGAACAGGCCGCCGACACGCTGATGGACCAACTGGACGCGCCTGGAGCCGCCGAGGGGCAGTTGGAGGGCCAGGATCTGGCTCAGGCGGGCGCCACGGTGCGGCGGCTGACGCTGCTGTTGGGCGCGCTGGATGAGGAGACCCTGTCGGCGGATCGCCGCGACCGGCTGAACGATCTGCGGGAGCGCATTGATGCCGGCTGCCAGGCGCTGTTTACCGAGCGGCTGGCCTCGGACCTGGTGGAGCCGCTGCGCGCCCGCGTTGCCTCCGGCGATCCCGATGGGGTTTGGGATCTGGAAACCGCCGCGCGCGGGCTGCGGGCGCTGGAGACCGAAGCGCGGCGCGCCGGCGAACATAAGCTGTACGACAAACTTCTGGGCGAGGCCGCCGACATCATCCGCGACGCGATCGTGGGCGGCGGGGTGAACCGCGGTGGCGGCCTTCGCCTGATGGAGATCGTGGCGGGTCCCGAGGTGGCTTTGGCGCTTCTGGGCGAGGAGGTGTGAAAATGCGCGCTCGTTGGGGTTGAGGTGGCGGGCGTTCCAGCGTAAGGAACCGCGCACGGCCTTCGTCCCGTTCGTCTAGAGGCCCAGNNACCAAGAACCTTACCAAGAAAGCGCCGCGTGAACGGTGACGAACGGCAGCGGTCATTAGGCAGACACTGGTGGGCCGCCAGTATGTGCGCGGCCCAATGTCGTCCTCGCCCGCATAGGCGGGACTGGCGGGGGGAACTGCCGACCTACTGCCCGCCGTCTCACTGAATCGGAGCGGTAGGTGGTTTGGTACTTTCGATCTTTCCAAGCAGTACGTCTCGGAAACTTGTGAAATGCTCCGTGGCCGCTTGCACCAAGTCCTGGGTTTCCGAAAGCTCATCGTCCGATAGCATCCAAGGCTCCAAACGGCCGTTGTGTTGACCAAGTGCAGCTATCTTGATCGGGATATTGATGCCGCCCGGATTCACATCGCATGCATGTTTGAGCGCCCAATATGCAGTGAAGATGCCCCCCTTCACGTCAGGTGGGCCATCGGTCCAAAAAATCGTCTTGAACAGTGCCAGAAAGGGATCGGTAATCGACTGACCGCTACCCATCGACGTGAACCAAAGATCATCGATCCGCTTTACCTCGGGTTGGAATCCAGTAGACCCCACTAATTCACATAAACACGGCTTATTATTCGCCTTGTAGGCGACCAGCGCCGAGTATTGAAAGTTGGCGGTATTGAATGCAGGAATGGTTGATGCAAAATCGTTTACGCCGACGCGGGCCAGATGCTTTGCTGTCTCAATTTCCGACTTATTGTCGAACTCCTTTTTAGCGTTAGCGTCTCTTATGGCTTCGACAAATCGCTGATGGTGGCCCACATAACCTGTCCCAGCAACAATCAGTCGGTTGAGGGTGCCAACGATTTCGACCTTTCGTTCGGACATCTAGAGTTATGTGCAATGGGTTTCTCGCACCAGTATCATGATATTTGTTATCGGCGTTCCGGGCGCCGTAATGGCCGCGCGCGGCTGCTCCTCGAATCGGCATCGGTCAACACGCTGACGAATGGCAATCGGCCAAGATGCGTCGAAGTTTGCGAACCGTCGGGATGGCGGGCGGCTGCAACGATCAGGGAGCGAACGAAGCTTTGACCGCAGCGGCCTGGAATGCTGGGTCCGCCAAGGGAGATTCGGGAGGGACAGGAACGGCGCCCCTGTTCAACACAGCATACACTATGAATTCCTCGCCGGGACCGGCCAGGACAAAATAGTGAAGTGAGTTGGCGCCGGTCGAGTCTTTGCATCCCGTGAAAGCCCTTACGACGATCTTCCCATCAACGAGTTCGCTGGAACGGCCGGAGGCAAAATCCCCCTTGCACCCCGCTCCGTCGCCGGCGATCAAGTTGGACGCAATCTGTTGGGCGTCAGTACCAGCCGATCGAGGAACGACATCGACCGCACCACCGCCGATATCCGACTTCCACATTACGCCGTGACCTTGTAGCGCCTTCGGCGTCTCGGCCTGCGAAACAATCTGCGCATTGGGGAACTTTGCTTGCAAAAGCAAATTCGACGCGACCCGCATCGCAAGCAACTCGGATTGCGTCTGTGCTGGTTGGGGCGGGGGAGCGGACGGATTGACCGACCTTGGTTGCCCGTCTGCAATTCTGGGTGGTTGATCGCCACGTTCAAGTGCCAATTGCCCGCGAACACAACTGACTAATTCTAGCATCAGGCGGGAGGTTCCGTCGAGATTGAAAACGAATGTCTGACCAGCCGCGAGAACCTTCATCTCATATGCGCCACGGAAAACGTTGATCAGGCTGGAATTGTCGGCCATCGGGATCATTGCCATCGTCTGTCCGATCGCGGTCCCCGAACCCGTCCAAGGTGAGCGGTCATCAAAAGTAATCGCCAAAGGTATTTGCTGTTTCAACGTGAGGTTCCAGGCGGGATTCAAGAACGCAAGGTTCCAGGCATAAATGCGATTGACTGTTACGTACATCGTTGTGCCGCTGCGATACGGAACCCATGCGGAACAGTGGGAAAACTGGTGCGTCTGGTCATTACTGAACGCGGCGCCCTGCCACAAGCCGACGGGGGAAATTGAGAAAAGTTGCGCTGCTTCAGCTTGTCGGCACGGGACTATCGTAAGCGCCATTGCGAGCCAGGTGACCAGCGTGACTGATCGGCGAATGGCAGCGCGCACCTGTTCCATGATCGTCTCCCCATCGATCATCCAAACCGCAATATTACGCGGTTGACGGCCTCCCGCAATAGAAACCGCCGAAGTGCCTTTAATCGTCATGGCACCAATGCCAAAGGTAGACCCGCATCCAACCGCGAGGCCACATTTAGAAGACCGGTGGGGGCGGATTAGGAAATTCGGGAATAATGGTCTTTGTATTAGCCCTCAGTCGCTATCTTTCTTCGTCGTCAGAAATCGTCGCTAGGAACCGTAGACTCTGCCGAAGCAACGCCGTCACAGCGCGCCTTTCCGCCACCGCCTCAGCCGTGTGCAGCCCTTGCCCGTAAGCACCGTTGTGCGCCCCTTTCGGCCCGCCGCCTCCCGCGCCATGGAAGCGGCAGACCGTCCAGCCTGTGACCGCCGGGGCCTGACACCGCACCCGTGTCCGCTTCGAGGTCGCGGTACAGCGTGGGGACATGTGCATAGGAAGTGCTGCCATCACGGGGTTCCTGGGTTAGCGTCCATCGGCATTGCTCGCGTCCAATTGCGGTGTGAATACGGCTCCAGATAAAGGCGAAGCGCTTGGGAGAGCCCCGGATAGCTCCAGGCATCATTCCAGCCCGGCGCGTTGCCATGCTTGGTTTTGACCCAGTGATACAGGTCGCTATGCGGCACCAGGAACCAATCCCGCCCGGGGATACTGCCCGCAGGATCAGGAAAGAGCATCCAAATTGAAAGATCGCCGCCATACCTCTTGGCGTCAACAGTCGGCCGCGCCTTCAATTGAACGACATGCAGGCCGCCACGCGGCGAACGGACCACCAAATCTTCGCCGTAGGAATCAGCCTCGGGTCGATAGACGCGGAACCCGGTCCGGATCAGTAGCGCTGTCGCTTCCGCGCGATTGGCAGCCTCTCGCTCATTAGAGGTCAGGTGGACCGGCGCAATCTCTCCCGTCGGATCATGGGTTGGTTGCGGAGACGTAGCGCCTTTCATGGGGCCGCCTCCCGATTTCCTGCCCCCCCGGTGCCGCCGGGCGTCTGTGTTACCGCCCCCACGATCGCCTGCCCGCCTTCATTCACCGTGACGTGATGCACGGTCACCTTTTGCTCACCCCCCGTCCGATAGCGTTTAAGCGCCTCCATCTGCACCGCGAACGTCCGGGCCAGCTTGTTGAACGCACGTTCCGCACTGTCCTGCTGCTGGATGTTATCGACATGCGCGAGGCGCCGGGCAAAAGTCATCGTCATCGACTTAACCGGTCTCCCCGACACCACCAGCGGCGCCGCCCCGCGTGTTTCCCACGCCAGCGCGGTATCCGGCGCCAACCGAGCGGCGAAGTCCGGGAACAATCGGATCGTTTCGCCATGTCCGTGCTGATTGAAGTTCGCCCGGTCGCCGAGTTCCAGATAACTCTCCACCGTCAGACCCTCGGCCAGGATGACCTCGTGCCGAGGCAGTTCGACGTGGAAATACCGCACCCGGTCGCGCTTCACCTGAGTGACGCGCGTGCCGTCGATCAGCAGTTTCACCGGAACCAGAACGTCATTCACGAACACCGCGTGATCGGGGGACAAATAAAGATCTCTCATCGGAACGTTCTCGCCGAACGCCCCGGCGCGAACCCGCACTGGCCACACTGTCTCCGGCCGCGGATGCCGATCGCAGTTCACCGCCCGTTGCCCGATCCAGACGATCGGCTCCTCGTGTCCATCCACGGTGAGCACAATGTCTCCAACCGCCAGGTCTTCCACCGCCACCGCGCCGCGCGAAGTCCCGATCCGCGTGCCTTCGGCGAAGCACGCCACCGCCTGCACGGTGTCGCCGTTGACGACGGTGAAGCTGCCCGGGGTGATCGCGGCGGCAAAGATAATCGAGTCGATGCCCCCGTTCCCCGCGGCCGTTCCGCTGTCTGTCACCGTCAGCGTGTCGCCGTTGGCGACACCGAGGTTCGACAAGGTCCCGCCCGTGATCACGAACGAATCCCCGGCCTTCCATGTCGCCACGGTTCCCGCGAAGCCGGCGATGTCGTCCAATTGAAGTACGCCGGTGCTGTCCTGAAACACCACGTCGATCACGCTGTTGTTGACCGAATACGTCCCCGTCGGAGTCAGGTTGTCGGTGAACGTCGTCGTCGCGGCGTTTAGCACCGCGCCGGTCAGCTCTATCGTGTCGTGGGTCCCGATCTGCAGAATCCCGGGCCCATTGACCGAAACGGAGCCCTTGATGTCGGCGGTGCCTCCGCCGACCAGCGTGCCTTGCACGACTTCGGTCTGTTTGCCGGCCTTGCCGCCGTTGGAAAGGATCGTTCCCTCGAGCAGAATGAAATCGGACGCGATGGTGCCGAACCCGCCCGTCGTACTGCCGCCATTCTCGATGTACACGGTCGGGTCCAGCAGGCCGCCTTCCAGCACGACCCCGCCTTGCAGATTGACCACCGCCGCGTTCACCACCGCGCCTGGGCCAACCGTCAGATCGCCGGTGCCCAGAGCCGTGCCGATGTTCAACTGCCCCGAAATCGACAGCAGCGATCCGTTGCCGGACACCACCAGCGCGCCCGAACTGTCCGTCTGCGAGCCGATCGTCAGCGACTGCGCCGAGAACGTCGCCCCGCTCAACACCGACAGCACACCGGTCCCGTCATCGGCCACGGTGGCGGCGTTTGTGACCGACAGTTCGCTGCCACTGCCGGAGACGCTGATCTGCCCGATCGCCGCCGCGCTGTTGGCGGCGTCCAGCGACCCCGTGGTGACCGTCGCGCCGTTGCTGAGTTCCAGCACGCCAGAGCCGGCCACGCCCACGTCCAGCAGCCCCCCGACCTGCCAGTTCGAGCCCGCGCCGGACACATTGACCGACGACCCGCTGGCGCCCGTCGTGTTCGCGATGACCGCTCCGGCGATGCCGGCGACGGTGCCCGGCGTGGTGATCACGGTGCCTCCACCCTGGATGGAGAGACCGCCCAGGCCACCGTCGCCGACAACGAATTCTCCGGTGTTACTCAGCAACGATTTGGTGCCGCTGACGACCGCGTCGCCGGACCCGCCACTGGTTTTCGCGATATCGAGACCCTGCGCGCTGTTGATCGCGGTGGTGCCAACCGTGACGGTCGCCTGGCTCTCGACCAGCAACCCGCCCAGTCCGGACTGGCCGGCGTCGAGTTCTCCCTCGGCGGTCAGCGCGCCGGCATCGACGGTCACCGCGCCGCTGCTGGAGCCCTGATCGAGCTGCATCGCCGCCCCGGGATCGACCAACAAAGTGCCGATGCCGGTCACACTTCCCGTGAGTTCCAGCGTGCCGCCATTCGCCGTGATCGTGCCAATGTTGGTCACCGCGCCCGTGACCGTTCCATACCCGCTGATATTGCCCTGGGCATCGACCGTCACGGGGTCGGTTTGCACCGTCCCGCCGGCCAGCGACAAATCCCCGGAGCCGACCTCAAGATTGATGATTGTCACGGTGCCGCCGACCGTTGTCGTGCCGGCGCCGTCGAGCACCAACGACTGGATCGTTCCGGTCGGAACGATGCTCGGGTTGGCGACCACCTGGTCGAGCGAAACGACCTGCCCGCTCGCGGGGGCGTCGGTGATGGTGGTGCCTTGCATCGTTACTGCTCCAATGAAGCCGCTGTTGGTGAGTTCGAATACCGTGCCGTCGCTGTTGGCCCCGCCGCTTGAGGTCGTGCCGAACAGGTTACCCGCGAGATCGGCGATCAATCCGCCCTGCGCGCTGTCCCCGTTGGTGCCGTTGAAGCTGACAAGCGTGGCCGCGGTATTGGCGTAGCCGGCGGCGGTCTTCGAGACCCGGAACACGGTTCCGTCGTCATTCGACCCACCTGCCTCGGTCGTGCCGAAAAGGTTGCCAGCGGAATCGACGATCACGCCGCCGGACGGAAAGAACCCGGTCGTGGTGTTGAAACTGACCAACGTGGTGGGCGTGCTGGCATAGCCGGTGCTGGTGTTCAGGATCTCGTAAACCGTGCCATCTCCGCTCGTGCCACCTTGGAATGTGGTACCAAAGAGGTTCCCGGCGGCGTCCGCGACCAAACCGCTGGTTGGGTCCGCGCCGTCCGAATAATCGAAGCTGAACAGCGTCGTGGGTGTGCTCGCGTAGCCGGTTGCCGTGTTCACCACTTCGAACACGGTGCCTTCGTTATATTGGCCGCCGGACTGCGTGACTCCAAACAGGTCCCCGGCGGCGTCGGCGATCAAGGCGCCCGCGGGACTGCTTCCGTCGCCCCCGGCGAAGGCGATGAGCGTGGCCGGCGCGCTGGCGTAGCTGGTTCCGGTCCTGGCGATCTCGAACACGGTGCCATCGCTGTTCTTCCCGCCACCCTGGGTCGTGCCGAACAGATCCCCGGCGGCGTCGGCGACCAAACCATTGGGTCTCGAACCGTCAGTGCTGTTGAAGCTGGCCAGAACAGTTGGCGTGCTGGCATATCCGGTTCCGGTCTTGCTGATTTCGAACACGGCGCCATCGCTGAACGCACCACCTTGCGACAAGGCGCCGAAAAGGTCGCCAGAGGCGTCGGCGATCAGACCGGTATTTGGACCTGGTAGCGAGTTGACGAAGTTGGCCAGGACCTTTGGCGTGGCGGCATAGGTCGTGCCTGACCTGACGATCTCGGACACCGTCCCAACGCCTCCCTGTGCCTGCCCGCCGAAGAAGGTCGTGGCGTAGAGATCGCCGAGGGAGTCGGCGAGCAATCCACCGACCGGTTCCGACCCGTCGGTCCCGTTGAAATTGACCAGCGTGGTCAGGGTTGGAAAGGTCTGCGTCGCGTTGTTCGAGAACTCGATCGTGTCGCCCTGCGCGAAACCGAGGATCACGTTGGGAACAGGTCCCGCGGTCGCGGGCAGCATCAATGTTTCCGGCGCGCCGGCGCTGAACATGATCGACAGTCCGGAGCCCAGAGCACCGTCGATCCGCAACGTGGCGCCGGATGCGATCGTCATCGACCCGGTGCCGCTGACCGAGCCGGTGATTTCCAGCTCGCCGCCGCTCGAAGAACTCAGGTTGTTGGTCGCCAGGATCGCGCCATTATCGACGACCGATGCCGCGATCAGGCCGTCACCCCCCAGCGTGTCATACTGGTCGATCGTGATGGCGCCGGCCGCATCCGCGCCGCTGTAGCCGACATCGACCCCGGATGTCGCGTCCACCGACAGCGTCGAGCCAGTCCACAGAAACGCGCCCGACGCTTGCAGAAAGCCGCCATTATCGACCGCCACCGTTCCGGTCGCGGTTCCCGATCGGCTGAACGCGCCGCCGCCGAGTATGAGGTCCCCGTATGTTTGAACCGACCCGCCATTCCGCACGGTCAGCATACCGCTGCCCGACGCACCGACCGTCAGGCTGTTGAACGCCAACAGGTTGGAGCCGGGATCCGATACCAGGATGGTGCCGCTCGCGTTGGTGCTGCTCCCGATTGTAATGCCGTCGCCGGCCTGGACCGAACCGCCGTTGAGAACATTCAGGATGCCCTGACTGAACAGCCCGAGAAACATCGTGCTGGAGTCTTCCAGCAGCGAATTCGCGCCACTGACCGTGATCGTGCCCGCCGTCCCCAGCGTGTAGCCGACGAAAATACCGCCGAAGTTGGTGACCGTGGTGCCGCCCGACAGATAATGCTGCTCCCCACCTCCGACATTGACCGTGCCGCCGTTGGTGACCGCCAGGGACGCCGCTCCGCCCGCCGAGAGAACCAGGAATCCGCCCGCGTTTGTCCCGATGTTCCACTGGCCGCCGGAGGACACCGTCACCGAGCCCGCGCTGTCGATCGAGTCGCCGACATAGGCGCGCGTATCGTTCAGCGTCGCGCCGTTCTCCACCGTCAGCACCGCCGCTCCGGCATACGGCGATTGGGCCACGCCCGCCGGAGTGCTCGCCGCGTAGCCATTGAACCCGACCGTCATATAACCGCGGCTGTTACCGGTGTCGCGCGGATCGAGTTCGTCGGTCCAGGTCGTGCCCGGGCCGGTCAGGGTCAACTCGCCGAACGATGTCGGATCCGAACCGAGTTCGGTAAACGTGGCGCTGACCACCCCCCCGTTCTCAACCGTGACCTGGGCCGGCGCCCCCGCGTATCCATAGCCGATGTAGAACGAACCACCGTCCGCCCCGGGCGTTGTCTGGCTCGTTCCGGCATCCAGCGTCGCGCCGTTGATCAGCGCCGAGCCGGCGATGCGCACGCCAATACTGTTTCCGGCCTGGATCGTGACCGTGCCATTGATCGATATGCTGTAATTCAGCGCGCCCGCCACATCGAGCACCGATCCGGGATCCAGCGACAGTTGCGCGCCGGTGCCGTATTGCACGAGATATCCGGCGGTCAGTGTGTTGCCATTGGTCACCTCGAGCGTGCCGCCGAGCATGCCGATGCTGTCCGGCACGGTGGAACTCGCGCCACTGGCGGCCGTCACCGACGTCGCGCTGGTGATGCGCACCAGGGCGTTCGAGTCGTCGAGCAGGAAGCCCGCCGTCGTGAGCGGCGACGAACCGGTCGTCAGCGTGAAGGCGCTGGCGCTGTCGAAGCCGATTTCGGTCGTGTCCAACGTTCCCGGCGCGCTGCCCAACGACCAATCGCCGCCGGTCTGCCAGGGCCCGGACGCGTCGTTCCAGACATCCGCCGCCGCCGCGGTGGTCAGCAGTGTGTCGCCGTCGGCGCCGGTGCTGAAGGAAAAGCCGTCCGCCTGACCGCCGGTCACCGCGAAGGTGCCGTAGTCATGCACGCCATCCAGCACCAGCGAGGCGAGAATGGTCCCGGCCGCGTTCTCCAGCGACAGCAGATCGAACGCACCGAGCGTACTGCCGTAAACGATCGTCGCGACGGTCAACGCCGCGCCAAGGTCGATCGTGTCGCCTGTCGCGAAGCCGCGAATATGGCCGGCGGAGTCGAATTGCGTGACGTTGTCGATTTTCAGAGTGTCGCCGGTGACGCCGCCGGCGAAAATATAAGTCGGGCCGAAATATCCCAGCGACGAGGCAACCGCGATGTTCGTCTCGATCGTGCCGCCGTCCTCGATGATCGCCTCGCCGGACACGCCCGCATAGCCGGCGTCAATGACGTTGGCGGCGGTGTCGATGAACACCGAGCCACCGTTGGCGATGATCGAGCCGGCGTTGAACAGCGCCGTCGTCCCGGCGATGGCGATGGTCAGCGTGTTGCCGGCATCCGCCATGATCGTGGCGTCGTTGATGAAATACCCGGGCGCCGTGCCATTCTGCGCCACGTTCAGCGTGAACGAACTGCCCGCCGGCCCGTCCGCCAGAATCGTGCCCAGATTGACGAAGCGGCCGAAGGCGTTGAGCACCGTCATTCCCGGCGCCGCCTGCCCGGACACAAGGCTGTCGATCAGGCTGCCAGCATCGACGCTGGGATTGCCGTGGGTGATCGCGCTGTCGCCCGTGAAGCTCAGCACCGCCGCGGCGCCGGTGCCCGCGACCTCCACGATGGCGGAATTCAACGTCTGATCAAGCAGTTCTTGTAACGTTCCGCTGGTGACCGCGATCACGTCCGACATGGTGGTGGTCATTACCGTGTCGCCATCGGCGCCGGTGCTGAACTGCAACACTCCCGCTATGCCGGTGGCGGGATTGACCCGCAGGGTGCCCGGCTGGCTCAGATCGCCGATCGCCAGCGCGGCAAGCACCGTCCCTCCGCCGCTCTCCACGTCGAGGATGCCGCCACTGTAAACCACCTGGCTCACCGCGAGCGAGCCGCCGAGATCGATCGTGTCGCCGGCGCCGAAGCCCTCGATCCGGCCGCCGAATTGCGTTGGCGTATCGATCTTCAGCGTGTCGCCGGTGATCCCATCCGCGAACAGGAACGTGTTCGTGGAGCCGCTGGCGCTGGCGGTGCCGGTCGCGTTGGTTTCGATCGTGCCACCGCCGCGGATCACCGCGGTGCCCGGCGTCTGGGCGTAGAGCGCTCCAGCCGATGCGTCGATGAACAAGGAGCCGCCGTTGGCGATCAATAAGCCCGCGTTGAACAGTTCCGCGCCGGCGGCGATCGAGATGACCATGCTGTTGCCGGCATCGACGCGGATCGTGCCGTCGTTGGTGAAGCCGCCCTGGGTTGTCACGCCGTTGGTGGCGTTCTGCGTCACCTCGATCGTGAACGTGCCGCCGGCGGGACCATCGGCCAGAAGCTGACCGCTGTTAACGAAAGTCCCCGCCGCTTGCAGCACCGTCACGCCAACGGCGGTCTGACCCGGGATCAGGCTGTCGATAACGCCCTGGCCATCGACGCTCGGGTTGGTCGCGGTGATGACGGAATCGCCGGAAAACGCCAGCACCGCGGCGCCACTGGTGCCCGCGACCTCGATCGTGCTGCCGTTCAGCGTCGCGTCGAGCGGAGTCTGCATCGTTCCGGTATTGACCGCGACGCTGGCACCCACCGCGTTGGCGGCGGCGATCGAGGCGATCGTTCCGGGAATGTCCTGCAAATTCACGCTGGTGAACTGCGCATTGGTCAGATACGGAACATTGAGCAGCACCTGCCCGGTCGAAACGCGGGTGAGTTGCGCGCTGGAAACGGACAGGTTCAGCAGGCCCAGGTTGCCGGTGCCGACCAACGAGTCGATCAACGAACTGGTCAGCGTGACGGGAAACGTGCCATCGATGACAAGTTGATAATCATTGGAAACGAACGTGAGGCTCGTGGCCCCGAAGGTCAGCGAGCCGATCTGGGTGCCGTCGTTGGTGATAACGATCGAGGACAGGCTGATGGCCGGCCCGCTGTACGTGCCGGCGGCGATCGCCTGCACGGCGGCCGCGGTATTGGGCAAATTGACGCCGTTCAGCGCCACTTCCATCGGCCCGCTGGAGACGGTCATCTGACTTGCGCTGAACGTGGCCGAGGCGATGATCGTTCCGCCGGTGACGGTCCCGTTCTTGAACGATCCGCCGGAGTAAAGCTCGGCCGCGGTGACCGTGCCGTTGACGGAAGAAAGCTTGATGCTGCCCGGGTCCAGAATGCCCAGAAGCGTGGCGCCGGCGATCGACATGCCGCTGCCCTGGATCAGCAGCGTATAGGCGCCGTTGTCGGTGGAGAGGGCTATTTGCGCCGTCGAAAGTTGCAGGTATTTCGTCGATGCCGAGAACTGCTGGGCGAAGCTTTCCAGCGCGTTGAGATTCGGCAACTGAAACTCGTTCTCGATCTGATTTTCTATATCCGGCAACAGGACCGAAAAGAATGCCTCATCGTTCAAGGAAATTCCGCCATTTGAGGATGTACTCTGGCTCACGGTATGCTTCCCCCGGTCGCTGGAATCCCACGATCGTAAGCTGAATTAGCACGGGGCAGGACCAAGATGTCAATGCGGCGAAGGTAACGATCCATGCACGGAACAAACGATGAATCGCGCGAGGTCGCCAGCAAATCGACAACCCTGATTCGCCTTCTGATAAATACTTCACGTAAGCGTCGCACGCGTGCGCTTTTCGTGACAATGTGGTTCAGCTGGTTCGGGATGGCGAGCGCGTCGGCCGCTGATGATGGCGCGCTGTTGGCGTGCGTTGCCGTTCATGACGATCGCGCGCGTTTACGGTGTTTTGATGAAGAAATGGCTTCACTCACGCGATCGAATCGGCATTTGGCGTTATCCGCCGCCGCGGCCGGGCAATTGCCTCGGTCCGAACCCCTTCCGGCCGTTACCCCTGCTGTTGCAATTGCCGAGACGGCCGTGGCCCGTGCCGGTCCTCGGATCCGGGTCGCGTTGGGGTATGGTTTCGGTGTCGGTGATCACACGGGTTCGTTCCGTATCCCAACAGGTTCGGTCGCGTTGCGGTCCGCCGCGGGAGGGTCGGGTGCCCTGGCATCGGGGCAGCTGTGGATCGACCGCTGGATCGGTGAAAACTGGTCGATCGGGGTTGAATACGCCGCGTTCCGGAATCAGGGAAGGTTCGACGTGGCGTTGCCGCAAGGTCTGTCGATCCTGACCGACCCGGTGCAAGCGGGCGCGCAGGCGAAAGTGCGCGCCGATTTCGGCTTTCTGAATTTGGAATATCGCATGGCCGCCGGAGCCGTACATCCTTTCGTCGGCGGCGGTTTTGGCATTGGGTACGGTCATGCATCAGCCGGGTATTATTTCCAGAATGCGTTCCTGGGCGACGTGGCCCAGGTGGTGGCGGTCGGAAAGCCGATCGCGGGGGTGCAACTTTTCACCGGCGTGGAATTCGATCTGGCCCGCGGTCTTTACGTCTCGGTCATGCCAAAAGTCATCGCGGTGGATGGGCATCCGATCGGACTCGATCAACGTTACCTGGAGTTCGGGGTTGACGGGATGGTGGGTTGGCGCTTCTGAAACAAGATATCGAAGCAGTCCGATATCTGGCCGGCCGACCTGGACATATGCCGAGGTCAGTTCCTGAACCGACCGGGAGGACGCGATGTATCAGAACGCCATCGCGGGGCATGGCGCTCCCGGGAAGCCACGACATCTTCCCGTCAGGCTCAGCGATGGTTACCTGGCTACTGACGGCGATCATTCGAAGCAACGTGACGACGCGGTTGATCGTCAATGACCATGGCGGGTCAAACAGATCATGCCAGATTACTCCACCGCTTCTTTTTCCCACCGCCGATTGTTTGACGCGCTGAGAATCTCGTCAAGAATATCCGCCAGCAGACGGGCCTGATTGTCATTGAACCAGATCGCTGGTGCCTCGCTCAGCATGAAGCGACCGGCGGCTTCGTTAAGGACCCAGTTCATGGGCGCCGCGTCGCCGGCCCCTGGCCGTGGTAGCGCGATGTGGATGAGACGGTTCTTGCCCGGATCGTCCGGATGGCAAAGTCGCCGCCGCAGGATCTGAAGGCCATCGACGCCATGCGCGCCTCTTGTCGCGATCAGGCCAATCACTGGCGCGCCGCCCTCGATTGTCGGCGATCTGGCGGCCTCTCCCCGCGCCGCCAACGTCTGATGTAGCTTTAGCGAGTTGGCGTTCAGATTGTCATTCCCGGCTACCTCCGCGCTGGCGGGCGGCGCGTCGGCATCTGGCAACGACGGATATGGTTGCAGACACGACGCCGCGAATCGTGGAAGATCGTATTGCGCGGTGTCGGCGTCGTTGGTGACCAGGACGACGATCGGCACCAGATTCCAGCCGTTCGCTTTGCCGATGCGCTCGATCGCGAGCACCAGGTCGTCGGCGGTTCGGCTACCGTAATTATCGAAATAGCCGCCGTCGATCACCTGCCGCCCAGCTATCCGGCCGGGCGGCGAGAGCAGCGGAAAGCGCGCCGAATTGGTGACCGCCGTCGCCGCGGCCACGTCGAACCCGAACCGCCCCAACAGATCTTCCGCCAGCGGGAATTCCTGATCGGCCGGATCGAACCTGACGGTCGAGGTGATCAACCGGCGTCCGTTGTCCACGTCCGTCCCATTGAGAAACAAATGCGGCGCGAGGTCCCCGAGACTTTCGCGCAACGAAACGAACCCTTCGCGCGACGTCGTCCAGCCTTGCCCGGCCTGAGATTTCGGCCACCAATCGACCCAGTTCCGCTGGAAGCCGTATTCGAGCATGACCGCTCGGTCGTTGTAGTTGCCCCACACGCGGTGCAGCGGCAGTAGCCGCATCAGCGCGTCGTTGAGGAAGAAGCCGGCGAGCGCGGGCGAAAGGGGATCGCTCGTCACCATGGTCCCGAGGCCGGCGCTCATCGTGTCAGGGCGCGGCCCATGGCACGGACTGGCGTGGTTCGCGCGATCGACGTTCAGGGCCTGTAGATACGTAACCGCCCCCAGACTGCCGCCGGATACGCCACTGATGGCGAACAAGTACTGACCGAACCGCCCGGCGGTGTGCTTGTCGTCATCGAGCATGGCGGCGGCGGAGAGGAACCACACGGCGGCGCGGCTGGCGCCACCCTCGGCGGCGGCGATGATCACTGGCAACGGGGCCTCGCGCGGATGCCCGCAGGTATTGATTTGCGCGTCGCGCCAGCGCGCCAAAGCCTCTCGCAGGCCCGGCAGCGGCGGGAGCGGCAACGACGAGTCGATCAGGTGAATCTCATAGAGTTTCGGCGATAACAGTTGCTCGAGGCCGGTCGGGGTGGCGAACACCAGCCAAACGAAGCCGGCGGTGCCAACGAGCAGTTTGGCGGTGCGGCCGCCCGGAAGCGCCGCCCATGCGCGCCAGGGAAACGCGAGTGACCGTACGACGATCAGTCCCAGGGCGAACGGGCCGGCGACCAGGCCCAGGGCGACCATGGCCGCGGACGGCGCGCGGAACAATGCCGGCACGACCAACGGCCACGTGTCGGAGGCGTAGCAGGCCACCGCGGCGGCGGTCAGCACCAAAATTCCGACCGGCCAGCCCAGGGGTGCTCCGGCGATCAGGCCGAGAGGCGGATAGCGCCATATCCATTTGGGAATGTGCTTCGGCACCCAGTCACGACGTTGCGCGACATACGCCAGGACCAGAAGTACGGTCACCGTGGCGATGGCGATCCACCACGGGCGCGTGCCATCCGGCATCGTGAGCAGCAGGACAAACCACAGCGCCAGCGGCACGAGAGCGGCCGCGACATTGGCGCGGCGATAAATCGTGAACGGCAGCACGCTCGCCAGGAATATCGCCAGCGAAACGGCGGCCGCCCCGAAATGGTAAGGCAAGTTGAGCGAAGGGTGCAGCCAGGCCAGAACGGGAGGCGAAATGGCCATCAGCGCGGCGGGCAACGCGGCCCAGCGCGGCGCCTGATGATAGCCGGCCTTAAACCAATCCCAGAATGGCGTGGCTCCGGCCAATGCCGGATCGTAGGGCGCGTCACGGTCGTCCTGACCGGCTTCGGCGTTCAGTCCCGCCCGGGTCCAGTACCACGAGGCGAGGCCGAGCACGCCGGACGCACAGCCAAGCCCTCGGCCGAGGCGCCACCATCCCTGTCCATCGGCACCATCCGCCATGCCCGCGAACATGTCCGGCATTTGCGGGGCGAGAAGGATGATGCCAAGCGCGATGCACGGGGTGACGACACCGGCGGGCGCCAGCCACCAGGCATGCAACAGCCCGGCGAGCGCGCCGATCCGGGGACCGCGCAGGGCCCGAAGCAGCGCGATGAGCAGCAGAAGGCAGACGATCGATGGTGTTGGCATGGTGATCGCTCCGCCCGCGCGCCGCCGGGTTACGCGGCGCGCGGGTCAGTTCAGCCGGTGGGGGTCAGTGAACGGCGGCGACACGGCGTACGGGTGTTGAGGCCGCCGCCGGGCGTGGCAGGCCGGCAAGGTAGCCTTGCAGCAGACTCTGACAGAAACGGCTGCTCAGCATTTCATTGCTGGAGCCCCCTCTGCCAACCCGCGCCGGCGTCGTGTCGTCGGCCGAAGCGATGCAGGCGGCGATCACCGGACCGGTCGCGCCCAGTGTCAGATAATTCTTCTGCATCTCCTCCAGCGCCTGGGCCACCGCGGTGGGATCGGACGCGGTCGTTACACTCGTGGTGGACGTCGCCGGTGAGGCGGGTTTGCCGGCCACGGGTGTCGCGGGAGCGGTGGGAGTGGCCGATGGCGTCGCGGGCGGGGTCGCGGGCTGAACCGTCGTAACGGTGGCCGCGTCCGTCGCGGTGATCAGCAACGGCCCCCCGGAGAGCGAGGCCAGCCGCACCGGCACGTCCGCCGCCGCGGGGTTCGCCTTCGCGGTCTGGGTCGCGGCGGCGCCGGCCGCTTTCGGCGCCGGCGTAGTGCCGGAGCCACCGGACGGATTGAGGCTGGCGGTGAGTGTGACGGGTGCCGGCCGGGTCGAGGCGATCATGTCCTCTCCCAGCATCAGCGTCACCAGCAACTCGCCATAGCGGCCGAGCGCGAGGGCATAGGCGCTGTCACCGATCGCGCCATTGGCCCAGGCTTCACACAGCCGGTAGGTGCTGTCGCGCAGCGCGATCACGCCGGGGACCCGGCCGGCGAGTTCCATCGCCTGCTCCACGGTCTGACTGTCGAGGGCACCTTGCCCGCTGGCGGTGCTCGAGACGTTGGCGCTGGCGCTCAACGACAGCGCGGTCGATAGCGCCTTCGCGACGTCGGGTGAGGGTTCGGTGCAGACGGCGCGCCGGCCCGGCGAACCGCCGGGAAGCGGCGGCGGCCGATCGGTGACGATGCGCAGGTCGGCCGATGTGAGCAGCGCCGGCGTGTCGCCGATCTGGGCGTTGACATGTTGGGGTTCGGTGCAGCCGGCCAGCAGCACGGCGGCGCAGGCGGGAACGAGAGCGGCGTAACGCATGATTTTTGCCCCTTGAGTTTGTGACGTGGTGAGAAAGTTCGTCTCCGCGCGGCATGCGGTTGCATGAGGCGGCGGTCAGCGTGGGGAGCATCGCTGAAGTAATGTTAGGCCAGCGTGATCGTTTTTGGGTTCGATCGAGGCAGCGGGGTGACGGGGATCGCGATTACTGAGGTGCCGGGGTAAGAACGACTCACGGTGGACTCACGGTGTCGCAAGCAGGGTATCGCCGG
>PLSZ01000040.1 GCA_003164305.1 Acetobacteraceae bacterium
GGGTCAGGCCCTGGCATGACGGACGGGTGGCCGGTACGTCATTCCCTTCGCCAGTTGGTATCACATCAGGAATTTCGTCAGATCAGGTCACCGCGCGGTCAGCAGGGCAAGCGCCGTGGCCGCGTCCGCCTTGCGCAACCGGGACGCAGTATCGACGTCACGGAAGCGCCGCGAGACAGCGGCCAACGCGGCCACATGCTCATTGCCCGCGTTGGCCGGCATCAACAGCAGGAACACCAGATCGACCGGGCCACCATCGATCGCATCGTAATCGATCGGCCGCGCGAGGCGGGCGAACAGCCCGAAGAACTTCGGCAACCCGTCGATCCGCGCGTGCGGCAGAGCGAACCCCTTGCCCAGACCGGTCGAGCCCAGATCCTCCCGCGAGCGCAACGCCGCCAGGATCACATCGGCCGGAACCCCCGCGCCGGACGCCGCCGCGCGCTTCGCCAGTTCCTGGAGCAGTTGCGTCTTGTCGCGGCCGCGAAGATCGAGCGCGACGCGGTCCGCGGCGATGAAGTCGGCGATATCCATTCCTACGACCATTTTCCGGCCGGACGCGGGACGGCCAGCCGCTGTTGCGTGACGTTCAGGCGGCGGGATGTCCGTCCGCCGGCGGGCGTCATACAGGCGGCGCGGCATCGCGTCACCCTCCCGCTGCCCGTGATACTCGCGGTGCGCGCCATCGTCCCACCGCCCAGCATCCTCGCACCGGACCACGTCACGTCGGGTCCACCACACGCAGCCGGTAGCCGACGCCGGTCTCGGTCAGGATGTGCGTCGGGCGCTCCGGGTCCAACTCGATCTTCTGCCGTAACGCGCGAATGTAAATGCGCAGGTACTGCACGTCGGTGTCGCCGGTCCACACCTCGCGCAGGATCGTCTTATGGGTCAGGACTTTGCCGGCGTGCTGCACCAGCAGGCGCAACACCTCGTATTCGCGTGGCGAGAACTTCACCTCCTGCCCGCGCACGGTGACGACGCGGCGCACCAGGTCCACCATCAGGTCGCCGCTGCGAAACACCGGGTGCTCGCCCTGCTGTTGCAGCATGTGGCGCTGCGCCGCCCGGATCCGCGCCAGCAACTCGTCGATGCCGAAGGGCTTGGTCACGTAATCGTCGGCGCCGAGATCCAGCGCTTCGACCTTCCCCGACTCGTTGTCGCGGCTCGACAGCACGACGATCGGCACGGCGGAACCGGACGCTCGGACGCGGCGGATCACATCCAGCCCGTCGATGTCCGGCAGTCCCAGATCCAGCACGATCAGATCGGTGCCCTTGCGCCGCACCACATCGAGCGCCGGCAGCCCCATCTCCAGTTCCGTGATGATGTAGCCTCGGGCGCTGAGGCCGGCGCGCAGGAAGCGGCGGATCGCGGGCTCATCATCGACCACCAGGATTCGCATCGCGCCGGCGCTCATGGGGTTGCTTCCTCGGGCAGGGGCACGTTGGCCGGCACGGGCAGGCTGATGGTGATGATCGCGCCTGGCCGGTCGGTGCGGTTGGCGGCGACGATGGTCCCATCCATCGCTTCGATAAAGCCCCGGCAGATCGCCAGCCCCAGACCGGTGCCGGCGCGCTGCCGGTCGACGCCGACGGAGCGGTCGCCCCCGGCGCGGTAGAACTTGTCGAACACCCGCTCCAGGTCTTTCGGCGGGATGCCCTCGCCTTCGTCGATCACCCGTAGCGCGACGCGGTCGCCGTCGCGCGCCGCCTTGATCTGGATGCGCGTACCGGGCGGCGCGTATTTGGCGGCGTTGTCCAGCAGGTTGAACAGCACCTGCTCGAACAGCACCATGTCCAGGTTGAGCATCGGCAGATCCGCGGCGACATCCAGATCGACCTCGTGGCGGGCGAGGATCTTCCCCGCGCGCGCCAGGGCGGCGCCCAGTACGTCGGACAACTCGGTCAGGCTGCCACGCGGCTTCAGCGCGCCGGATTCCAGCCGCGTCATGTCCAGCAGGTTGCCGATGAAGCGGTTCAGCCGGTACGACTCTTCGACGATCGTGGCGAGCAGCGCCTGCTCGGTCGGGCCATCCAGCGAGACGCCTTCCGACGTCAGGCTGGTGGCCGAGCCGAGGATGGACGCCAGCGGCGTGCGTAAATCATGCGATATGGAGGTCAGCAACGCCGAACGCAGCCGGTCGGTTTCCGCCTGCAGACGCGCCAAATGCAGGTCGCGCGCCAGGGTCACGCGCTCGATCGCCAGCGCCGCCTGATCGGTCAGCGCGTCCAGCAGCCGTTGCTGGCCGGGCTTCAGGGGCGAGCCGGGCTCGTCACGGATCAAACCGACGACTCCGACGGGCCCTCGGCCGGTTCGCATCGGCTGAAACAACCAGCGCGCGCCGGGCAGCGTGTCGGAGCCGCGGCCGGCGACGTGGTTCTTTTCCCAGGACCATTTGGCCGCCGCGAGGTCGGCGTCTTCCAGCATGTCCTCGGGCGGGAAGCCGGCGCGCACCGCGATGTCCTTGCTGGCCTCGTCGGGCAGCAGCAGCACGACGCGAACCTTCAGCATCATCGCGATCTGATGCGCGGTGGCCCACAGCAGGTCGTCCAGCGTGACGGCGACGGCGAGCTTGCGGCTGAACTGATACAGATCGTCGGTGGTTTTCGCGCGCGATCGCGCGGCGACCGCTTCGCCGCGGACTCGCGCCGCCAGACCGCTGACGATCAGCGCGACCACGGCGAAGAAGAACAGCGCGACGACGTTTTCCGGGTCGGCGATGGTGAAGGTGTAGATCGGCGGCAGGAAGAAGAAGTTGTAGGCCAGCACGGCGACCATGCTGGCGAACAGCGAGGGCCCGCGGCCGAACCACACGGCGCTGAACAGGATCGCGGTCAGGAACACCAGCGCGATGTTGGAGATGTTCAGCACCAGATGCAGCGCCAACGCGACCGGGATCGCCGCCAGCACCATCACGAGACTGATCCCGTAGGGTTTGAGGTCGGTGGGGGGCGTCGGCGTCGTGTCGCGCGCCGCTTCGGGTTTGGGAGTTTCCGCCGCCACTTCGATCACGTGGATGTTGATGCCGCCGGCGCGGTTGATCACCTGCTGCGTGACGGACCACGACGACCGCCGCCACCAGCGATTGCGTTGCGACTTGCTGACGATGATGTGGGTGACGTTGTTGGCGCGCGCGTAGTCGATGATGGTGTCGGCGATGTCCTGGCCCGGGAGCAACACCGTTTCGGCGCCGAGCCGTTCCGCCAGCCGCAACGCTTCGGCCACGCTGTCCTGATCGGCGCCATCGGCGCGCAGGCTGCGCGACGTCTCCACGCTGATGGCGATCCAGGGGGCATGGAGTTGATCGGCCAACCGTTTGGCGTGGCGCACGACCGCGGTCGCTTTCGCGCCGCCCTCGATGCACACCAGCACGCGCTCTCCGGCGGCCCAGGGACCCTGGATGGCGTGGGAGCGCATGTAGTCGACCATTTGGTC
>PLSZ01000131.1:0-151 GCA_003164305.1 Acetobacteraceae bacterium
CCATCATGACCCTGGCGACCGCCATGCTGAGCGGCAGTGACAAACGTACCAGCGTGCCCTCGCCCTTGCGGGAAGACACCGTGACCTGGCCATTAATCTTTTCAACGGCCGTGCGCACCACATCGGTGCCGACACCGCGGCCGGACAGATC
>PLSZ01000131.1:202-12256 GCA_003164305.1 Acetobacteraceae bacterium
GCCGTCGTCGGAGACCTCGATGATGACCTGGTCGCCCTCCTGAAACGCCTTGAGCTGGACCATCGCCGCTTCCGGCTTGCCGGCGTCCACCCGCTGCTCCGGCGTTTCGATGCCGTGATCGATGGCGTTGCGGACCAAATGGATCAGCGGATCGCCAAGCGATTCGATGATGGTCTTATCGGCGGCGGTGTCCTCGCCAACGATTCTGAGCTCGATCTGCTTGTCCAGCTTGCGCGAGAGATCTCGGACCAGCCGCGGGAAGCGTTGGAACACCTCCGAAACCGGCAACATCCGCACATCCATGATCGCGCGCTGCATTTCCTGCGCGAGGCGGTCAATGATGGCATATTGGTCCTTGATTTCGCGGCTCATCTCGCGTGAGCCGTAGACGTCCTCAGCCCGCTTCGCCAGGAATGGCAGACTGTTCTTGGACACCACGAGTTCGGCGATCAGATTCATCAACGCATCGACTTTCGCCTGATCCACTTTGAGCACGTGAGCGACCTGCGCGGCATCTCCGGCCGCCGGCTGGCCGGGGTCCGCTGTCGCGCTGGTCGCCAGCAGCGGCGCCATCGACGCCGGAACGGCCTCTGGGCCATCGGCGGCGCGCTCCGCCCGCACCTGCAATCCGGTGATCAGTTCCCTTAGCTTCTCGGGCATTCCGCCGGCCGCCTCGGCGGTCGCGGCGGCCAGTTCGCCATCACGGACCGACCAGCCCAAACTCGACAGCAGACTGCCCACCGTGGCCTCCACTGCCGCCATGCGGCGCTGGAGCACCTCGGGGTCGCCCGGCATCGCGACGATACGCATCTGTTCGGCCAGAACGCGTGCCGCCATCGGCCTGTCCGGGGCGTCCGCCGGCGGCGCGAGGTCTTCAGGCTTCGGCGCGAAGAGGCCCGGTGCTTTCGCTTCACCGGCGGGAGCGGCGTTGACCTCGGCGATGGCGGTGATCATCGCCGAAGCCCAGATGGGATTGGGCAGCTGGGCGGCGAGGATCGCGTCGAGCCAGCGCAATGCCGACGCGACCCAAAGACGCGCATCGGTCTGCTCGAGCAACGCCGCGACCGCGATGCGCAAGCCGGAGAAGTCCCGCGCGGCCAGCCGTCGTTTGGCGTCGCCGTCGAAATGCGGAAGCGCCCCTGGGTTCACCAAATCCCCAACCGGCAGGACCAGCGCCTCAGGCGGCACGGCGACGATGACCACCTGCTCGATGACATAGCGGAACAGGTGCTCGACCGCTGCCCGCGGTTGGGCGACCAGAGCACGGAATGCCAGGGCGCTTTGGAACGGATCGGTCTCGGCCAGCGGCACGAACGGCTCGCGGCGGAAGATCTGCAAGGACCTGAGACCGGGAAGTCGTGGAAACAGGTTGAACGGGTCCTCGCCGCGATAGAAGCATCCGTCATCCGGCACATAGGACACCGCGAGCAAGGCGGGGCCGCCCGCCAGGGTCTCGGCGAACGCCGTCAGACGGTCCGCCTCGGGCAGTTCGGCCAGCCAATCGGCGCGCGCCGCGGGGGTGGCGAGCGCGCCGGCGGTCACGATTTCATCGGCGTGCGGAATGAATGCGCGCAGGCGCCTGGACAGGTCCACCGACGCCCCGTCGGCATCATCGGGCAGCCGGCCGTGCCGTTGCAGTTCATCGACCCACGCGGATACCCGGTCGAGCGCGTCGAGCAACGCATCGGCCATCGGAGGGTCCAGCGTGACCACGCTCGCGCGGACCGCGCCAAGCAAGTCCTCGCCGGCATGCAGCAAGCGGGTGAGGCCCGGCACGTCGAACAGGCCGGACGCTCCCTTCAACGTGTGGACGGAGCGGAACACCTCATTGACCAGCGCCTCGTCCGACGGATCGCGTTCAAGCTTCAACAGGCCGGCGGCGGCGTTTTCCAGGTGTTCCCGCGCTTCCGGGATGAAGCGTTCCAGCAGCGTCGTCATCGGATCGCCGTCCCGGCCAGCAGCCGCGCCATTTCCTCGAGGTCTTTCGGCCGGACCGGCTTCGTCATGTAAAAGTTGGCGCCCGCGTCGTAGGCTTTCAGGGCATCCTGCTCCTTGTCCTCGGTGCTGATGGTGATGACCGGGACACGCCACAAAGCCGGGTCCTCGCGCACCGTCCGGATGACCTGATAGCCGTCCATCTTTGGCATGTTGATGTCCACCACCAGCAGGTCGAACGATCCGGTCATGGCCCGTTCGACGCCCTCCAGGCCATTGACGGCTTCCTCCACCTCGAAACCGGCCCCTTCCAGGACGTCGCGGTAGAACATGCGCATGGTGATGCCATCCTCGACGACGAGGACGCGTGGATTGCGTTTTGGTACCGTGATCATATCCATCACCGCGAAGGCTTCTGATAGACGATGGAATCGGCATGTTTCCGCGGTTGGAACAGCGACGATATGCGGCTCATGCTTTCCGAGTGGCCGAGGCAAATATAGCCGCCGGGCGACAGGCAATCGTACATCGCCTCGATCGTTTCGCGCCGCGAGCGGTCGTCGAAATAGATCAGCATGTTCCGGCAAAAGATCACATCGACGTCGCGGAACCGGCGCATGAACTGAGGATCGACGACATTGCCCTGGGAGAAATCGATGGAGCGGCGGAGATCCTCGGAAATCCGGTAGCCGCGGTCCTTCACGCGGCTGAAATACCTCCTGATCAACTCCGGAGGCAGCCGTTGCAGCGACCGCTCGCCATAAACGCCGGTGGCGGCCTCGGCCAGGATCGCGGAGTCGATGTCCGAACCGAGGATCTCGATGTCATGGCGATCCGCGTCGGGCCAGTGTTCCAGGATGTAGATGGCGAGGGAGTAGGGCTCCTCGCCCGACGAGCACGGCACCGACCAGAGTCGGATCGGCCTGCCATCGTTCCGGCCCGCCGCGAGTTCGGGCAGAATGCCCGCGACCAATGCCTTCAATTGATAGTCCTCGCGGAAGAAATAGGTTTCGTTCACCGTCATCTGGTTGACGAGGCGCTGCATTTCGTCGCCGGAGGCTTCGAAGCGAATGGTCGCGAAATACTCGCGGAACGTCGCGCAGCCCAGTTTGTCCATGCGGTCGATGATGCGCCGGCCGGCGAAGTATTTCTTCTGCGCATCGAACATGATACCGGTTTTCCGGTAAAAGAATTCGCGGAATTTGGCGAATTCCTCATCGGAGATGACCGTTTCCGTCTGCGCCACGGGCATTGTCATGTCGTCAGCGGCCGCGGATGCGCCGAATGGCGGCATCGACGGCGAACCGGATGAACGCCACGTCCGAAAACCGTTCCGCCAGCCCCTGCAGCGCCGGTATCACGTCCGGCTCCCCCGCCTCAGCGAGGGCATCGAGCGCGGCGGCGCAGACGTTTACGTGCGGGTCATTGGTCACGACGCGGCGCAGCCATTCCGGCACCATCGGGTGCGCCAGCGCGGCCAGCACATCGACGGCGAATATGCGAACGTCGCTGTCCGGATGCGCCAGCATCGATTCCACATGGGGCGCCACCTCATCCGGCATTTGTTGCAGCGCCTCGATCGCGCTGTTCCGCAAATTGGCGTCTTCGCTGGCGAGCAGCGGCAACAGGCCGTTCACCACGGCGGCCGACCTGTGAACGATCAATCCGGTCAGGATGATGCTGCGAACGCTGAGGCCTGGCTCGTTCGCAAGATGGGTGCACAACACCGGCACGGCATCCGGCATTCGCGACAGCGCCCGCGCCGCCCGCCGCCGGATCGACGCGTCGCCTGACGTCAGATCGGCGATCCAGTCGTCCCGGTCAGGCGGGACATCGTCGGCGGTCGCGACAACGTTACGCCTAACGAGCGCCACGGCGGGCCTCCGCGGTTGCTCGCGCCGCCGCGACGGGAGCCAGCCACGACACCAGTTGGTTGGAAATGGCATGGGCCGGCAGAACGGCGTCGGCGCCCCGCAGGCGGACAAGCTCACCCGGCATGCCAAATACCACCGACGTGGCCTCATCCTGGGCGATCGTGCGGCCGCCGCGGCCGCGCAGGTTCGCCATCGCCTTGGCGCCGTCATCGCCCATGCCGGTCAGTTGCACACCGACCAGCCGCTCGGGCGGCATCGCGTTCATCGCGCTTTCCACCATGCGGGTCACGCTGGGGTGCCACAGATGGTGCGCGCTCGCCGGCGCCGGCAGCGCCATCACACCGAGAACGGTCTTGGTGAAGACCAGGTCCGCGTCACCCCGCGCGATGTACACAGTGCCGCCCTCGAGCACGGTCTGGCGCGTTACCTCGGTCACCGGCACATGGCATAGCGTCGCCAACCGGCGGGCGAAGACCCCGGTGAAGCTGCTCGGCATATGCTGGGCGATCACCACCGGCCATGGAAAATCGGCCGGAAGTCGCGGCAGTATTTCCTCGAGAGTGCCGGGGCCGCCGGTGGACACGCCAACCAGAACGATCCCCAGTCTGTCGCGCGGCAGCGGGGCCATCGCCGGCTCGGCTCTCGCGGTACGGATCGGACGACGTTCCACCAGCCGCGATCGCAGCCCGCGCGACCGCCGCACCGTCGCGGTCGCCGCGGCGCGAACCTTCAGGATCAGTTCGCGCTCGATCCGGATGATATCCCGCGACATGGTGCCGTCCGGCTTGTGGACGAAGTCGACGGCGCCAAGCTGGAGCGCCTCGAACGTCGCCTCGGCGCCTTGCTCGGTCAGCGAGGACACCATCACCACCGGTTTGGGCCGCTGCACCATGATGCGGGAGAGGCAGGTCAGGCCGTCCATCTCGGGCATGTTGATGTCCAGCGTGATCACGTCGGGATCGAATTCCTCGAGCGCCCGCAACGCTTCCACGCCATTGCGGACCGCCAGCGTCTCGAAGTCCCGCTCCGGCTCGAACAATTGAGCGAGATGGCGGCGCATCAATGCCGAATCCTCGACGATCAGCAGCTTAATCATGTCGTTACGGCTCTGCCCGGTCCGAAACTGACCACCGGTCTTGGTGTCTGTCCGGAAACAAATGATAAGGCAATGATGTGTTGAGTCGGATTGGGAACGGTTCTAACCGCGTTTGCCCATCTGCGTGAATCCGCGTTCATCCGCTTTCTTATCCGCGCTAAGATTCTTTTCGCCGGCCAATCTCTGGCGTTTGAACCGCCAAAGGAATTTATCGCGGATAAGAAAGGGATGAACGCGGATTCACGCAAATGCTTTCGGACCGTGTTCCGATCCGGGGAAATACCGATGCGACCGGAATTACCATTGCCTGATTCCGGACGGACACTGAGGCAACACACAGAAATTTTCGCTTCGGGTAACGATCCCCCCTTATCGTCATCCCCCGAACAAGTCGGGGGAGGGGGATGACGATAAGGGGTCAGTGCGACAGCCGACTCGTCTGATGCCGGGCGTCGCCATGGGGCCGGCGTCACGGCCTTCAGCCCCCGCCGTCCTTCAGTGCGTCAAGTTCCATCACGTTGAGCAGCTGATTCACGTCCAGCAAAAGAATCATTCGCTTTTGCGTTTCAAGGTTGGCGACACGGCGGATCAACTTTTGCTGTTCGGCGGAAAGCTTTGGCGCCCCGTCGATGAAGCGGGCACCGATGCGCATCACCTCGGAGACCGAGTCGACGATGAATCCGGTTCGCACGCCGGCGATGGTAAACACCATGATGCGCTGGCGATCGTTTCGCTCGATGCCCTCCAGGCCGAAGCGCCGCCGCTGATCCACCACGGGCAGCACGCTGCCGCGCAGGTTGATCACGCCCTCGATGAACGCCGGGGTCCTGGGGACGCGGGTGAGTTCATCCGGCACGCGGACGATCTCCTGGACCGAGTCGATGGGCACGCCGTATTCCTCATTCATCAGGCGAAACACGACGAACTGCTCCTCGTCGTCGTTCTCGCCGGCCGCGACGGCCGCCTTTTCGTTCGCCATCGCTTCGCCTTCCTCGGTTTCGCCAATCAACTTACGTACCTCGGTCACGTTGAACATCTGACCGGAGGACAGAATGGAGACGAGGCGCTTGCCGTCATCCAGCCGGCAGATCGATTGGATATCGTCCAGCGAACGGTTCTGACTCAGTAACGACGGCATGGCGTCGATCGCCGAGCGGCCAACGCGCAGCACCTCCTTGATGCTGTCCATCACGACGCCGACCGAAGTGCCCAGGCTGTCGCCCAGTGATACCACCACGACTTTGTTGGCCTCACGCACCTCGGCCGGCGGCAGACCGAACATCTCGCGCAGGCTGACCAGCGGCAGCAGGCGATTGCGCAGCGTGATGACGCCGAGGACATGCGCGGCGGTATTGGGAACCTCGGTGATGTGCTCGGGCAATTGCACGATTTCCTGCACTTCCTCGATGGGGAAGGCGTATTCCTGACCCGCCACCTCGAAGCTGACCAACTGGTTCTCGTCGATGGTGCCCTCGGCCGGCTTCGCGGCGGCGGCTTCGGTGTGCTGGCCGGCCAGCGCCGTGCCACGATCGGTGTCGGTCTTGCCGCCGAAATCGCGAAACTCGCGCTTTATGAGGTTGGCGGCGTCCAGGATCATCACCATCGAGGCACCCGCGTGGCCTTTGATCATGCCAGTGACGACTTTGGTATCGACGGTGGACTGGATCGTATCGGCGGCCTCGATGTCGGCGGCCTCGACGGTCACCACATTGGCCATGCGATCGACCACCAGCCCGATCGGACGGCCCTGGTCGAGCACCACCACGCGGGTGGCGTCGTCGTGGCCGACCTGCTCGAAGCTGAACACGCTGCGCAGATTGACGACCGGCAACACGGTGCCTCGCAGGTTCGCCAGCCCTTCAAGAGAAGCCGGACTCAACGGCATCCGTACCACGCCCGGCATGCGGATGATTTCCTTCACCTCGGCCAGCGGCACCGCGAACATTTCGTCCTTCACATGAAAAATCACGAACTGCCGGGCGTCGCCCGTTGTTTCGTCGCCGGTCTGACCAGCGGGGCCGATGAGGCCGCCGCTTTCGGCGACGACCTCTCCCGTCGTGACGCTGCTGACATCGGACATCGCACTGCCTTCCGCTGGTGTTGCCCGCTGGTGTTGAACCCGCGACCGGGCCATTACGCGGCGGCCTGCAGTTCGTCGGCCAACGAGGCGATCTCTTCGATCGCGGAAGCCAGTTCCACGGTGCCCTTCGCCTGCTCCTTGGCCGCGTCGGTCGCCTCGGCCGTGGCCTGCCCTGCTTCCTGCGCGGCGGCGGCGACCTGCTCGACACCGGTCTGGACCTCCTTGGTGACCCGCAGGATCTCCTCGCTGCCGGCCAGGATTTCCTTGTTGCCGGCGAGCACGACCGCCATGTCCTTCGCCACCGTCTCGAGACTACTGGCGATCTGCCGGTTCTTCTCCACCTCGACGACACTGGCCTCGACGATTTCCGCCAGATCGCCGCGCACCGAGACAATCTGGTCCTGGATCGCCTTCACCGTGTCCTTGATCCGGTCGGCGTTCTCGGCGGACTCGCGGGCGAGGTTGCGGATGTCGGTGGACACCACGGCGAAGCCCTTGCCGAACTCGCCGGCGCGCGCCGCCTCGACCGAGCCATTGACCGCCAGCATGTTGGTCTGGATCGACACGGTGTTGATGGCATCGACGATTTTGTCGATGCGGCGGCTGATCTGTTCCAGCCCGATGATCTGCTCGCGGCTCTTGCGCCCGGCCTCCACCGACAGCGTCACTCCCTCGACCAGTTCATCGACCGCCACCTTATTGACACCCAACAGATCGCTGATCGCCTGGCCCTTTTCCAACCCCGCCTGAGCGAGTGTCTGACTTGTCTGGGCGCCTTTTTCGATCTGCGCGATGGCGGCGGCCGATTCCTGACTGGCGGCGCTTTGTTGCTGCGCGCCCCTGCTGATCTGGTCCAACGCCGTGGTGATCTGGGCCGCGGCGCGGTTGATCTCCTCGACCGCGCTCGACAGTTCCTCGGCCGCCGAAGCCACTTCCTCAGCGCTTTTGGCGATATCGGTGGAGTTCTTCAGTTCCTCCGCCAGTTCCGATAGTTCCTGCGCCGTCTGCTCGCTCTGGGTCAGTGCCTGGGTTTGCTGCTCGACGGTTTTTCGGGTTTCCTCGCAGGCGGAGCCCTGCTCCTGCGCCGCCGCGGCGATCACCTCCGCGCCCTTCTGTGCTTCCCTGGCGGCGACGTTGGACTCCTCGGCGCCGCGGGCGATCTCGCGACTGCCGGCGATCACCTCCGCCATCTCGCCGCGTACCTGATCCAGCCCATCGATGGTCTTCTTTCCCTTCACCATTTCCTCGCGCGCCGCGGCGGAGGAGTTCTGGATCCCCTCGGCGATCACTTTGACGTCGCGCTGGATCTGCACGATCAGTTCCTGGATATCGCGGGCACTCTTTTCGCTGGTTTCCGCCAGCGTGCGCACCTCATCCGCGACCACGGCGAAGCCCTTGCCATGTTGACCCGCGCGCGCGGCTTCGATGGCGGCGTTGAGGGCCAGCAGGTTGGTTTGGCCGGCAATTTCGGAGATGACGGAGGCGATGGCGCCAATCTGGCTTGAACTCTGGCCGAGTTCGGCGATTCTGGCAGAGACGTTATCGGTTGAGGCCGCGATCTGGCTCATAGCCGAGAGCGCCTCGCCGACCACCTTGCCGCCGTCGCGCGCGGTGCTGGCGGCAGTCCGCGCCGCTTCCGCCGCTTCCCTGGAGTTCTTGCTCACTTCTTCCACGGTGGCCGACATTTCAAGCATGGCCGTGGCTACCTGGGTAGTTTTGCCGGACTGATTCTCGGAGGTTTCCGACGATCGCCTGGCGCTTGCCGCAATGACCTGGCTGGCATCGGTGAGTTGGGCCGCGGCGTCGCGCACCTTGGCCAGAAGGCCGCACAGGGATTGCGCCATGGCGTTGATTCCCTGCTCCAACTGCGCGACTTCGTTCTCTGTTTCCTGTTCATCCATGCGGATTGTGTCGATTTCCCGGAAGTCGCCGGCAGCCATCAGTTTCGTCATCCGCAGCGCTTTCTGCAACGGGTGCGAGACCCAGCGGCGGAGCATGACGACAAACATGGAAACCAGCACCAGGGTGACCAGCAGGGTGGCCGTGAGCATGGCATTGCGCAGAAACAGGCCTTCGGTGTTCAACTCATCGCGGTAGGAGCCGGCCACGAAAACCCAGTCCCACTCCCTGAGGTAGTCGAAGGCGACGATTTTCTCGCGCGCCCTGGTTTCGCCCAAGGCCCGATTGATCCACCAGTAGCGCATGACGCCCTGCTTGCGTTCGATCATGTCGCGGAAGAACTCGACTCCATGTGCGTCTTTGCTGCGGATAATGTTCTTGCCAGTCAGCGTGGGATGAATGCGGAGGGTGCCTTGCTCGTTGCCGGGTTTGGCATCCATTGCATAGATGTAGCCGGTCTTTCCGATCTCGATCTTGACAATCCGGTCTGCAAGCGCCTTGAGTCCGGCGGTGAAGTCTACCATGACCGCAAGGGCCGCCACGGTCTTTCCCTGGGCATCCTGGATGGGCACATAGGACGTCATGTAGTCCCGTTCCCCGATGGTTGCCTTGCCGGTGAAGCTTTGCCCCGCGATCAAGGATGAATAAGCGGGATGCGCGCGGTCGAGAAGGGTGCCGACGATGCGGTTACCGTTGCCGTCGAGGATGGATGTGGACACGCGGACGAAGTCGTCGCCGGAGCGAACAAAAACGGTGCAGTCGGCCCGGGCAGTCCGATGGAAGCGGTCTACGATCTCGGTGTCGTCATTGACGCTTGCGGAGCCCGCCTTGAGGAGCGGGACCTGACGGCCGCCGGCATTCGAAAGAGTGGCGGAATCGAGCGTGAAATCCCCTGGGAAACCGGCGCGGAAGACGCCATTGAGCACGGTGGCATTTTGAGCCAGTACGGAGTCATATGTGGACATCATGCTGACGAGCAGGGCGACTTGCTCTTTGAGGTTATTCTCCGTGCGTTCCTCGATTCGCCTGGTGATCAAAGATGAGAGGACGAGGGTGAATGCGCCCATCACCAACAAAATCACAACGATCTGAAACAACGAGATCCTCTTTACGAGCGACATCCGGGACAGGTTCTTCACGGTGAAGTTCCTCGCGATTTCGTTGGGTGCATGGGCACAAAGTCCTTTCGCAGCAAAGGAATGGTTTGTTTTCCGTCCATCTCCCTTCCGTTGTCATCGGCGGCACGGGGGAATGCTTCAGGAGGAAACGCGGCATCCGCATGGATTTCGGGCGCCGAGGCCGGAAGGACCGGAAGTAGTTGACCGGTTCCCTTCGCGTCCGACCCAGGGGCCGGCGACGCGCAAAGAGCGAATTCAGTAAACTGTACAGATATGCGACTTGGAATCGATTTTGGAACAACCCGTGTGGTGGTGGCGCTGGTCGACCGTGGCAACTTTCCCCTGGTCACTTTCGAGTCGCCGGATGGGCAGGCGCACGACTGGTTTCCTCCGGTGGCGGCGGTCAACGGCGAGGCACGGCTCTATGGGTGGGAGGCGATCGCTGCGCAGGAGGACGAGAACTGGACGGTGCTGCGATCGCTGAAGCGGTATCTGCGCTCGGCCAACCCGCATACGCTGGTGTCCGTGGCTGGGCAGCAGATCCCGCTGCGCGAGCTGATGGCCGAGATGATGATGGCGCTGAAGATGCAACTGATTCAGCACTCGAATGTTGGGGCGGACCCGGGCGCGGATTCAGAGGAGCGGTTCGATGTGATGCTCGGGGTTCCGGCCAATGCCAACAGTAACCAACGCTTTCTAACGGAGGAAGCGGCGCAGACGGCGGGGTTTACAGTGCTGGGGCTGCTGAATGAGCCCTCGGCGGCGGCCATTGAGTTTGCCCACCGCAATAGCACCGAGCGCAAGAGCCGGGTGGGCAGCGGGCTGGTGGTCTACGACCTGGGCGGGGGGACATTCGACGTTTCGCTGGTGACGCTGGGTGAGACGGAACATACGGTTGAAGCTTCCGACGGGATTCCTTCGCTGGGCGGGGACGACTTCGACGAGATTCTGGCAGCGCTGGTTCTGGAATCGCTCTCGGAAACACTGGGCGAACAGGTAAAGCTCAGGCCGCAAGAGCGCTATAGGCTGCTGGAGGAGTGCCGCGAGAAGAAGGAGACGCTCAACCCCAACACGCGCAAGGTGACCATCGATCTGGAACGGGTGCGCGCAGGGTGGGAGCAGGTGACGATCCCGGTGGACGACTACTACGAGCGGTGCAGGCCGCTGATTGAGCAGACCCGCGGCGTGATCGACAGGCTGCTGGCAGCGCACTCGGAGCGGCCGCTGGACACGCTGTATGTCACGGGGGGCGCGGCGGAGCTGCCGCCGGTGGCGCGCATTCTGCGGGAGAGCTTTGGGCGCAAGGTGCGGCGGTCGGCTTATATGCGGTCGGCCAGCGCGATCGGGCTGGCGATCCGGGCAGCCGTGCTGACAGGCGACCTGCCGGGGCTGCTGCCCGACGATGTGCAGGACCAGTTCAATCGCAACTTCGGCATCTGGCGGGAGACGGACCATGGCGGAACGATCTTCTTCGACCTGATTTTTCCGCGCGGGGTGCAGTTGCCGGCGCCCGACGAGCCGCCGCTGCGCATCGAGCGGATCTACCAGCCGGCGCACAACATCGGGCACTTTCGCTATCTGGAGTGCTCGCAGCTCGACGAGAACATGCAGCCCAAGGGTGAGATCGCCAACTGGGACCAGATCCTGTTTCCGTTCGATCCCAGGTTGCAGCAGCATCCCGACCTGGCTTCGGTGCCGGTGGAGCTGCTGGACAATCCGGGCGACCTGCGGATTCGGGAGGAGCACACGTGCGATTCGACTGGAGAACTGCAGGTGAGGATTCACGCGGAGCCGGCCGGGTATACGCGGGAGTACACGATTGCGCAGTCGGCGTGAAGCTGTGGGCTCTGTAGCTGCTAAAGGCGAGACCTGAATCCGCCGTTGACGTACGGGCCGAGGAGGCTACGGAAAAAGGCTGGATTCGATCCTGGATCGGGAAAGAAACTCAGCAGGGGCTAAACAGGCTGCGGAAAAAGGCCTGCTCTTGGGTGAAACGCTTGAAAAGCATACCGCAGGGGCTGAAGCCAACGTTGATTCTGTGGCACTTACGGC
>PLSZ01000168.1 GCA_003164305.1 Acetobacteraceae bacterium
GGACAAGTCGGTCGAGGCGCAGGTGTTAAACCTTCTTGGGGAACTGAAGGAAAAGTTTAATCTCACCTATCTGTTCATCAGCCACGATTTAAACGTGGTCGAGTATATGAGCGACCGGGTCATGGTGATGTATCTCGGCCGCGTGGTGGAAACCGGGCCGGTCGAGGAAATTTATCGGCATCCACGCCATCCTTACACACGCGCGCTGTTCGCATCGAAACCGACGCTCGATCCGGACCGGCGCACGACGGAAATGCCGCTGACCGGCGATCCGCCCAATCCGATCAACCCGCCCTCCGGCTGCCGGTTTCGNNTTGCACGGCGAGTTTGACGAAATGCATCCGCATCTGGTCGCCTGCCACCTGCCGGAAGCGCAACGAGCGACCGGAACCCATCATGCCTGACAGCGCGACGATCCCTCCGCCGGTTCTGGAAGTCGAAGACCTGACCGTGCGTTTTCGCCGCCGCGGCACCGATGTCGCCGCGGTCAACGGCGCGTCCTTCGCGCTGCGGGCCGGCGAAACCCTGACCATTCTGGGCGAGTCCGGGTCCGGCAAAAGCGTCAGCCTGAAAGCGCTGATGGGCTTGCTGCCGGAATACGCCCAGACCACCGGCAAAGTTTGGTTGAACGGCAAGGAGATCCTGGGACTCCCCGCCGCGGCGCTGGCGAAATTGCGCGGTGGCGCGCTGTCCATGATCTTCCAGGAGCCGATGGCCGCGCTCGATCCGGTCTATACAATCGGCGAACAAATCGCCGAAACCATCATCCAGCATGAGCGTGTCGATCACCGGACCGCGATGAAGCGCGCTCTGGACTTGCTGGAACAGGTCAAAATCCCCTCCGCCGCGCGACGCCTGAAAAATTTCCCGCATGAAATGTCGGGCGGGATGCGGCAACGCGCGATGATCGCTCTGGCGTTGGCGTGTTCCCCCGCCGTGTTGCTGGCCGACGAGCCTACCACCGCGCTGGACGTCACCGTGCAAATCCAGATCCTTTTGCTGCTACGCCAACTCCAGCAGGAACTGGGCATGGCGATCGTGTTCGTGACTCACGACGTCGGCGCGGCGGCGGAAATTTCCGATCGCATCGCGGTGATGTACGCGGGCCGTTTCGTCGAAGTTGGAACGGCGCGAGAGATCATTCGCACGCCGCGGCATCCTTACACGGAAGGCTTGTTGCACTCGACGGTGCATGGCGGCATGCGCGGCACGAAACTCGAGACTATTCCAGGCACGCCGCCCAACCTGGCGCAACTTCCGCCTGGCTGCGCCTTCGCCGCGCGATGCCGTTACGCGGTCGATGCGTGTCGCCAGGGCGATATTCCGATCAGCATCTCTCCAACCGGTGCGATGGCGCGATGCGTACGGGCGATGGAGGCGGTTCCGGCCTGAGGAACCCCTCTTGCTGCGTCGCACAAACCTTGCCATTCTCCCTTCATGCCAGATGTCCCGCCGCCGGACCCGGCCGCCCTCCTCGCCCAGGAATTGCTGGACCTGACCGCTCGACTGGGCTCCAGGGTTGAGGAAGATCCATTCGGTAACCCCGTCCTGCTGATCTCCCTCGCCATCACGCGACGCATGGACCAGGGCGGTCTGACCGAGGACGCGATCGCCGCCCTGATTCGCCACCTGCGCGATGCCGCGTTCGCCGCCCGAGCGGAACGAATCGCCGCCTATGTCGGCGGTGTGGATCAGCAACAAAACGACGCCGTGCTCGCCCGTCTCGCGCAAACGTTGTTGCGTCCGGACCCCAACGATTCCCCCGTGCGTTGGGCCGAGTATCGCGCGCTGGTCGAACGGGCCCGTTTCGCCGCCGTATTTACCGCGCATCCGACATTCTCGCTGCCGCCCGAAATCGGTCATGCTCTCGCCGAGCAGGCCAGCGGCCGTCCTGGCCCGACATTCCAGTCGCACCGCCCGCCGCCGATCACGTTGCAAGAGGAATTCGCCCAATCGGCCGCCGCGATCGCCAATGGCCGCGACGCGATCGATCGTTTCAACACCGCGTTGATCGAGGTCGCCCGCTCCGCCTGGCCCGATCGCTGGACCGAACTCACGCCGCGACCGGTCATCCTTTCAACCTGGGTCGGTTACGATACCGACGGCCGCACGGATATCGGCTGGTGGGATACGCTGCGACTGCGATTGGAGATGAAACGGCTGCAACTCGCCCGGTTGCACACGCAGGTCGCCGCGGCGGAACCTTTGGCCGCGCGCGTGAAACTGGCATTGGACGCGACGACACATCAGATCGAATCCTGTCCCGCCTCGCAGGATCCCCCGAAAGTCGCCGCTTTCGCACAGGCGCTGGTCGGTGGGCGCGATGCGGCGATGACCTCGCCCGAGCCGTTGCTGCCGTTGTTCGACGCCGCGATCGCCGTCGCCGATGACGCGGAAAAACTGAAACTGACCGTGGCGCGGGCCGGCCTCGTGTCGCACGGCCTGGCTCTGGCGCACACGCATACCCGCCTGAATGCCGCGCAATTACACAACGTCATCCGCCAGCGTCTGGGCATCGCCGATCCGCCCGAGGACCCGTCGCATCACCGCGCCTTGTTCGCCGCGATCAACGCCGCGCTGGACTCGGTCCAGCCCATTCCCGTCGACTTCGGCGCGCTGATTTCCGAGCAGGCGTCCGCCGCGAAACTGATGATGACGGTCGCGCAGATCGTCAAACACGTCGATGGCTCGGTCCCGGTGCGTTTCCTGATCGCCGAGACGGAAACCGGTTACACGCTGCTCGCCGCGCTGTGGCTGGCGAAACTGTTCGGCATCGAAAAGCAGATCGAGATCAGCCCGCTGTTCGAAACCGCTTCGGCGCTGGAGCAGGGCGCGGCGGTGCTGGATGAGGCGCTGCGCAGCCCACATTACCGTGCGTATCTCAAGACAACCGGACGTCTGGCGCTGCAATTCGGTTACTCCGACTCCGGCCGCTACGTCGGGCAACTCGCCGCCAGTTACCTGATCGAACGCCTGCGCCTGAAGATTGGCGAGACACTGGCGAAGCACGGGGTTTCCGGCGTCGAGGTCATCTTGTTCGATACGCACGGCGAAAGCATCGGCCGCGGCGCGCATCCCGGTTCGCTATCGGATCGTCTTAAATACCTGTCGCCGACCGCGTCGCGTCAGGCATTGAATCGCGCCGGCCTCGCGGTGCGGGAGGAAAGCGCGTTCCAGGGGGGCGACGGTTATTTGCTGTTCGGCACACCGGAACTGGCCTCCGCCACGATCACCCGCATCGCCGAGCAAACCTATCACCCCGCCGCCGGTCCGATCGAGGACCCGGTCTACGCCGCCCCCGATTTCTCCGCCGATTTTTTCGCCACGGTCCGATCCGGGATGGAAGCCCTCGTCGAGGACACAGGCTACGGCTCGCTTTTGGGTGCCTTCGGCCCGGCATTGCTCGATCGCACCGGTTCAAGGCCGGCCGCGCGGCAGGCGGACGGCGTGGCGACGGCGGCGCGCATCCGTCATCCACGTGAGCTGCGCGCCATTCCGAACAATGCGATCCTGCAACAACTCGGCTGGTGCGCGAATACGCTGCAAGGTCTGGGGGCGGCGGCCGCTCGGCATCCGGAAACCTTCGCTGACATGCGGCAAAACAGCCGGCGCTTCCACCGCGCGCTGGACCTGGCATCGCACGGCCTGGCGCACTCGCATATCGGCGTGCTGCGCGCGGTGATCGCGACACTGGACCCGGGCACCTGGCTCGACCGCGCCGCGCTCACGCATTTGCCCGGCCGTCGGGAAGCCCTGGTGTCGGTGGCGCGCGCGCTGGAACGGCTGGACATCTGGGCTGCCGCGCAGTCGATGTTCCGCCGTATCTCCGCCGATCATCTGGCGTTGCGGGTGGCGTGGCCGGACGCGCCGCACATGGCGACACGAGAAATCCTGTTGCACGCGCTGCGACTGGCGCTGATCCATCGAATCTGGCTGTTGGCGACGGAAATCTCGGACTTTTCGCCGCGCCACGGCGTGACACGGCACGTGCTGGAAGCCGCGATCCTGCGCCTGGACATCGATGCGTCGCTGCAATTACTGGCGGAGATTTTCCCCGCCGCGCCGGATCCCGCCGCCGATTGCGATTACGGCGAACCCGCACCGCCACGCGCGACCGCCGCCTATGCCCGTGAACATCGGGAGATTTTCGCACCAATGCGCCGCCTGTTCGACATGGTGCGGGAAATCGCCACCGCGATCACCCACGACGTCGGTGCGTTTGGCTAATCCGACAGCGCCGGCGCGCCTCCCGCGACCGTCGTACGATACATCAGCCGTTGATACCGCGTGTGATCGAACAAACTCGCGGTATGCAGCACCGCGCGGTTGTCCCACATGACCAGGTCGCCCTTATGCCAACGGTGCGCATAGACAAATCGCGGCTGCGTCACATGCGCGATCAACGTTTCGATCAGCGCGGCGCCCTCCGCCGCGTCGAGTCCTTCGACGTGACTGATCACGGCGGGACAGACATATAACGACTTCGCACCGGTCACCGGATGCTGTCGCACCAGTGGCTGTCGCACCGGAGGAAACTCCGCCGCCTGATTGTCGATGTTCTGTCCGCGTTCCGGATTGTGCCGCACCCCCCATTGCCGCAGCGTTTCCAGCGAGTGCACGCCGTACAATCCTTCAATTCGCGCCCGCGTCTTCGGGTCCAACGCACGCCATGCCGCGGTTGCATCGGCGAACAACGTATCGCCCCCCTCGTCGGGCACGATTTCGGCGTAAAACAGCGACGCGTCGCTCGGCGTTTCACGGTACGAACTATCGGCATGCCACTGCTCGACCCCTCGATTGAACGAGGCTTTCATGCCGTCCCGCTCGACGTTGCCGACGCAGAAGACCTCGCGGTGCGCGGTCAACGTATTCTCAAACCGGCTGTGGATTTCCAATGGACCCAGACGCCGGCTGAACGCGACCAGTTCCGCCGGGGTGAGATCAAGCCCAGGAACGATGAGGACGCGATAACGGTGCAAGGCGGCGATGAACTGAGCCAATAATTCGGGGCTGACGTCGCCATGGATCGGCATTCCGCTGATCTCGGCGCCGAAGGTCGGACCTATCTGGCGAATGGTCAGCATCGCGTCTTTTGAGGAACCGCCGGCCGAATGCGTCATCGCGATCTGGTTCATGCCTCGCACTCCGATACGATCTATTTGTGCATCGCAGCATGTTTCCGCCGCCGCGGAAAGGCCCCACGCCTTGGCGCCAGGAGCGAAGCAAATCCACTCGCACGATGCATCCATTCAGGCGGAAGCTTCGTATAAAGCCAGGTCGCACCGCCGCTCGGACAACAAGGACCCAAAGCATGAGGTTGGCGCTCACCTGGCTGGCATCACTATTTGTATTTTTGGCGTTGGACACTGTGTGGCTCTGTGTCGTGGGAGGATCGCTCTACACCAGCGTCCTCGGCGACATCATGCTGAACGGTTTTCGCATTGTCCCGGCGGTGCTGTTTTACGCGCTGCAGATCACCGGCATTCTCGTGTTCGTGTTGCCGCTCGCCCGCCAGCAGGGCAGGCTCTCGGCCGCGGTCGCTTACGGCGCGTTTTACGGAATCTGCACGTACGGCACATACGACCTGACCAATCACGCGGTGCTCCGCGTTTGGACGACGCAACTGACGGTTATCGATATGGTCTGGGGCGCCATCGTCACGGGCGCCGCATCATTCACCGGCGCGGCGGTGTATCGTTGGCGGTCGTAGCCAGTCCCGTTGCCAGCAATCCGAGAAACGCCGTCAGGACCGCGATGCTGAAGACGTTCATCCACAGGATTCCGGTACACCCTTCACCCGAGCAAACGAACGGCGACACCGGGTAACGCCTATCCAACGCGATTCCGAGAACGATCGGCAAAGCCAACAAACCGAACAACGCTGCTGTCTCGTCGCGACGGAACAGCAGCGCCGCCAAAGTGATGCACGGCAGCAGGAACATCGCGGTGCCGGAAGCCTCTCCGAGCAGCCACGTGCAAAACAGCGTGTTCGCCGCGCCGGTCAGAGCCAGCATCACGCGGCCCGCGTATGGCCAAAACCGCGTTACCGCCGGGACCGCCAGAAACGCGGGAAATACGCACAAAGTCAGCCACCCGCCGGGCAGGATCGCCGGTCCCGCCACGCCGCGCAAATACAACGGGTAAAACGGAGTGTTCCAGGCCAGTACCATCGCGACGAGGTTCGCCGTCGCGACGCGCGGATCGTCCGACGCGATGTAATCCAGGAACGCCCCTCTCAACCCTTGGCTTTTCACGTCACACGACGGGCGCCAGTCGATAGTGGCTGACACCCCAGGCCTGCCCTCCGTGATGGCCGAACAGCCCCGACACGGCCAGGAAGAACATCCGCCACCGCCGCCGCCACAACATCGCCTGGTCACCGTAGACATCGCGCAGCAGTTCATCGATTTCCTCGGCGTGCGCATCGTAATTCGCCAACCAGGCCTCGGCCGTGCGCTGATAATGCCGGCCGTCCCACCGCCAGTCCTGCTCGACCGAGAACAAGCGCGGGAAGTGGCGCGGCAATCCGTGGCTCGGCATGATGCCGCCGGTGAAGAAGTGCTGTGCGATCCAGTCCGCCTTGTCGCTGGTATCGAAGCGGTACGGCGCGGCGGCGTGCGAAAACACATGCAGGAACAGCCGCCCCTCCGGCCGCAGCCACGTTCGCACGCGGGTCAGCAACGCCTCCCAGTTCGCCATGTGCTCGAACATTTCGACCGACACGACGCGATCGAACCGCACAAGCGTATTGAACTCGTTCATGTCCGCGGTGATGACGGTTAAGTTCTCCAACCCCCGCGCTCGTGCCGTGTCGAGAATGTAATGCCGCTGCGAGGCCGAATTGGACACCGCGGTAATCTCCGCCCGCGGATAACGCGCCGCCATCCAAAGCGACAGCGAGCCCCACCCGCAGCCCAGTTCCAAAATCTTCTGCCCGTCGCGGAGATCGGCGTGGGAACATGTCAACGCCAGAGCGTTCTCCTCGGCCTGTCCCAACGACGCGGTCTGGGCGTCATAAAAACAACTGGAATATTTTCGTTGCGGACCAAGGACGAGTCCGAAGAACGCCACTGGCAACTCGTAGTGTTGCTCGTTCGCCGCGGCGGTGTGCTCGGCGATCGAATGTGCGCCCATGCCGGCGGCGAACACAGTGTCGCAATCGGGCGGGGCGGCAGACATCAACCGGTGCGTGCGTCCGACCAAAGCCGAGATTCCCGCGCGCATCAGCGCATCCGGCACCGGCATCGGCAGACGTTCCAGCATCGAAGTGGTGGTGGCGATGACGTTCATGCGCGGACCTCACGTTTCGGTGGCAGAGGGAAGAAGGGGCTGGTGCGGCTCTCGTACTCGCGCCAGGCATCGCCGCGAGAGGCCAACATTACTTTTTCCAATGGCGGAATGCCGGAGACATGCACCAGCAGCCAGTACATCCACGCCGGTGCCGCCAGGGCCAACCAACCCCATGACCAGCCGAACGCGAACAAGGGCCACGCGCACCAGCCCAGAAACTCAAAGAAATAGTTCGGATGCCGCGACCACGCCCAAAAGCCCAGATCGCAGACGCGGCCCTTGTTCGCGGGGTTGGCCACGAACCGCGCGAGTTCACGATCCGCGAGTCCCTCCCCCACGATCGCCGCCGCGCTGACCAGCAACGCGGCGAAATCCGTGAGCCGAAGGCCGGTCGCGGGATTTCGCGCGGCGACCAGGATCGCGATCGCCAACGGCCACGCCGCCAAAGCCTGGATGATCAGGAAGCCGAACAGCCGCGGCTGGAACCGATCGCCCCAATCGCGGCGGAAGCCGGCATAGCGGGCGTCCTCGTGCCGCGTCAGGACTCGAGCGCGCAGATGCGATCCCAGGCGAAGGGACCAGAACGCCGCCAGCAGCGCGACGATCCATTGCCGTAACGGAACCGCGCCGCCCATCGGCCACAGCGCGCCAAACACGCCGGCGGCGCCGGTGGCGAAGGTCCAGAACACGTCCACCCAGCCGGCGTTACCCTTGCGCCACTGGAACCACCACGCCACCATCATCGCGCCGCATAATCCCGCGCCCTGAAGCAGGAGCAGCGCGATCATCGCGGCGCGTTCTCCAGGCCCAGGAACCGGCAGGTATCGGCTCGGACTGGTGCCAGGAAATGCAGCGGCGCGCCCAACGCCGCCGCCAGCGCCACATGCCCGATGCCTGGATAAAGGATCGACGTGACCTGTCCTCCGCTCTGCCTGATCTTCGCGGCCAGGCGCGTGGTGTTGGCGGGATAGACGGTCGTGTCGTCTTCCCCGGCCGCCAACAACATCGGCGCGTGCGCGTTGGCGGCGAAGGTAATTGGCTGTGTTCGCGGCCCAACGGGGGTGAAGATCTGCTCCAGCACCGGGTCTTGCAGAGGCAGGAAGTCATACGGACCCGCGAGGCCCACCACCCCAGCCAGCGACGTTTTCTGATCCAATCCCACGGCCGCCAGATACTCGGGATCCAGCGCCAGCATCACGGCGATGTAGGCTCCGGCGGAATGCCCGACCAGGAACAAACGCGTGGGATCGCCGCCAAGCCGAACCGCGTCCTGGCGAGCAAACGCCACCGCCTTCGCGGCGTCCTGAAGGAAGCCAGGGAATCCGGTCTTTGGCCAGACGCGGTAGTCTGGGATGAAGGTCATGGCACCGCAGGCCGCCAGACTCCGCCCGACAAAGCGATACGTCGCGCGATCGCCGGACTTCCACCCGCCGCCATAGAAAAAGACTACCACCGGCGGCGGCCTTTCTCCCTTCGCCGGCAGATAAACATCCAGCGAATGGCGCGGCCCGGGGGCATAGGGGACATTGCGGATTTCGCCCCCGGCCGCGGCCGGTTGCAGCGATCCCAGCAAGCCCGCCGGAGAGCAGGCGGCCACAAGCAAAGCGGTGAATGGTCCGAGCAGCGCCTGGCGCAATCGCTTAAACCCCAATCAGCGGTTGCACCAATCGCGCCAGCAGGCCGCGCATTCGCAGTCTTCCCTCCCACGCGATCAGGCAGATACAGGCCTCGCGCGCGCCGGCGACCGGTTGATGGATCTCCGCTTCGTTCATTTCGGCCACGTCGCCCGGCCCGTATTCGCCACTGACGTCGGCGAAACTTCCCGACAGCACACAGGTTGCCTCCCACCCGTGATGCCCGTGGTCCGGCAGCGCGGTACCCGGCGCGATGCGGAGTAGCCAGACGTGTTCCCGCGCGCGCCGCGTATCCGCCGGCACGTCCACCGCCATCCGGCTGATTCCCGGCGCGAGCCACCGCCACGACGGACGCACCAACCCGCGTAATGTCTCCGGCAACGGCACGCCCTCGACCAGGGCGACAGGTTCCGGCGCCGCCGGCGTGACCGGAATGTCCAGGCGTGCCAGCGTGCGGGTTAGCGTGTCCGCCGCCAGGTCGGATGGAGGAATCTCCGCCAACAAACCGCCGCCGATGGCTTCATCGAGCCGGATCGCGGCCTGGCAATGCCGGCAGAACGGCAGATGCGTGGCGACCACCATGGCGAGGCCCGGCGGCAGCATGCCGGCCGCATGGCGCAGCAGCGTATCCTCGGCGGGGTGATGCCTGGGGGCTTCGGTCATGATGGCTCTCTGTTGGGGCGTTCGCCCAATGGGATATTCGATCGAGGAGGTCCGAAGTCTCCGAGATGGGCGCGCAACCGGCTCATCGCCAGGCGGAGGCGCGACTTCACGGTGCCAAGGGGGATGCCAAGCGCACGCTCGATGTCGGCGTGGGGACGATCCTCGAAAAACGACAGCCGGATCACTTCCGCCTGCTCGGCCGGGAGGATCGATAGCGCCTCCCGCAGCCGGTTTTCCCGCTGAACCGTGTCGAGAACGACGTCCGGCGCGGCGGGCGCGTACGGAGCCAATGATGGGTCGTCGCCATTGAGGGTCCGTCGCGGCACTCTCCGGGCGGCGTCGATCCGCTGGTTGCGGGCGATGGTGAAGATCCACGTCGCCGCGCCGGCCCGCGCCGGATCGAAACTATCGGCTTTGCGCCAGACGGACAGCATCGT
>PLSZ01000631.1 GCA_003164305.1 Acetobacteraceae bacterium
GCGCTTTTCGAGGAACGCCGACGTGCCCTCCTTCTTGTCCGCGGTCGCGGCGCAGATCGCGAACAATGAGGCCTCCAGGACCAGGCCTTCCGCCTGGCTGGTTTCCAGTCCTTTGTTCACCGCCTCGATCGCGAACCTGACGGCGAGCGGCGCGTTGGCGATGATCTCCTGTATGATCGCTTCCGCCCGGGCGATCAGGCCGCCATCCGGAACGATCTCGTTGACCAGTCCAATCCGGTACGCCTCTTGCGCGTTCATCATGCCGCCGGACAGGATAAGTTGCAGGGCCCGCCCCTTGCCAACCAGGCGAGCAAGGCGCTGGGTTCCTCCGTACCCCGGAATAAGACCTAATTTAACTTCGGGCTGGCCGAATTTGGCGTGCTCCGTTGCCAGTCTGATGGTGCATGCCATCGCCGTTTCGCAGCCGCCGCCCAGAGCAAAACCATTGACCGCGGCGATGACGGGCTTGCCGAGATTTTCGACCAGATCGAACAGCGCGTGTCCCTTGCTGGACGCCGCCTTCGCTTCGACCGCCGACAGGCGCGCGAGTTCGTTGATGTCAGCCCCCGCGATGAATGCTCGTTCGCCCGCGCCGGTGATGATCACGCCTCGAATCGCGGCATCGGCCCGGGCATCTTCGAAAGCTGTCCTGAGATCGTCGAGCGTTGCCCCATTGAGCGCGTTCAGGACCTTCGGCCGATTGACGGTGACATAGGCGATGGCACCCTTCTTCTCGTACAGGACATTCGCATCGGCGGTTGCCGTGCTTGCGTGACTCATGAGTTTCTCCTCATTCGAAGCGTTGGGCGCCGGATGGCACCAGCGTGTATTCAGGCCGCCAGGTCCTTAGCGATCGCGCATGCCGGCCCGGTCGGAGTACTTAACGATAACTCCGCCACGAGTCGACTGTCGGAAACTACCTATTTCCAGTGCCCCACTGGCTGGTTGCGAATCAATCGCACGCNNCCTTCGCCTGGTTCGTGCTTTCATTGTCCCGTCGTCAGGGAGATCGATGAGGGTCAGGCAGGCCACATTGTTAAATTCCATCCGGCGCGTGCGTTATGAAGTGCCTGGCAAAGTGTGATGGTGGCTGAGTCCTGCCGCATCCCCGCCCAGCATCCCTCCGAGTGTCGAAAAAGGAACGTTACATGTCAAAAACAATCTCCGCGAGCGACGCCGCCGCGCTGATAAAGGATGGCGCCACCGTCGGCGCCGCCGCGCTTGGCCTCGCCGGTTGGCCGGAAGAACTCGCGATCGCCATGGAGAAGCGGTTCCTGGCGTCGGGTCACCCCGCCAAACTCACGTTCGTACATGCCTCTGGCATCGGCAACTGGAAGACCGCGGGGCCGCAGCATTTCGCTCATCCCGGAATGATCGCCCGTTGGGTGGGCGGACATGCCGGGCTGGCCCCCGACTTCGCCAAGATGGTCCTCAGTGGCGGTTGTGAGGGATACTGCCTGCCGCAAGGCGTCATTTCCCAGCTATGGCGCGAAATCGCCGCCCACCGTCCCGGACTTATAACGAAAACCGGCCTGAACACGTTCGTCGATCCAAGGCTGGAAGGCGGCAAACTCAACAAAGTGACCACCAAGGACATTGTCAAGGTGATCAACTTCGAAGCCCAGGAATGGCTTTTCTACCCGAGCTTTCAGGTCGATGTCGCGATCATCCGCGGCACCCTCGCGGACGAAAACGGTAATCTTACCGTCGAGAACGAAGGTGCGTTCATGGAATCTCTTCCATTGGCGCAGGCTGCCAAGAACTGCGGCGGGATCGTCATCGCCGAGGTCCAACATGTGGTAAAGGCCGGTACCCTGAATCCCAGGACGGTTCGGGTCCCGGGTGTGCTGATCGACCACATCGTCGTTTCCGGCCCGGGGAATCATTGGCAATCGGCGGGGACTGAGTTCAACCTGGCCTATACCGGCTCGATCAAGGTGCCACTGGGCGACGTTCCCGAGTTGGCCTTGACCGAACGGCTGGTCATCGCGCGCCGGGCGGCCATGGAACTGGTCCCGGGTTGTTCCGTCAATCTCGGCATTGGTGTCCCGGAAGGCGTCGCTGACGTCGCCGCGGAGGAAGGTGTCTCCGGCCTGATGACTCTGACGACTGAGGCCGGAACGATCGGCGGCATCCCGGCCGGCGGGCATGATTTTGGCATGTCGCTCGATGCCGAGGCCTATGTCGAACAGCAGGTTCAATTCGATTGGTACAACGGTGGCGGGCTCGACATCGCCTTCCTTGGCGCGGCTCAGGTGGATGCGACCGGGAACGTGAATGTCAGCAAATTCAATGGCGAGTTTGTCGGCTGCGGCGGGTTCATCGATATCACGCAACACGCGAAGAAGGTGGTTTATTGCGGCAGTTTCACCGCCGGCGGCCTGAAGGTGGTTCCCGCGGATGGCAAGCTGTCGATCAAGCAGGAAGGCAAAGCGAAGAAATACGTCAACAAGGTCGAGCAGATCACGTTCAGCGGTGCTTACGCGACCAAAGTGAAGCAACCGGTTCTGTTCATCACCGAGCGGGCGGTCTTCGAGTTGCAGGACGGCCACCTCGCGCTCACGGAAGTCGCGCCGGGCATCGATATCGAAAAGGACATCCTCGCCCACATGGAATTCAAACCGCTGATGACGGGCACGCCAAAACCCATGCCGGCCGGGATCTTTCAACCGAAATGGGGCGGACTGCAGGCGATACTCGCGGCGAAAAGCAAAAGCACATCAAGCAAAGGGAAAAAGTCATGAACTCCGACCAGGCCGCGATCAAACAGGCGGCGAAGGACTTCGTCGCGAAAAACATCATTCCGCACGCGGCGGAATACGATAAGTCGGGCGAATTCCACAGCTATCTTCTGGAAGCCGCGAAACCGAGCAAGATCTTCGCCATGGCGGTGCCGAAGGAATACGGCGGCCTCGGCTACAGCCCGCTGACGCAGGCCTTGGTGCTGGAGGAATGGGGCTACGGGTGTTGCGCGATGGCGACAACCTTGGGGGCCAGTATCCTCAGCATGGAATCGGTGCTGATCGCCGGCAACGATGAGCAGAAGCGCCGTTATTGCAAGCCGATGCTGACCGCCGGAATTGGCGCTTTCGCGTTGACCGAACCGGCGGCTGGTTCCGACGCCGGCGCGGGCGAGGCGACCGCGGTGAAAACGGGGAACGACTACATTCTGAACGGCCCGAAATGCTGGATCACCAACGGCGGAGAAGCCGCCGTGCTGGTGGTATTCGCGGCGACCGATGTCGCCGCGGGCGCGAAAGGTCTCAGCGCCTTCATCGTCGAACCCACCATGCCTGGCTTCATCATGGGCGACCGCGAAGAAAAACTCGGCCTGCGCAGTTCCAACACCGTGTTTTTCCTGATGAAGGATCTGCGGGTTCCCGCCGCCAATCTGATCGGGAAGGAAGGCGACGGCATGCGGATCGCCATGGAGACGCTCGACGTCGCCAGGCCGACCATCGGCGCGCTTGCCGTTGGCCTGGCGCAACGGTGCCTCGATGAGT
>PLSZ01000018.1 GCA_003164305.1 Acetobacteraceae bacterium
GACAGCGGCACCGACAGGCTGGGGATGATGGTCGCCGGCAGGTTGCGCAGGAAGACGAAGATCACCGCGACGACCAGGGCCACGGCCAGAAACAGCTCGAACTCGACATCGCTGACGGACGCCCGGATCGTCGTCGTGCGGTCGGTCAGAACGGCGACATCGACCGAGGCGGGCAGCGTGGAGCGCAACTGCGGCAGCAACGATTTGATGTCGTCGACCACCTGGATGACGTTGGCTCCAGGTTGGCGCTGCACGTTCAGGATCACGGCCGGCGTGGTGTTGGCCCAGGCGCCGAGCTTGGTGTTTTCGGGGCCGGAGACGACGGCGGCGACGTCGGACAGATGCACCGGCGCACCGTTACGATAAGCGATCACCAGGCTTAGATACTGGCTGGGATCGGTGATCTGGTCGTTGGCGTTGATCGTCGATGCCTGCGCCGGACCGTCGAAGTTGCCCTTCGGCGTGTTGACGTTGGCGTTGCCCAATGTCGTGCGCAGATCGTCGATGTTCAGCCCGTAAGCGGCCAGCGCCCGAGGATTGACCTGCACCCGCACCGCCGGCCGCTGCCCGCCGCTGATGCTGACGAGGCCAACGCCCGGACGTTGCGAGATCTTCTGCGCCAGCCGCGTGTCGCCCATGTCCTCGACATCGGTCAGCTTCAGGGTTTTCGAGGTCAGCGCCAGCGTCAGGATCGGCGCGTCGGCCGGGTTGACCTTGGCGTAGATCGGCGGCGCNNGCACCTCCTGCTCGGCGATATCCAGGCTGATATCCAGGCTGAACTGCAGCGTGATGACCGAGGCGCCGGCCGAACTGGTGGAAAACATCTGGTTGAGGCTCGGCATCTGGCCGAACTGCACCTCCAGCGGCGCGGTGACGGAGGATGTCATGACTTCGGGACTGGCGCCCGGGTAGAAGGTTTGCACCTGGATGGTCGGGTAATCGACCTCGGGCAGCGCGGAGATCGGCAGGAAGCGGTAGGCGACGACGCCGACGAGCAGGATGGCGGCCATCAGCAGCGTGGTGGCGACCGGCCGCAGGATGAATGGGCGAGACGGACTCATGCGGCGCGGCTGTGGTCAGACCGGGATCGCATGGGGAAGCGGACCTGATGCGGCATCCGGCTTATTTCGCCGGGGACGTCTGGGCTGGCGCGGTGGACGGCGTGCCAGCCGGAGGTGGCGCGCCCGCGGCTGGCGCCTGGGTGGAAGGCGTCACGGTGGCGGGCGCGGATGGCGACGCTGACGTCCCCACGGCGGCGTCACTCGCGGCCGCGCCTGAAGCCGGAGCCGCGCCCGGTGCCGCCGGCTGCCCCGCCTGTCCGCTGCCCTCGGCACGCGCATGGCCCTGCCCTTGACCGCGACCTTGCCCGGTCGCCTGTCCGCTGGGCTGCCCGGTCCCTTGGCCGGTCGTCTGAGCATTCCCCGGCCCATTCCCCGGCCCGGTCCCCTGGCCGTTGGTTTGCCCGCTCCCCTGGCCGCCGGTCCCAGGTCCAGCCGCGGCGCCCTGCTTCGCCGCGGGCGGCGCCACCTGCACCGCCACGCCGTCGCGCAGCCGGTCGGTGCCATCCGTCACCACTTTCTCGCCCGCCTTCAGGCCGGAGCTGACCGCGACCATCCCGCCATCGGCCGGCCCCAGCTTCACCGGCCGCACCGAGACGGTGTTGTTGGCGTTGATCACGTAGACGTATGTCCCGGGCTCACCCCGTTGCACCGCCGCGACCGGCACGCGCACCGCCCCGTGCATCGTGTTCACCAGCAGGCGCGCGTTGACGAACTGGTTCGGATACAGCAGCTCATCCGGGTTGTCGAAGGTCGCGCGCAGCTTCAGCATCCCGGTCGTGGTGTCGATCTGGTTGTCCAGATTGGTTAGTTGCCCCGTCGCCAGATGGCGCACGTTGGCGCGGTCATAGGCCTCGACACTGAGCGTGGCGCCCGTGCGAAGCCGGGTGATGATGTCCGGCAGGTTGTCCTCGGGCACCGAGAAGATCACCGAAATCGGTTGCATCTGCGTGATGACCACGAGGCCGGTCGCGTCGCTCACCTGCACGTAGTTGCCGGGATCGACCTGGCGCAGCCCGACCTGACCGGTGACCGGCGCCACGATGTGGCAATAGATGAGGTTCAGGTTGGCGCTGTTCACCATCGCCTGATCGGCCTGCACGGTGCCGGCGTATTGCGCCACGACGAACTTCTGGTCATCGACCTGTTGCTGGGAGATCGAGTCCTGCCGGCCCAACGTCTGGTAGCGTTTCAGGTCGGTCTGCGCCTGCTCCAGCAGCCCCTGGTCGTGCGCCAGTTGGCCGGTCGCCTGCTGCAGCGCCACCTGGTAGGGCCGCGGATCGATTTGCGCCAGGAAGTCTCCCTTATTAACCAGTTGGCCTTCCTGAAAGCCGATCTGAGTGAACTGGCCGGAGATCTGCGTCTTGACGGTGACCGTGGCCAGCGGCGTGACGGTCCCCAGTTCGTTCAGAATGATACGAATATCGCCCGTGTCAGCCGTGGCCGAGCCGACCAACTGCGGCGGCGCGGCGCCCGCCCGTCCGTTGCCCGCGCGGCCCGCCGGAGCGGTCGCCGGCCGCGGCCAGAAGTGCCATGCCGCGGCCGCCACCAGCAGGATCAGGATCAACCCGATCAACCACACCCGCCAGCGAGAGCGTCGGACGACCACGGTCTCCCGCGCCACGCCGGCGTCACGGGCCCCAGGTGGGAATGAGGCCGGGGACTTTGACATCGGGGTAGACGTCGGGGGCGTGGCCAATGGGGACGGCGACGACCCGGGCGTGTCGGGATCGGGCTCGGGCCGGTTGACTGTCTCGTCCATGGGCAAAAATTATACTCCGCCGATCACGGCCAGGGCAGACCACCGCCGGAGGCCAGCCTCGCATTACGTGGGAAGCGAGCGTGGACGCAACCAGGTTTGGCGATGACGTTACCCATTGCATCACTTATTTACAGACAAGATGCGCGGTGCGGCCAGAAGTTCCCGGCGCTTCGCGGCCGGCGCGGACAAAGCGGTCCGCCCTTGAGCGTGGAGGGTGGACGTCGCTACAATACCGGCACTGGATGTCCCCGTAGCTCAGCAGGATAGAGCACAGGATTCCTAATCCTGGGGCCGT
>PLSZ01000453.1 GCA_003164305.1 Acetobacteraceae bacterium
CAGCAGCCTCGGCCACGCGGTGGTGTTGCCGGCTCTGATGAAGTCCGGGATCAACCAGAACTCGCCCGAGTTCCTGCCGTTTCTGGTGTTTCTGCATCTGGGCACCGCCATCGCGCTGCTGACCTATTTCTGGCGCGACTGGTGGATGCTGTTTCTGGGCGTGGTCGGCCTCGCCGAGGAGATCATGGTGCAGGAGAGCCGGCGGGTGTTCCGGCTGATCGTGATCGCCACCATTCCGGCGGTGATCGCGGGATTCATCCTGGAGAAATTCGTCCGCGGCCTGTTCGGGACGCCGGTGATCGCCGCGGCGTTTCTGGTGGTGAACGGACTGCTGCTGCTGTTCGGCGAGCGGCTGCGCAACCGCGGCCATCGGGAGTTGTCGACGCTGACGACCAAGGACGCGATCTGCATCGGGTTGTGGCAGTGCACGGCGCTGATCCCGGGCATCTCGCGCTCCGGCGCGACGATCGTGGGGGCCGTGTTGCGCGGCATCACGCATGAGGGGGCGGCGCATTTCTCCTTCCTGATCGCGACGCCGATCATTTTCGGCGCCACGGTGCTGGAGGTGCCGAAGCTGCTGAAGGAGACAGTGCCGCCGGGCACGTTCGCTCTGGCCGCGTTGGCCGCGGTGGTGGCGGGCATCACCGCCTGGCTCAGCACGTGGTTCCTGATGCGATACTTTCGCGACCATGACGATTGGGCGTTGAGCCCGTTCGCGGTTTATTGCTTTGTCGCCGGGTTGGGGAGTTTGGCGATTTTGTTGCTGTGAGGGCGTTTCACCGCGCCAGTAACGGAATGCCGACTCCCGGTAAGGCTTCGATGAAGATCAGGCCGAAGATGGCGCCCAGTCGCCAGAACTGCGCGGGGGTCAGGTAGCCGCGGTTGTAGTATGGCAGGGCCGCTCCGGTCGCGTAGGGCGTCAGAACGCCCATGATCCCGGTGGTCAGTGCGAGCCCCATCGCCAGGGTCGCGGCGGACAGGCCGGGGATCGCGGGGCCCGCCGCGAGCATCATCGGCAGCATGGCGGTGGTGTGCGCGGTCAGGCTGGCGAACATGTAGTGCGACAGGAAGTAGATCGCGACGAGGCTCATCAGGATCAGCATCAGCGACAGCACGACGAACGCGGCCAGGGTCGGGTCGATGTAGCTGCCGCCAGGGATCCACAGCGCCAGGGCGAACAGCACGAGCAAAGCGAGGACACTCTCGCGCCAGCTCATCGCGCCCATGGTCGCCAGTTCAGAACGAGCCCAATTGGAGGGTTCGGGGCTGCGTTTGATCTCGGGCGGGAGCGGGAGCGCGGGCGCATTGCGCTGGATCAAGCGGCGGGCCGCGGGGTGAATCGCCGCGGCCGGGGGGACGTGGTTGGTATCAGGTGCGTCCGAAGGAGGGCAGGCCTTCGGTGCGGTCGGCGAGCGCTTCGGGGCCCTCGGTCGGCAGGCTAACCGAATAGTTCAGGGCGCCATCGATGTCGTCTTCCCACACATCGCGCGGCAGTTCGTATAGCAGTTCGATGCCGTAACCGTTCGGGTCGTGGATGTACAGGCTGTGGGTCATGCCATGCTCGACGCGGCGGTCGAACTTGACGCCTTTGCTTTGCAGGAAGGCGAGTTGCTGGAGCCAGGCCTCGCGGCTCGGCAGCAGGATGGCGACGTGGTTCACCGCCATGTTCATGCCGACCATGCTCCATTCGGCGGGCGGCGGCGGCAGGTTGCGATTTTCGACAAGCGCGAGGTCGTGATGGCTGAGGCGGCCGCCTTCATGATCGCAACTGTAGAAGCGGAAGGGCGGCGGGTTGGGGCGGTCGGGGCGCGGTTTGGCGGTGCCGACGTGTTTGAAGCCGATCATCTCGGTCCAGAAGCGATGCGATTCCTCCATGTCACGCACGTTGAGCACGACGTGGTTGATCGCGCGGGGGGCGACCGCCTGCTTCGGCGCGACGAGTTCCGAGGTGACGTTGTCCATGTGTGTGTTTTCTCCCTGGGGCGGCTGACGCGTTCAGGAGGCTGCGACGGTCGGGGCCTCTGGGCATTGAGGAGGATCAAAGGGTCAGGCTGGCTGTCCCAGTTCGGGAGCAATGGAGGCGCGCGTCTTGAGCGATTCGTGGCGGATGGTCTCGGTCTGGGGCGGCCCAAGGAAGTAAGAATCTGACGCGGAGGGCGCGGAGACGCTGAGGTCGCGGAGCAACAAGGATTCTGGCGCTTCGCGCGGGCGTGCGATCAAACACCGCGCGTAGCGCTGAATTTTCCTGCTCCGCGACCTCAGCGTCTCCGCGTCCTCCTTGGTGAGCCCTTGCTTGCTTTCTTGCTTGCCTGGCGCCGGTTAAAATCTCGGCCCGCGGAAATCGCCTGGCGCACCCTACCGCGATTCCTCCCCCGCCCACCACTCGATCTCCCGTTCGATCCGCGCCGCGAGGCCTTTACTCACGGGCGTCATCGGCAACCGCAACTCCGGACTATCGATCAGGCCGCTCTGCCACAGCCAGTGCTTGATCGGCGCGGGACTCGGTTCGGCGAACAGCAGACGCGGCAGGCCGGCCAGCGCCCGCCACGCCGCCAGAGCGCGCGCCTGCTGACCGTCCAGCAACAGATCGCGGATCGTCGCGAAACGCGATGTCTCGACATGGGCCGACGCGAGAATGCCGCCATCGGCCCCTTGCGTCAGAGCGGTGTAAAACAATGCGTCCTCTCCGGTCAGCACATTGAAGCCGGGCGGGCGGTCGCGCAGCAGATCGAACGATTGCGTCAGGTCGGCGCAACAATCCTTCACCCCAACGATGTTCGTATGCCGCGCCAGACGCAGCATCGTTTCGTTACCAAGATCGACGCCGGTGCGGTACGGAATGTTGTAGATCAGCACCGGGTGTGGCGTGCTTGCCGCCAACGCGGAAAAGTGCTGATACAGGCCCTCCTGCGAAGGTCGCGTGTAGTACGGGCAGGCGATCAGATAGCCGTCGATAGCCCAGTACGAGGTGCGCCGCAGGGTCTTCACCAGCTTGCGCGTGTCGCTGCCCGATAAGCCCAGGTACAGCGGAATGGCTCGATCGGACGCGTTCAGTTCGTCGCGCGTCCCGTCGACCAGACGTTCCACTTCGGCATCGTCCAGCGTCATCCCTTCCCCCGTCGTGGCGGCCAGGATCAAGCCGTCCACCGGTTCCCGGATGTAATGGCGGATCAGGCGCCGCAGCGAGACCATATCGACCTCGCCATCGCGAAACGGCGTGATCAGCGGCAGCCAGATGCCATGGGGTATGGATTGTTCGGCTTGCATGCGGTGTGCCCTCTCCTGTGATGCCGGAGTCGGGCGAGGATCATAAAAAAACCCCGTCCAAACCGGCGGGGTTTCGATCGATCTTGAGGCGTTATGGTTTACGGCACGCGCGGATCGACAGTCCCCTGAAGCGAGAGATGTTTTTTCGAATTCGCGCGGGCGCGGCCGGTTGCCATGCGTCGATGGTTATCCAGCCGGCGCGGCGGAGTCAAGAACATCGGTCAGCAGCGACGCCGCCAGCGTCTCGGGAGCGGTGACGTGCGGCGAATGGCTGGCGTCGATCTCAAAATACCGCCAGCCTGGCTCGGCTTTCGCGCGTTCCGCGAAGGGCCGGAAGGTGTCGGCCGGACCGACGCGGGTGCAATAGATGTAGCTTCGGGGCAGCGTCAGTTCGCCGCCCGTCAGGCGCAACGGCATAGTGAAGCAGCGGACCGATTGTGGCACCCGGCGCTCCAGCAACCATGCCGCGTCGGTCGCGGACGTGTCGGGCGGGATCGGATTGGGTTGCACGCGCCAGCCATCGCCGGCCTCCACCCCCGCTTGCATCGTCCGCCATCCCTCGGGCGAAATCAGATCGCACAACGCCTGCCCGTCTTTTGGCACGAACGCGTCGAGATAAATCAGTCGTGAGATTTTATCCCGCGCGCGGTCGGCGACGCCGGTCGCGACCATGCCGCCATAGCTGTGACCGATCAGCACGATATCGTGAATGTCTTCGTATTTGATGACCGCCAGCATGTCCTGAATATGCAGTTCCAGATCGTTCGAACGGCCGGCGAGATGCGCGCGCTCCCCCAGACCGGTGTAAGTCGGCGTGACCAGGCGATGACCGGCCGCCGTCAACAGCGGATGCATCTTCTTCCAGGTATATCCCGCGCCCCACGCGCCATGCGCGACCAGGAATGTTTTGTTCATAAGGTTGGACATTGCTTCACCCTTCACACGGCGTCCGCCAGGATCATCGCCGCGGCTTTCTCGCCGATCATGATGCTCGGCGCGTTGGTGTTCCCGGCGACCACCTGAGGCATGATCGACGCGTCCGCCACCCGCAACCCCGCGATCCCATGCACCCGCAGCCGAGGATCCACAACAGTGTTCGAACCCGTCCCCATCGCGCAGGAACTGCTGGGGTGATGGTTGGAAACACCCGTCTGGCGCACGAATTCCGCGAGATCCGCGTCGCTTTTCACCGCCGGACCAGGCGCCAGTTCCGCGACGATATACGGCTTCAGCGCGGGCTGTTCGGCGATCTTCCGGATCAGCCGGACACCGGTCAGGATCGCGCTCATGTCGTAGTCGGTGCGCAGGAAGTCGAACGAAATGCGCGGGGGCGCCAGCGGATCGGACGACGCGAGGCGCACGGTGCCTCTTCCGTCCGGGCGCAGGTGCACGGGACTTAAGGTGAAGCCGGGGAATGGATGCGGGATGACGCGATCCTTGGTCCGCTCCAACGTGCTCCATTCCAGCAGGTTGATTTGCAGATCCGGCCGTTCCAGGCGCGGATCGGAACGCGTGAACAGACCGGCGTGGATGCCGTTGCTCGCCATGGGGCCCGTGCGGAACAAGCCGTATTCCGCCGCCGCGAGGATCTTGCGCGGCCAACTGTTCTCCAGATCGTTCAACGTGATCGGTTTCGCGCAACGCCAACTCAGATACGTGTTGAAGTGGTCGTGCAGGTTGCTGCCCACGGCGGGCATGTCGCGGAGCACCGGCACGCCCATCGCCTGGAGGTGCTCGGCCGGTCCCAGTCCGGACAGCAGCAGCAACTGGGGAGAACCGTAAGCGCCACCCGAAACGATCACCTCGGCCCTGGCCCGCGCGGTGCGTGGACCGCCTGGCGACTGATACGCGACCCCAACGGCGCGATCGTTCTCGATCAGCAGTTTGGTGGCGTGCGCGCCGGTGCGGATTTCCAGGTTGGGCCGTCCCCGTGCCGGCTCCAGATAGGCTTTGGCGGTACTCCAGCGCCGCTTGTTCGATGTCGTGGTCTGATAATATCCGCATCCCTCCTGCATCGCGCCGTTGAAGTCGGGGTTGCGCGGGATGCCGGCCTGCTCGCACGCCGCGAGCATCGCGTCCGCGAGTTCGAAGCCCGGCGGATGATCGGTCACGTGCAACGGGCCGCCGGTGGCGTGGAATTCGTCGGCGCCGCGCTGCTGATTTTCCGCCTTCCTGAAGTATGGCAGCACGGAATCCCAGTCCCAGCCTTCGCAGCCTCGCTGGCGCCATTCGTCGTAATCGGCCGGGTTGCCGCGGATATACACCATGCCGTTGATCGAACTGGTGCCGCCCAGAGTTTTGCCACGCGGCAAATACAATTGGCGATTGGCGAGGCGCGGTTGTGGCGCGCTCTCGAACTTCCAGTTCACCGCCGGATTGATATAGGTCCGCGCGAACCCGAGCGGAATGTGGATCCACGGATTGCTGTCGCGGCCACCCGCCTCCAGCAGCAGCACGCTGTGGCGTCCCGATTCCGACAGCCGCGCCGCGACCGTGGCGCCGGCCGAGCCCGCGCCGGTCACGATGAAGTCGAAGATATCCGCATAGTCCGCCATCCTGGCCCATCCCTTTGTGGCCCGTCCCCTGGGCGCTTACGCCCATCCTGCCACACGCGCCGGGGATTGAGCCAGGCGCCGCGACCCAGTAAGCACGGCTCGCGGCCGGGGGATCGCCCGGACCAGGGAGGCAAGCGAGAACCCGTGGACCTCGAAACGCTGATCGAGAGTGTGCTGAACGCGCTGACCGCGGGCATCACCATTGGCTGCATTTATGGCCTGATGTGCATCGGCCTCGGGCTGATCTTCGGCATCATGAAGGTTGTCAATTTCGCCCAGGGCGAGTTGTTGATGCTGGGGATGTTCGCGAGCTTTTATCTGGTGACGGGCGGCGGCGTGCTGGCGTTTCTCGGCCCCTATATTGGGCCGTTCGTGGGCGCGATCCTGGCCGGGCCGATCGTTTTCGTGTTCGGCGCGATGCTGCACAAGTTCCTGATCAGCCGGGTGTCCGGCCTGCGCACCGCCGGATCGATCGACGACGGTCATTTCGGTCAGTTGATCGTGACTTTAGGCATTTCGCTGATTTTGCAAAACGGCGGCATGATCGTCTTTGGAACCATTCCGGTGACGGTACGCACCCCGCTGTCGTCCAGTGCGTTCCTGATCGGTCCGGTGTATGGCGACGCGACGATCTTCCTCAACAAGGCCAAGCTGGTCGCGTGCGCTGTCGCGATCATTACCGCCCTGGCGTTGTATTTCGTGCTGGAGTTCACCCGCGTCGGCAAAGCATTGCGCGCGGCGGCGGATAATCCGACGGCCGCGACTTATATGGGCATCGACGTCGATAAGTATTACCGGATGGCGTTCGGCCTTGGCTCGGGCATCACCGCGATCGCCGGCGGGCTGATGGCGACGTATTTATCGTTCGGATCGTTCATCGGCTTCGATTACGTGATCATCATGTATTCCGGCGTCGTCCTCGGCGGCATCGGCTCCATCATGGGCGCGTTCTGGGGCGGCATGACGGTCGGCCTGGTGCAGCAGATGTCGGCACTGGTACTGCCGCCGCAATTGCAGAACGCGGCGATCTTCATCGTGTTTTTGCTGATCGTCATGCTGCGGCCGCAAGGCCTGTTCGGCCGCTCGGCGGAGCGCGCGTGACATGAGAATTGGCACCGCCGAAAAACTTCGCCGCGACCTGACGGTGCTGGTGGCTTTGACCGTCGTTTATCTCGGCGTGGCGTGGTTCGTGCCCAACAGCTATTACCAGTTGATTTTAACGCTGGTGCCGATCTGGGCCGCGTTCGGCGTGTCGTGGAACATATTGTCCGGCTATGGTGGTCAGTTGTCGTTCGGCCAGGCGAGCTTCTTCGGCATCGGCGGCTACACGGTCACACTGGCGCTGGTTTACTGGAACCTCACGCCCTGGCTGGGGATTCCGCTCGGCGTGGTGATGGGAGGGGTGGCGGCGGTGGTGATCGGCACACCAACATTCCGGTTGCGCGGACATTACTTCGCTCTGGCGATGCTGGCCTATCCTTTGGCGATTCTTTATTTCATGCAGTATTTCGGGTTTCAGGAAGTCTCCCTTCCGATGCACCGGGACGAACCGGCGGCTTTCCTGGAATTCGCCGATCCGCGGTACTACACGATCGTCGCGGTGGGACTGCTTTTCGTCAGCGTGCTGGCCTGCATCGCTGTCGAGAACTCGCGCTTTGGCCTGGCGTTGCTGGCGCTGCGGCAGAACGAACTGGCGGCCGAGGCGGCGGGTATCGATACGCGGACCTGGAAAATGCGGGCGCTGATCGTGTCCGGAATGATCGCGGCGGGCGCGGGAGGGCTTTACGCCTGCGTTCAGTTGGTGGTGACGCCGGATTCCGTGTTCGGCATGCTGGTTTCCGCGCAGCCGGTGGTGATGACGTTGTTTGGCGGCGTCGCGTCCTTGTGGGGACCGGTCATCGGCGCCGCGTTCCTGGTGCCGTTGTCGAAATTGCTCGATGCTTACGCGGGAGATTACCTGCGCGGCATTCAGGGCGTGGTCTACGGCGCGACGGTCATCGCCATCATTCTGGCCGCGCCGGACGGGCTATTCTGGACATTTCGCGACCGTTTCTTCAGGCCGAAAGCGCCCGAGCCATTGCCCGCGGCGTATCCCTCGGCCAGAGGTTTCGCCGCGGCGCACGCCTCGCCCATCGCGTTGATGAAAGTCGAGGGCCTGTCGAAATCGTTCGGCGGTCTGCGCGCGGTCAGCAACGTCAGCTTCACCATTGGCGAAGGCGAGATCCTCGGCATCATCGGCCCCAACGGTGCCG
>PLSZ01000066.1 GCA_003164305.1 Acetobacteraceae bacterium
TTCCGGACTTGTGTGGAGGCGGTAGGGTCGAGCCCGAGGATGACGGGCAATCTCAGGTCATCGCTTGACACGAACCCGTCACGGCGAGAGTTTATATGTATACAAACAATTCCCGGCGGCATTGAAATCGGCATGGCACTCCGTCTTCAGCCCCTGCGCCTCCTCAACGTCTCCGGCGCGCCGGGACGGACGCCATGAACCCCGCCGCCGAAGCCAACCCCGCGGCGACCGGAGCGCGCCTGACCCGGGTGCCCATCACGCCGGACCGCGTGCTGGCCACCTCTTGCCCCCCTGGGGGACCCCCGGTGTCAGGAGTGAAAAGCCAATGACCAACAACCACGCGGCCACCGACGCGCCCGACGACACCGCTCTGCTGACCGCGAAGAAGGTCGAGGCGGGCCTCGTCACCTGCGACGCCTGCCCGGTGCTGTGCCGCATCCGCCTCGGCAAGACCGGCGCCTGCGACCGTTACGGCAACGTCGAGGGCGTGCTGACCCGCATGGACCCGTTCACTCTTGCCGCGCGCTCCCCGGAGTTGGTGCGCTTCGCCGGCGACGACTGGTCGGGCAATCCGATCGACGGCAAGGACCTGTTCGTCACCGCGATCGGCGCCGGCACGACCTATCCCGACTACAAGCCGGCGCCATTCATCGTCGCCTCCGAAATCGACGGTGTCGACATGGTGACGGTCGTGTCGGAGGGGGTGTTTTCCTACTGCGGCCTGAAGGTGAAGATCGAAACCGACCGCCATCTCGGGCCGGAGACCGCTCTGGTGCGCGTCCAGGGAGAGGCGGTGGGTCATGTGACGACCGCGGAGTATGGCAGCCAGATGCTGAGCCTCGGCGGCGTCCATCATTTGACCGGCGGCGGCAAGAAAGAGGGCGTGGTGACCTGTGAGACCATGCTCCGTCTGGCCAATGCCCAGCCGGTCGAACTGCGCATCGACGGCGGTACCAGCGTGATCGTGCAATCGGGCAGGGCGCCGATCGTCGATGGGCAGGAGGAGCGGCGCATGCGCGTCGGCTGCGGCTCCGCCACCATCGGCATTTTCGCCAACCAATGGCTGGGCCACGCGGACGAGGTGATCGTCGTCGACGACCACATCACGGGCGTGCTGACCGAGCATCAGGCGGGCCGTTTCCTCGACATGCGCCCCGCGGGCATTCGCGTGCGCGGCCGGCGCTCCACGCCCGGCCGGTATTTTCAGGTGGCCAATCCGGGCATGGGCTGGGGGGGCACCGACGTCGAGGATCCGCTGGCGATCGTCGAGCGAATCGATCCGAAGACCGCATGGCCCGGCCTGCGCCTGCTGATGGTCTCCACGACCGGCGAGCACGCCGGCTGGTTCGTGCTGGACGACGCGCTGGTGCCGCGCCCGGCGCCGATGCCGGAGGCGATCGTCAACGCGGTCGCCCGCATCGGCGAGAACTGCGAACCGGCTCTGTGCACCGTGCTGTTCATGGCCGGCGCGGGTGGCTCTCTGCGGGCGGGCGCGACGGAAAATCCGGTTTTGCTGACACGATCGGTGCATTCCGGGCGGACCCGGGTGACCAGCGGCGGCGCGCCGGTCTATATCTGGCCGGGCGGCGGCATCACCTACATGACCGACGTCGCCCGGATGCCCGCCATGGCGTTCGGCAGCGTGCCGACTCCCGCGCTGGTCGCGCCGATCGAGTTCACCCTTCCGCTGTCCGACTACGCCCGTCTGGGCGGTCACATGGACCGGGTGCGGCGGATCGAAGACGTGGTGCGGGAACAGCGCCCACGCGTCGTGACCTTGCCCGCCGGCACGGAATTCCCGGTGCCATGAGCGCGGTCGCCGCGTTGCTGCCGGACGGACGGTTGCACCTGCAACACGGCCCGATCGATTGCCTGTGCCGCGCCTGGGGGTCGCCCGAAGACGTCCGCGCCGCTTACCGCCAGGCCGGCGCGTTTTTCGCGACCGTGTTGGACGGCCTGTGCGACGAACTGCCGCTGCTGCGGACCGCGTTGCCGACGCCACCGCCGTCAGGGCCGGTCGCCCGCGCGATGCACGCCGCGTGCATGCCGTTCCGCGACCGCTTCATCACCCCGATGGCGGCGGTCGCGGGCGCCGTCGCCGACGCGGTGCTGGCCGCGATGGTCGCGGGCCTCGATCTGTCGCGGGCCTTTGTCAACAACGGTGGCGATATCGCCTTCCATCTCGCTCCCGGGGAATCCTTGCGCTGCGGTCTGATCGCCGATCTGGCGGACGTCGCGCTGGACGGCGCTTTCCTTCTGACGTCCGAGCAACCCGCGCGCGGCCTGGCAACGTCAGGCCGCGCCTGCAAGGGCCATGGCGGACGCAGCTTCTCCTTCGGCATCGCCGATGCCGTGACCGTGCTGGCAAGCACGGCGGCCCAGGCGGACTCCGCGGCGACGATGATCGGCAACGCGGTCGATCTGCCGGGCCATCCCGCGATCGACCGGCGCCCGGCCAGCGAGATCGACCCGGCCAGCGATCTCGGCGACCGGTTGATCACCTTCGATGTCGGCCCACTCGGCGATGACGCGATCGAGGCCGCTCTCGACGCCGGCGCGATGATGGCGGATAGCATGCGGCGAGACGGTTTGATCGAGGCCGCCGTTCTGGCGCTGCGTCGCCATTTGCGCGTTCGTCACCCAATCCTGACGCTGGAGCCCGCATGATCCGCAAGCTGTTCACCGTCGTCGAGGAGACCCACCAGGAGGCAGGCGAAACCGTTACGCCGCCGACTCGCAAGGCCGCCGCCATCGCGGTGATCCGCAACCCCTTCGCCGGGCGCCTCGTGACGGACCTGAGCGACCTGATCGACACCGGGGAGCAGCTTGGCGCCCTTCTGGGCCAGCGCGCCGTCGCCGCTCTGGGCATCCTTCCGGCCGAGGTGCAAAGCTACGGCAAAGCCGCCATCGTCGGCGAAGACGGCGAACTCGAGCACGCCGCCGCCATCCTCCACCCCAAACTGGGCTCGCCGCTGCGCCTCGCCGTGGAGAAGGGCGCCGCTTTGGTGCCGAGCGCCAAGAAGCGTGGCGGCATGGGCGCGGCCATCGACGTGCCTCTGGGCCACAAGGACGCCGCCTATGTGCGCAGTCATTTCGATGCCATGGAAATCCGCGTGCCGGACGCGCCGCGCCGCGATGAGATCGTGGTGGCGGTCGTCGTTACCGACAGCGGACGTCCGCGGCCTCGGATCGGCGGGCTGACGGTGGACCAGGTCGAGGGCAAAGATGGCTTGCGGTAGGTGCCAGTGGGGCACCCGTACATCAGCACAGCGGTTTTGACAGTTTGTATGAGCATTCTTCCTGGCGTCCTGAGCAACAGTCGCCCGGTCTTGGTCGGAAGAAAAGGCTCGCTTCGGTAGACCACTGTGGTTGGAAGGCGGACATACGAGGGCCAGCCCGCCAACAACTGCATTGCGCCCGTGGCGGTCATTCCGGCTCCTAATATCGGATCTTTGAAATGGACGTTCGACTAGCGTCGTTCACTGCCACGCCGGGGTCTGCAGCGGGTGGATTGCGACCGTTCGGCGGCCACCACATGGGACCGCGGCTTCTGACCGATTGCGAGGATTGACCCCACCCGACCGACTTGGCACTGTTGTGCGATGAGCTCACATTATCCGGATTGGCGCGCCTATCAGGACGCCGTGGCGGTGTTTTTCAGAGAGCGCGGCTGCGTTGTCGTGGTCGAGGCACAAATAGGTGGCGCCCGCCAAAAGGATAAGATCGATGTGTACGTTACATTTCGTCAGCACGGTATTGAATGCCACTGGGTTATTGAGTGCAAACTATGGAAGAGACACGTGGAGAAAGCAGACGTCTTGATATTGAAGGGGGTGGTTGAAAATATCGGAGCTGATAAGGGTATAATCTTCTGCGAAAACGGGTTTCAATCCGGTGCCCTAGAGGCCGCTAGGAACACAAACGTCCTGCTTATAACGTCCCTTCAGGAGTTCAAACGCACATTTCGCCTAGACGAAACGAAGACAGCGCTCGTATATCATGATTCCGAGCAATCCGGCGCGCCACCGATACATGCATTCCCGAATGGAGATCAGCCACAGCATCTTCTGCTGTACGGCCATAGAGTATTCGTGGCTAATTGGGAGCCTGGAAACATCACTATAGTCGAATCGACCCGGCAACAAAATCGATCGAGAGCGTCATTCAATTGGATAAATACAAGACTGCGTTTGGCACTTCCGAAAAGCCAGCAATCGGTCAATATCCGCCTGGCGACATGGCATGCGCGGGCGGTAATCTTTTTGTTGGGCAAGTTTTCTCTGAATTTGTCCTCGTTATAGATATCGACACCCAGTCGATCATCAAACGGATTAGCATTCCTGGCGGTGGTGAAGGCACCATCGCCGCATCGCAGGATGGCAGATATGTCTACTTCGCGAGCAACCGGGTGAATCGTCTGTTCGTTATCGACAGTGCAACGTTCGAATATGAGGGAATTGATTACCCGACAGGCGGGCGGGGAAGCTTATGCATCTTGCCGCATCCATCGAAACCACTGCTTTATGTTGGTATTCAGCGCGGCGGCAATCTGAATGGCATATCCTACTTCGGCGGCAATTGTTTCCTTGCGACCTATGATCTTGCTGCGCGTCAGTACGTTAGCAACCTCTATCTGGCAGAAGTCGAGAATGGGCGAAGCGACGACGCGTCGGCTAGTTGTCTGGCTTACGATGCCGAAAATGGGTCCCTCTTTGTCGGTATGTTCCAGTCACACCGAGGTATCTGTCGCATAAATGAGAGTGGCCAGGAGGTGCTGGCGAACTTTCGTTTCGCGCGCGGCGCTCACAACAAGCACTTTCCATGGGTTGACCCGCTATCCCGCGCGGTTTATCGCGACAAACTCATCTCAGTGAACCGAAACAACTGTGAATTAGTCGTGCTTAACATGCTATCTGGGCAGGTGGAAAATGCGGTTTTCCTGGGCGATGCGCCAAATGGGCCACGATCGGTCGTTGTCGTCGATGACGTAGCTATTATAAGCTACCCAGCGCGCCAAGGGCTCATCTTCCACAGCCTTTCCCAACCAAGTTAAATTGATCCGCGCAATTGCGATCGATCCACCGGCCCGTGCTCATCGGGGGAGAGTCGCTACAAACTCCCATATCTTCTCGTCTAGATAGCCCTCTGGCCCTTCCACCTGAGCCTTCAGTCGAATCATCTCGACGAGATCCCGATTTGATAACAACACTACAAGTTTACCGCTCTCTCGCATCGCGGCCTGCGCCGCTCGTTCACAACCTGCGTCTGCACCCATTCTAGATATCAAGAAACACACAGTTCTCAGCGCACCCGAAAATAGGTAACGTTCCGTTGAGTATATTTGGTCCGCAGTGATGAGATCGTTATAATTTTTGCATTCAAATAGGATAACTTTTGTCCGAAAATCTGACCTAATAGAGTCCCAAAAATGGTTTCCACTTCGGATGCGGCATATAAAATCGTAGCGGTTCGCACCGTCAGTCGTGTATTTCTGATCCTGGAAACCATATAAATACGAGTCGAATAAAAATACTATCGTCCTGAGGCACAGTTGCTCATAAGTTGTTGGGGTAAGCCTATTTTCTAGTTGGTGTTCCTCAAGCTCCTTGATTAGTTTTTCTCCCGCGCTGCGGTCAGTCTTTTCCTTGAGAGTGACAGCGTCGGTCCCAATTCCGAGATGACCCAGCGCTCTGATGCGTTCATACAGTTCCTTGAAAGGTTTAGCTTTCTCAAGAAGAACATCCAGATCCCAGAGGCGAAAATTACCTAGGCCCTGCGACCAACGTCTCGCCTCAGGTGTGATTCGTCCAACGACAGCGATTATTGGACTCGCGACCACCCCCATTGTTTCCAACGTTTTCATGCGGACGGCAACATCGACGAGGTCGCGCATTGGAATCGGCGTCATGCGATATTTCACTTCCACCGGTGACCTCACGCCGTCGCGCTCAATCATCATATCCACTGACATTCCAGATATGCTGACTTCCCGCGCGACCGTATAACCGAGAGAGCGGAACAGTTCTGCCACCGCAGTCTCCGCGTCAAAACTGAGTCGAGCAGATGCAGCTCGCTGAGAGGGAACAGCCACTACCGGGACTCCGTGCATAGGCCAATTTATTAAAATTGTGCTCGATTCTCTGGATTTCTTCAAGTGCCTAATTTTCTGCTCAAGGCGGCGGAAGTTAGTGTCAAATATCTTGGGGACGGCGCCGAACCTCGCTGGGGGGACGACCGCGACGGGGTTATGTGGCGAATGAAAAATGCCTACTTCGGGTCGGCTTCCACTGTAGCCGTCGACATTATCCCGCCGCCGCTTCGGATCAAGATCCACCTGCTGACCTCGCAGAAATGGATGTCGGCTTTGGGTCGACACCGGCCATCCGCCCAGGCGCCGCTCGAAACTCACGGCGTGTCACGGAGACCGCCTTGCCCCCAACCGGTCAACACCTCCGTACCGGGAACGTGGCTCGACCCGGCTATCCAACGCGGCATAGTGCTGGAATAGATGGCCAGGTCCGGCCCCGGCCATGACGGGGGGACCGGGCAGCCAGGCAGGAGACAGAAGCCCATGACCCTTCATCGCCGGACATTGCTCGCCGCCGCCGCGTCCACCCTCCCTTTGGCCGCCCCCGCCATCGTGCGAGCCCAGGGAAGTGAGCCGATCCGGATCGGGGAGATCAATTCGTATACGGCGGTGCCCGCGTTCACCGTGCCGTATCGCAGCGGCTGGCAACTCGCGGTCGAGCATGTCAACGCGGCGGGCGGCGTACTCGGCCGTAAGATCGAAGTCATCAGCCGGGATGACGCGGGCCGGCCGCCGGACGCGATCCGTCTCGCCGGAGAACTGATCAACGATCAGAAAGTCGATCTGCTAGCCGGAACGTTCCTGTCGAATATCGGCCTCGCCATTGGCGACTTCGCGCTACAGAACAAGAAATTGTTCGTCGGAGGGGAGCCGCTGACCGACGCGTTGGTCTGGGACAAGGGCAATCGCTACACTTACCGCCTGCGGCCCTCCACCTACATGCAGGCCGCGATGCTGGTGGACGACGCGGCCAGGCTGAAGGCGAAGCGCTGGGTCACGGTCGCGCCGAACTACGAATACGGCCAATCGGCGGTGAAGTGGTTCAAGCTGCTGCTGGCCCAGAAACAACCCGGCGTCGAGTTCGTCGCCGAGCAATGGCCGGCCCTGGGCAAGATCGACGCGGGCGCCACCGTAGCCGCTCTGGCCGAGCAAAAACCCGACGCCATCCTGAACGTGACTTTCGGCGCCGACCTGACCAATTTCGTCCGCCAGGGCAACACCCGTGGCCTGTTCGAAGGCCGCGGCGTCGTCTCCATCCTGACCGGCGAGCCCGAGTATCTCGATCCCCTGGGCGATGAAACGCCGGACGGCTGGATCGTCACCGGCTACCCGGTCAATAGCGTGACGGATCCCGCCAACAAGGCGTTCATCGACGCCTATAAGGCGAAATTCAGCGAGTTGCCGAAGATGGGGTCGGTGGTCGGCTACAGCCTGATCAACGCCATCGTCGCCGGCATCAAACAGACCGGCTCGGTGGATACCGAGAAAATGGCCGACGGCTTTGGCGGCACTGGGTTCGCCACGCCGATCGGCAAGGCCACCTGGCGCGCGCTGGACCATCAGAGCACGCTCGGCACCTACGTCGGCAAGACCGCGCTGAAGGACGGCAAGCCCGTGATGGTGGACTGGCGCTATGTCGATGGGGCGGCCGCGCTGCCCTCGGACGCCGAGGTAAAGAAGATGCGGCCCGCCTGAGCAACGGGGCGAGACGCGCCGGGTCTGACACCGCCGAATGGACACCATCATCGTCCAGTTGCTGACCGGCCTCGCCAGCGCGTCGTCGTTGTTTCTGGTCGCTTCCGGGCTGACGGTCATCTTCGGCGTCACCCGCGTGGTGAATTTCGCTCATGGCTCCCTGTTCATGTTGGGCGCCTACATCGGTTGGACCATCCTCTCGATCCTGCCGCGCGATCCGGCATGGTTCGCCGCGGGAGTCGTGCTGACCGGACTCGCGCTGGCCGTCGTTGGCGCGCTGATCGAGACCGCTCTGTTGCGCCGCATCTACAAGGCGCCGGAACTGCTGCAATTGCTGGCGACCTTCGGCGTGGTTCTGGTGGTGCAGGACCTGACCCTCAAACTCTGGGGCCCGAACGATCTGACATTGGCCCGGCCGCGCTGGATGCGCTCGTTCGTGGAAATCGCCGGGCAGCGCGTGCCGTTCTACGACCTGCTGATGATCGGCATCGGCCCCGTGGTGCTGTTGGCGCTGTGGCTGTTGTTCACCCGTACGCGCTGGGGAACCCTGATGCGAGCCGCGACGCAGGACCGCGAAATGGTGGCCGCTCTTGGCGTCGATCAACGGTTGCTGTTCAGCACGGTGTTCGCTTTGGGCTCCGGGCTGGCGGGGATCGGCGGTGCGCTGGCGTTGCCGGACGGCTCGGCGAACCTGCAGATGGACCTGACCGCGATCACCGATGCCTTCGTCGTCGTGGTGGTGGGCGGCCTCGGCAGTCTGCCCGGCGCGTATTTGGCGAGTTTGCTAATTGGCCTGCTGCAGGCGTTTGGCATTCTGCTGCTGCCTCAGGCGACCCTGGTGCTGGTCTTTGTCATCATGGCGGTGGTACTGGTTCTGCGCCCGAACGGGCTGCTGGGACGACCGCTGGCCACCGCGCGCGGAGAGGCGAACGCGCCGGCGCTGGTCCGCCCATCGGTGCCGGCGCTGCGATGGCTGGGTGCCGCGGTGTTGGTGCTGGCGGTACTGGCACCCCTCGTTGCCGGACCGTTCCTGCTCTCGGTGCTGACCGAGATGCTGATCGCCATGCTGTTCGCGGCGTCGTTGCACCTGATGATGGGGCCCGGCGGCATGGCGAGCTTCGGCCATGCCGCGTGGTTCGGTCTGGGTGCCTATGGCGCGGCGTTCGCGGTCAAAGGCCTCGCGCTGTCGATGCCGGTGGCCTTGCTGATGGCGCCGTTCGCCGCCGCGCTCGCCGCTTTGCTGTTTGGCGGCTTCGTGGTGCGGCTGTCCGGAGTTTACCTGGCCATGCTGACGCTGGCTTTCGCGCAGATCGTGTGGGCGGCGCTGTTTCAGGCGGTCTCGTTCACCGGCGGCGACAATGGCGTGCTCGGCGTCTGGCCGGCTTCCTGGGCCAGCGATCCTCGGGTCTTCTATTGGCTGACACTGGCGCTTTGCGTGGCGGGCGTACTGCTGCTGCGCCGTGCCCTGTACGCGCCGTTCGGTTACGCGTTGCGCGCCACGCGCGATTCTCCGTTACGCGCTGGTGCGATCGGACTGAACGCCGGATCGTTGCGACTGGCGGCGCTGGTGATCGCGGGCGCCGCGGCCGGCCTCGCCGGAGGGTTGACCGCGTTCAGCAAAGGCAGCGTGTTTCCCACGTACGTTTCCATCGGCCGCTCGGTCGATGCCTTGCTGATGGTGCTTCTGGGCGGCGTGCAAAGCATGTCCGGGCCGATCGTCGGCGCGTTGGCCTACACCGGGCTGTTCGACATGCTGCTGATGGTCACCGACCTTTGGCGCCTGGTGCTGGGATTGTCGATCATCGCGCTGGTTGTGCTGTTTCCCCAGGGGATCGCAGGAACGACCCATCGGCTTTGGTTGCGTGGGCACGAGGCATGACGTTGCCTCCGAACCAGGGTTGGACCACCACCATGAATTGTGGCCACCCCGCGTCAGGTGGTTTCGACCAGATCCAGTCGCTGTTCGATGCGATCGAGGCGCCGATCCATGCGGTCGGCGCGCTGCGCGAGACCCGCGTAATGGCTCGCCTCGGTCGAGGCCAACTGAGCGACCTGAAGTTCCAGCGTGGTCAACCGATGCCTGACATCGCCCATGTCCTCCAGCACGCGGTCCATCTTGGAGTCCAGACGGCGCAGGAAGATCAACGCGAGGTTCTCGGGTTGGTCGCTCATGGGGACACGCTACCACATCGCGCGAGCAACGCGACAAACATAGAAGGTCGGGCGGTGATTTGGCTCGTCGCCGCGTGGCCGCCGCCTCGACGCGTCGTGGCGTGGTACTGCGATATCGCGTCAATGCCTCGAGCGTGCCCAGAGGCGCGTGTGAACGACTCCGGACGCTCGACAGAGCAATGATCGCATGACGATCCTCGACGTCGCCTCCATCAGCAAGAGTTTCGGCGGCGTGCGCGCGGTGGTCGCGGTGTCGTTCCAGGTCGCGGCCGGGGAGATGCTGGCGCTGATCGGGCCGAACGGCGCCGGCAAATCCACCTGCTTCGACATGCTCAATGGTCAGACGGCGCCCGATGCCGGCCGGATTTCGTTACGAGGGCACGACATCACCGGAATCGCGCCACGCCGGATCTGGCGCCTTGGCGTGGGACGCACGTTTCAGATCACCGCGACGTTCGTCTCGATGACCGTGCGAGAGAACGTGCAGGTGGCGCTGTTGGCGCACCACCGGCGGGTTTGGCGCTTCATGCTGCCGGCATCCGCCTGGTTCGCGGCCGAGGCGGACGCCCTGCTGGAACAGGTCGGAATGCGGGCGCAGGCGTCGCGTGCCGCCGGCGTTCTGGCCTATGGCGATCTGAAACGGCTGGAACTGGCTGTCGCCCTCGCCAACGACCCGTGTCTGCTGCTGATGGACGAACCCACCGCCGGGATGGCACCGGCCGAGCGGGTGGCGCTGATGCAGCTGACCCGGACATTGGCGACCCGGCGCGGCATCGCGGTGCTGTTCACAGAGCACGACATGGACGTGGTCTTCGGGGTAGCGGACCGGATCCTGGTGCTCAATCGCGGCGAACTGATCGCGGAGGGGGATGGCCCGACGATCCGCGCCGATGCCCGCGTCCGGGAGGTCTATTTGGGGTCGGGCGCGACCAGCGGCGGTCATTGATGCTGAGTGTGCGTGACGTGCACAGTTACTACGGGCGGGCGCACATCCTGCAAGGCCTGTCGTTTGAGCTTCCGGCGGGCGCGGTCATGGTGCTTCTGGGCCGCAATGGCGCCGGGAAGAGCACGACCATGAAGACGCTGATTGGCCTGGTGCGGCCGGCGCGCGGGCGGATTGAGTTCGCCGGCGCCAACATCGCCGGATGGGAGCCGCACCGGATCGCCAAATCCGGCCTGGGCTATGTGCCGGAGGAGCGGCGGATCTTCACCGATCTGACCGTCATGGAAAACCTGGAGGTCGGGCGCCAACCGGCCCGCGATGCTCGCCCGCCATGGACCGAGGACCGCCTGTTCGCGTTGTTTCCCAACCTCGGCCGCATGCGAAACCGCACGGCGGGACGCATGAGCGGCGGGGAACAGCAAATGCTGACGATCGCCCGCACGCTGATGGGCAACCCTCGGCTGTTGCTGCTGGACGAACCCAGCGAAGGGCTGGCGCCGGTGATCGTGGAGGAGATGGCGCACGCGATCCTGGCACTGAAGCGGGAGGGCGTGACCATTCTTCTGGCGGAACAGAACATGTACTTCGCGGCGCGGGTTTCCGATCTGGCGGGCGTGATCGAGAAAGGCCGGATCGTGTGGACCGGAACGATGGCGGAGTTGGAGGCGGACGAAACGGCGCGGGCGGCTTACCTGGCGGTATAATCCCAGCGGCCCTGGACATTGA
>PLSZ01000133.1 GCA_003164305.1 Acetobacteraceae bacterium
CCCGAGGATGACGAAAGCACGAGAGCCAGAGGATGGCGAAAGCACGAGAGTCAACATCAACGCCGGCTGGTATTAAACAGAATGCTTCACGCGAATTTATACAGCCGCGCGCCCGTCCGGCCGATTTTCTCGCGGGTTGCCGGATCCGGCACGGCTTGTGCGAAACTCTCGACCATTTGGCGATAGGTGACGTTGCTTTCGTGCCCGACGAACGGCCAGTCGCTGGCCCACAGCAGGCGTTCCGGGCCGCCCTCGGCCAGCAGCCGGGCGGCCAGGGCCGGATGATCGCACCCCGGGGACCGGTAAGGCGCCGACAGTTTCACCCAGCCGCGGCCAGAGCCGATCGCGCGTAACGCCGCCTGAAATCCCGGGGAGTTCTCGCCATGCGCGCGGGTTGGGTTGCCGTAATGATCGATCACGATTTTGACCTCGGCGCCCAGCAACTGATCGGTCAGCGCGGCGATCCGGTCTCCTTCGGCGAAAACGTGCACATGCCAGTCCAGATCGGCGACGCGGCGTAACAGCCGTCGGTACTCGACGGTCGTTAAATCCGGCGTGCCCTTATAGTTCCGCAACGAAAACCGGATGCCCACGATCCCCGCCGCCGCCATCGCCTTCAGCTCGTGCATGCCGATCGAGGGCTCGACGATCGCGGTGCCGCGCAACCGCGGATAGCGCTCCAGCGCCGCCAGCGTGTAATCGTTGTACTGTCCCATGAAGCTCGCCGCCGCGTGCACGCCGAACAGCACGCCGTGTTCGTCCAGAGCGCGGGTGAAGTCCTCGGGCGTCACGTCGCGAACGGGCTTGTGCGTCGCGCCTTCGATCAGCGGTGAGTTCCGCGGATAAATATGCGCGTGCGTGTCGATCAGCGGCCCGAGACCGCCGCTTGCTGACTGGCTCATGCCGGACAGGGTAGTGCCGATTGTCGCCAAAACGCCAGTCACCAGCTTCGGACCGTCGTGCCCGGACTGGCTAACGCGCGAAAGCCGGTGTGGCGACGGATGGCCATGACGGGTGAGAGAGCGTGACGACCGGTCGCGCGATCGGGGATACCGCTGATTCTTACGCCGCGACGAGTTCCATCAGGTGGTTGGCTGCCTCGAACCGGCGCCGCGCGTCCGCGGGATCGTAACGACGCTTGCGCAACGTCTCCTCCTCCCACTGCTCGCGCTCCTGGGTCACGAAATCGCCGCCATAGATGTGGATCGCGCTGGTCAGCTTGCCCAACGGATTGGTCACCGAGTGGATGATGTCCTTACCCAACGTGCAGACATCGCTGGGCATCAGCGCCGAGGCGCCCGTGGCCTCCAGCGGCCAGCGCGCATCGTCCGGCGGAGTGCGCCAAAAGATGTTGTCCTCACGGCCGCCGTACATGCCGATCACCGCCCACATGTGGTGATTGTGCGGCATCGCGGTCATGTGCGGGCCCCAGACGAGGTTGATGATGGTCATCTCCTCGGATCGGTGGAGCAGTTCGATGCCGGCTTTCTTCGGCTCGCCGAGGACGCGAACCACCTGACACGGGTCGGAAACAGCCTCCCGCAACAGCTCGCGTATCGTCTTCTGGGCCGCGCCGGAGCGAAGGGCCGACTGGCAATCGGCGATAAAGCCGTCGAGCTCGAACACGATTCGTCTCCCTGATCGCTGATGAATAGATAAAATTAATCATTTTCCGGCGGAACAGGCAAAACAAATCCGCGCGCCTCCCGGCGAATTTCGCCCGTCGCGTTAACCGAAAGCTAACCATTCGCTGGCACCCTGCCCGGCAGCCAAAACAGCTCCAGCAAAGTGAACAGGGCGCCACGGCATGTCGGCGATCTCAACAATGACGGGCTCAACAATGACGGGCGGGCCATGAAGGCGCTGCTCGACGGTTTGAAAGCACTCGGCCCGGCGCGTCTGGTGGCGATGGGGGCGGTTGCTCTCGGCCTGCTGGCGTTGATGGCGGTGATGGTCATGCGCGCGGGCTCCAGCGACCAGATGGCGCTGCTGTATGGCGACCTTGACCCGCGCGACGCGGCCCAGATCGTCGACCAGCTCAATCATCGGCATGTGCCGTATCGCATTGGCGGCGGCGGCGGCCAGATCCTGGTGCCCGCCGAGGAAGTGCCGGAAGCGCGCATGCTGCTGGCCAAGGACGGCCTGCCATCCGGCGGCTCCATCGGCTACGAGTTGTTCGACCGTAGCGACAGCTACCTGTTCTCGGCGTTCCAGCAGAAAATCAGCGAGACGCGCGCGATGGAGGGCGAACTGGCCCGCACCATCCGCTCGATCCGCGGCATTCGGGCAGCGCGCGTGCATCTGGTACTGCCGAACCGCGACGCGTTCTCCCGCGAGCAGCAGGAGTCGCAGGCCAGCATCATGCTGACGATGGTCGGCGCGCAGCGATTGGATAAGGAAGGCGTCCAGGCCATCCTCAACCTCGTGTCCGCGGCGGTGCCCGGATTGCACCCCCACAACGTCGCGGTGATCGACTCGCGCGGCGGTCTGCTGGCCCGCGCCGGCGAACCGGTCAGCCAACTGACGGAAGCGGCGACCGCCGAGGACATCCGCCGCGCCACCGAAATGCGCCTGTCGCGCGCCGTCGAGGAAATGCTCGAAAAGACACTGGGCGCCGGCCGCGTCCGCGCCGAGGCGACGGTGCGCATGGACTTCGACAAGGTCAATGAAACGAAAGAGTCGTTCGACCCCGACAAGCAGGTCACCCGCAGCACGCAAACGGTCAACTCCAACTCCAAATCGACCGAGGCGAACCAGGCCGTCACGGCGCAGAACAACCTGCCGAACGCCGACGCCGGCAATCCGGCCGGCGGTTCCCAGGAAGGACGGCAGGAGGAGACGACCAATTACGAGATCGACAAGACCATCCGCACGCTGATCCATGAACAACCGAAGATCGATCGGATCAGCCTCGCGGTGATGGTCGATGGCACCGATCAGCCCGGTCCCGATGGGAAGCCCGTGTGGCAGCCGCGTTCCGCCGAGGATCTGGANNCAGCATGCGGTTCCTCGCCGACGACGTCGCGCCGGCCGAGACCGGCGGCATTCTGGGCGTGCGCCTGGAGAAGCCGGATCTGATGCATCTGGCGCAAACCGCGCTGTTCGGCGTGATCGGGTTGCTGGCCCTGCTACTGGTGCTGCGGCCGATGGTGGCACGGCTGACGGCTCTGGCGCCGGCGGGGTTCGCGCTGGCCGACGGATCGGGTGGCGGCGCGATGGTTGCCGGCGGCGCTTATCCGGGCGCCGGCTATCCAGGCGGTGTGCCGTCGGTTTCGGCGCCCACCGGGATGGCCGCGCTGACCGGTCCAGGATCGGGCGGCGGCGCGCTGACGGCGGCGCAGTTGGAAGATGAGGCGATGATCAGCCTGACCCAGATCGAGGGCCAGATGCGCGCGTCTTCGTTACGTAAGCTGACCGATATCGTCGGCAAGCATCCCGATGAGACATTGACGATCATGCGCGGCTGGATGGCGCAGGAAAATGGCTGATCTGCCGAAAGTCGACGACTACCGGAATCTGCGCGGCGCGCAAAAAGCCGCGATCGTCATGCTCGCGCTGGGTGAGGAACAGTGCGGCCGCCTGTTCAACATGATGCATGAGGACGAAATCCGCGACATCTCCTCGGCGATGGCGCAGCTCGGCGCCGTTCGGGCCGAAATCGTCGAGCGGTTGTGCACCGATTTCGTGGAGAATCTCGGCTCCTCCGGCAGCCTCGTCGGCAGCTTCGAGAGTACCGAGTCGCTGCTGATCAAGACGCTGCCGCGCGATCGCGTCGCGCAGATCATGGAGGAAATCCGCGGTCCCGCCGGCCGCACGATGTGGGACAAGCTCGGCAATGTGCATGAGGACGTGCTGGCGAATTACCTGAAGAACGAATACCCGCAGACCGTCGCCGTGGTGCTGTCGAAAATCCGCTCCGATCACGCCGCCCGCGTGCTGACGTTGTTGCCTGATCCGTTCGCGATGGAAGTCGTGATGCGCATGCTGCGCATGGAGACGGTGCAGAAGGAAGTGCTGGACGGCGTCGAACGAACGTTACGATCGGAGTTCATGTCGAACCTGGCGCGCAGCGCGCGGCGCGATTCGCATGAGTTGATGGCGGAAATTTTCAACAACCTCGACCGCGCGGCGGAAACCCGCTTCGTCAACGGGCTGGAGGAGCGTAATCGCGAGTCGGCGGAGAAGATCAAGTCGCTGATGTTCACCTTCGACGATCTGCAACGGCTGGCCGCGCCGGCGGTGCAGGTGCTGTTGCGCTCGGTCGAGAAGGACCGGCTGCCGATCGCGCTGAAGGGCGCGTCGGACAAGATCAAGGACCTGTTCCTCACCAACATGTCCGAACGCGCGGGGAAAATGTTGCGCGACGACATCGCCGCTCTGGGCCCGGTGAAATTGCGCGACGTCGATGAGGCGCAGGCCGGGATCGTCGCCATGGCGAAGGAACTGGCGGCGCAGGGCCAGATCGAGATTGGCGGCAACAACGACGACGAGGTGGTGTACTGACCATGGATCACGCGTTCTCATCCGCCCGTGGGACCGGGATCATATTATTCGACGAAGATTTCGATCTGCCGCCGCCGTCGCGGGAGCCGGAGGTGATCGAGCCGGTTTATTCCATCGGCGAACTCAACGCCGCGCGGGAAGCAGCGGCGAAAGACAGCCGCGAACGGGCGCTGGCGGAAGCCGACGCCTCCGCCCGGATGATGGCGAGCCGCGCGCTGATCGCCATTTCCGATCAGCTTGAAGCGGCGCGCGCCGAGGCCGTCTCGATCGCGGAACAGTCCTCCGAGGCGATCGCGCGCCTGTTGATGAGTTGCTTCGCGACGGCCTTCCCGGCCCTGTGCGCCCGCCACGGGCAACACGAACTCACCGCTTTACTCCGCGAAATATTGCCCGCCTTGCATCGCGAACCGAACATCACGGTGCGGATCAGTCCGCGAATTTCCGCCGAACTGGCGACCGAGGTCCACGCGCTCGACGCCGAGCTGGCGAAGCGCGTGCGTTTGCTTCCGACCGACGCGTTGTCCCCCGGCGATGCGCGGATCGATTGGGAAAACGGCGCCGCCACGCGCGACGCGGCGTCGTTATGGCGACAGATCGAAAACATCCTGGCGCCCGCCGGCCTGCTGAACTCCGCCGATCCGTTGAGCGCGCCCGGTCCGGCGCGCGCGGAACACGCCGCGAAGGAACACGCGCTTGTCGAATGACATGGAACTGACCGAACTCAACGAACCAGCCGAAACCACCGGTGCGCGTTCCCCCAGGGAACTGGAAGCGGTTTACGACATCCCGGTCACGGTCAGCGCCGTACTGGGCAAAACGACAATGCAGGTCAGCCAGCTGTTGAAGCTCGGTCGCGGCGCCGTGGTCGAACTCGACCGCAAACTGGGTGAGGCGATCGATATTTACGTCAACAACCGGCTGGTCGCGCGCGGCGAGGTCGTCATGGTCGATGACACCCGTCTGGGCGTGACCATGACGGAAATCGTCAAGGGCGATCGAGCGCCGCAATGATCCCAGTGGGCATGAACCCAAAGGGCCACCATTCATGCCAGCGGGCGTTGCCGTTGGCCGTCGGTCGTGAAGCCCCTTCCCGTCATCCTCGGGCTCGACCCGAGGATCTCTCGAACCGCCAAGGAAGTCGAACGTCGGACGAAGTGTCTGGGCCGGCCGATCCTCGGGTCGAGCCCGAGGATGACGTTCTGGAGCCCGAGGATGCTGTTCGGAGGAAGGTTGTCGCCTTCGCCGGGCTTATCTTGATGCTCATGGGGTCAGACCCTGGCATGACGGATGGGTGGCCCGTACGACATTCCGTTAGCCGATTGGCATTCCCACCGGTGGCGGCGTGAAAGTCCTGATCATCGGCTCGCTGGCCGGTGATCTGGGTCAGGCGGCCCGGATCGCCATCGGCCGCGGCGCCAAACTGGATCAGGCGGACGACACCGACAGCGCGCTGATCCGGTTGCGCGCCGACGCGCATATCGACCTTGTGCTGTGCGACGTCGCGCATGACGTCGGCGCCATCGTCGCGGCGCTCGCCGCCGAGCGCATGGCCGTGCCGGTCGTCGCCTGCGGCACCAACGACGATCCCGACGCCGCCGTCCGCGCCATCCAGGCCGGCGCGCGGGAGTTCCTGCCGCTGCCGCCCGACCCTGACCTGATCGCCGCGATCCTGGAAGCCGCGTCCGGCGAAACCCACGCCCTGATCGTGCGCGACAAGGTGATGGAGGCCACCGTCCACCGCGCCGAACAGGTCGCCCGCGCCGACGCCTCCGTGCTGATCAGCGGCGAGTCGGGCACCGGCAAGGAAGTGCTGGCGCGTCACATCCACCGCAAATCGCGCCGCGCCGGCGGCCCGTTCGTCGCGCTGAACTGTGCCGCGATCCCGGAAAACCTTCTGGAATCCGAATTGTTCGGGCACGAGAAAGGCGCGTTCTCCGGCGCTCTGGCCCGCCGTGTCGGCAAGTTCGAGGCCGCTCACAAAGGCACGCTGCTGCTGGACGAGATCTCCGAAATGGACATCCGGCTGCAGGCCAAGCTGTTGCGCGCGCTGCAGGAACGGGAAATCGATCGTCTGGGCGGCTCCGCTCCGGTGAAAGTCGATGCGCGCATCCTGGCGACCACCAATCGCGACCTGAACGCCGAGGTTCGCCGCGGCACATTCCGGGAGGATCTGTATTACCGCCTGAACGTCGTCAGCCTGCGCATCCCCGCGCTGCGCGAAAGGCCCGGCGATATCTCGGCGCTGGCCGAGCATTTCTGCCGCCGCTACGCCGAAGTGAACGGCCTGCCGTACCGGCCTCTGACCGCCCAGGCGATGAACCGGCTGGTGGGGCATCATTGGCGAGGCAACGTGCGGGAGATGGAGAACGTCATTCATCGCGCCGTGCTGCTGGCGGCCGGCTCGGAGATTAGCGCCGACGATGTGGAACTGACGCAGCCCGACGGCACGCGGCAGACAACCACGTCGCCGTCCGGCCAGGCCGCCGGGGTCGCCTCGCTGGTCGGCCGCCGCATGGACGACGTCGAGCGCGACCTGATCATCGAAACGCTCGGCCACACGTTGGGCAATCGCACCCACGCGGCGACGATCCTGGGGATTTCCATCCGCGCGTTGCGCAACAAGCTCCGCGATTACGCCGCGCAAGGCGTCTCCGTCCCGCCCCCCGCCTTGTCCCCCGCCTTGTCCCCCGCCTTGTCCCCCGCCTTGTCCCGGGTCTGATCCCTCATGGCCGGGCTCGCCGATCTGCTGCCTGCCCGAATGATGAACACGGTCCGCCAGTACGCGCCGGGCAGCGACGTCGGGCTGGCGCTTGGCGTGGTCGCGCTGCTGTCGGTCCTGGTGATCCCGCTGCCGACGTTCCTGCTCGATCTGGGGTTGTCGCTGTCGATCACCGCGTCGGTGCTGGTGCTGATGGTGGCGCTGTTCCTGCAACG
>PLSZ01000495.1 GCA_003164305.1 Acetobacteraceae bacterium
CGAGCTCAGCCATGCCGGTGCGATCGTCGAATCCACCCTGGCCTATCGCAGCGCCCTCGCGCTAAAGCCGGATTTTCACGCCGCCGCCATCAACCTCGGCCTGCAGCTCGAGCGCCTTGGCCAAACGGAAAACGCGTTGCAGACCTGGGGCCACGCAATCCAGCCCGACGCCTCGCGCACCGCGCTGATCAACCAGCGTGCCCGCCTGCTCGAACAGACCGGCCGCCTGGAGGAAGCCGAGCAGGCGCTCCGCACCAGCCTGCTGACCGACCCGGCGCAGCCCGACGCCGTGCAGCATTATGTGCACATCCGACAGAAACTGTGCCAGTGGCCGGTGCTCGCCGACGTCATCCCCGGCCTGACGCGCCAGGACCTGCTGGACCAATGCGGGCCGCTCGGCGCGCTCGCGTTGACCGACCAGGTCGCCGTGCAACGCGACATCTGCGCCCGCTGGCTGGAGCGCAAAACCGCCGCCACGCCGGCCCGGCTCAGTCCGCCGCGCGGCTATCGGCATGATCGCATCCGCCTCGGCTACATGTCGTCGGATTTCTGCCGCCACGCCATGAGCTTCCTGATCGCCGAGCTGTTCGAGCAGCACGACCGGGAGCGTTTCGAACTGTTCGGCTACTGCACCAGTCTCGACGACGGCAGTGACATTCGCCAACGCGTGATCGACGCGTTCGACCATTTCACCTCGATCCGCGCGTTGTCCGATGAGGCCGCGGCGCGCTGCATCAGCGCCGATGAGATCGACATCCTGATCGACCTGAACGGCCTCACCTCAGGCGCGCGATTGCAGATCCTGCGCTGGAAACCGGCCCCGATCCAGGCGACCTATCTTGGCTTCATCGGACCGGTGCCGCTGCCGGAGCTGGATTATCTGTTCTGTGATAGCATCGTTGTCCCACCTGCCATCGCACCGACCTACGCGCCAAGGCCGCTTTACATCGCCGAGACCTACCAGGCGAACGACAGCAAGCGGTCGATCGGTGCGCCCAGCACGCGTGCGCGGGCGGGCCTGCCCGAGGATCGCTTCGTGTTCTGCTGCTTCTCCAACCATTACAAGATCACCGAGGCGATGTTCGGCGCCTGGATGGAAATCCTGCGGCGCGTCGAGGGCTCGATCCTGTGGCTCGTCGCGGACAACAAGTGGTCGTGCGACAATCTGCGGGCGCGCGCGACCGGCGTCGGCGTCGATCCGGACCGGTTGCTGTTCGGTGGGCGGGTCGCGCCGGACAAGTACATGGCCCGGCTGGCGCTGCCGGATCTGTTCCTGGATACCTCGCCGTACAACGCGGGCACGATCGCCAGCGACGCGATCCGCATGGGATTGCCAATGGTGACGCTCAGCGGCGAATCGTTCGCCTCCCGCATGGCGGCGCGCCTGCTGCGGGCGATCGGCGCCGATGCCGGAATCACGGAGAGCCTGGACCAGTATGTCGAAGCAGCGGTCGCGCTCGCCACCCAGCCCGAACTGCTCGCCCGCTACCGCTCCGTCTTCACCGAAGCCAACTGGGCCGCGACCATCGGCGACATCGCGACGTTCACGTTCCATTACGAGGAATCGCTGATCCAGATCGAGCTCGCGCTACGGACCAGGCCGGCTGTGATGGCCGGAACCGAGATGGACGGCGCGGAGATCCCACGGGAAGTCCCGGAGGAGACGGGGGTCGCCGAGGCGGCGGCGGCCTGATCCCCTCATGTCCGATCGCCCTCAGCCGGATGGCGCGCCGCCCGACCCTCGAGCCCCCGACCCTCGAGCGATCGTCGCAGGTCAGTACACCGTCGATCCGTCCCGGCGGCTGCCCGATGCCGGCGGCGGTCTTCCCGCGTACGCCGCCACCAGCCGGCGGGGCATCCTCACGCCGCTAATGGCGATCGCGGTCAATCGGAACGCGCCGGCTCGCCCCAAGACGTTGATCACCGGGACGGGCGGTATCGATGGCCTGGCCTGCGCGGTCGGCCACGGCACGGGACCACCGATCGACGGCCGCGACGCCTGGTACGTCATTTGTGAGGCGCCGTCCGGCCCACCTTTGTCGCATGGCCTGCATCCCTGGCCGGAACCGATGGTGATCGAACTCGTCCTGCGGCCGATCGCGGCGGTGCTGGAACATTTGCACGAGCGCGGTTGGACCCATCGCGCCATCCGTCCCAACAACGTCTTTCACAGTCAGCCCAACCGTCCGGTCACCCTCGGCGCCGCATGGGCCGCGCCCCCCGCGATGCACCAACCCGCTGTGTTCGAGACCGCCTACACCGCGATATGCCATCCCGCCGCCCGCGGCGACGGCCGCATCGCCGACGACGTCTATGCTTTGGGCGTGTTGCTGGCGTCCTTGGCTCTGGGCCGGGTCCCGCTGGAGGGGCTCGACGACAGGACCATCCTGCACCGGAAGCTCGAATTCGGCGACTTCATGGCGATCACCGGCGGGGACCGGTTGCCGCCCATGCTGAACGACCTCGTGCGCGGCATGCTCGCCGAGGATCCGGACCATCGGCCAACGCCCGCTTTGTTGCGCGACCCCGCCGGCGCCCGCGGACGCCGGGTCGCCGCCCGCCCGCCCGCGCGCGCGCAGCGGCCGTTCAAACTCGGGGCGACGACGATCTGGAACAACCGGACGCTGGCGATGGCGATGGCGCTCGATCCCGAGGAGGCGCTGACCGCGATCCAGAACGGCCAACTGATGTACTGGCTCCGACGGGCACTGGGCGATTCCGGCCTTGCGGTGAAGCTGGAGGACCTGGTCCGGCAGAGCGCTCAGGATTTGGTGACGGACAGGGAACTGGCGAACGCGGGATTGGTGATGCGGGCGATCGCCGATTCCGATGTTTGGATGCCTCTGTGTTGGCGCGGGCTGGCGATGTTCCCGGACGGGCTCGGGCCCGCGCTGGTTGCCGCCACGGCCCCGGGGGAGCCCGGCGGCGGCGGCCCGTCACCCGGCGATCTGTACGGCAAGCTGTTCGAGATCGTGCAGACCGAGGCACAAGGTGTCTGGGCTGCCATGCATGAAGAGCGGACGCCCTCCGCTCCCCAGCGCCTGGAAGCGCGTCAGCGGCGAGCGATCCTGCAGATCAGAGGCCCGGCCGGTGGCCTCCCGCGGCTGACCTACACGCTCAATCCGTTGATCCCCTGCGCCAGTCCGTTGCTCGGCGACCGCTGGATCACCAATGTCGCCGATCTGGCGACCGCCCTGGACGCCACCGTGACGGCATCTCCCGACGCGGAAATACTCGAACCCCATATCGCCGCGTTTATCGGCGCGCGGTCCGACCGGGTGCTGGATCAGGAGGTGAAGGCTCTGGCGAGCGAAGCCGACCCGCTGGACCGTGCTCTGGGCGCATTACGGCTGCTGGCCGAGTTGCAGAGCCGCTATCACGCCAACGCTCTGAAAGGCCTCACGGCCTGGGTCGTCGCACGGTCACCGTCTTTGGTCGCGCGCTGGCAAAACCGGGAACGGCGGAACGAGGTGGAAGAGAAGCTGAAAACGCTCGCCGCTCTTGGGTTCCTGCCGCCGATCAGAGATCTGCTGGAGGATCACGCGGGCCATGAGGCCGATTCCGAGGGCCTGCATGCCGCCCTCGCCGATCTGGCGCGGCTGGACGCCGAGTTGCACGATATCGCGGACGGCGGACGCCGGCGGGGCGTTCTCGCGGCGCGATTGGGACAGGAGATCGCGGCGGGGATCGGTCTGGCGGCGATCGCGACCACGCTGCTTCTCGCGGCGATGGGCTGAACGTATGGCGAAGGCGGCAAAAGCCGGCAAAGCCCCGAAGCACGCGGCCCCCAGGGAGGCGGGAGGGGGTGCGGGAGGGGGCGTAAGGTCGGTCGTGTGGTTGTCGGGACTGGCATGCGGCGTGCTGGCCGCGATCGCGCCGGGCGTGGCGATCGTCGCGGCGGGACTACTGGCACCCGGCTTCCTGGCGCTGAAGCTGGACCGGGATCCGGGCCGCCCGGTCGCGCGGACCGTGCTGACCTGCGGATTGGCGGGCTGCGTGCACCCCGTCATCGCTTTGTGGAACACCGGGCAATCCTTCGATGCCGCGATGTCGATCGTCACCGACCCGGGCACGCTTGGAGTCGCGTGGAGCGCGGCGGCCGCCGGATGGCTGTTGACCCAGTTGGCGCCGCTGCTGGTGCGCGCGGCCCTTGAGGCGGGTGCCCTGGGACGCGCGACCCGGCTGCGCGCGGCTCGCGGCCGCCTCGCCGAAGCCTGGGGCATCGACCACGCGACGAGGGAACCGGGTCAGGGTGGCTGAGCGGGCCGGGCCCAGGAGGAATCGTCAGCACTCCGCCACGAAACAACTTCGAAGGGTAAAGCCCCGGTGCTACCGAGGCTTCTCCTGGGGATCAGGCGCTCAGGGCCAAATGCTCCGCCGCGCGTTGGCCGGCTTCCGCGCGTTGCTCGGCGACCCGGGCTTTCATCGCCTTTTGCAGCTTTTCAAACGACCGCACCTCGATCTGCCGCACCCGCTCGCGGGAGATATTATATTTGTGCGACAAATCCTCGAGCGTAGCCGGGTTATCCTTCAGCCGGCGCTCGATCAGGATGTCGCGCTCGCGTTCGTTCAGGGTCTTCAAGGCACCCGCGAGCAACGCTTTGCGGCCGGTCAGTTCCTCACGTTCCGCCAGTCCGGACTCCTGGCTTTCCGTCTCATCGACCAGCCAATCCTGCCATTCGCCTTCGCTGTCCTGCCGCACCGGGGCGTTCAGGCTGTGATCCGGCGCGGCGAGGCGGCGGTTCATGTTGACGACATCCTGTTCCGGCACGCCGAGCACGCGCGCGATTTCGGTGACCTGCTCAGGCTGTAGATCGCCGTCGTCGATCGCCTTCATCTGCCCCTTCAACCGGCGCAAATTGAAAAATAACTTCTTCTGCGCGGCCGTGGTGCCCATTTTGACCAGGGACCAGGAATGCAGGATGTATTCCTGGATGGCGGNNTTCACCGCCTGCATCATGCCGACGTTGCCCTCGCTGATCAGCTCGCCCACCGGCAGGCCGTAACCGCGGTAGCCCATCGCTATTTTCGCGACGAGGCGCAAATGGGAGGTGACAAGCTTATGCGCCGCCTCCATATCCTGGCTGTCGCGCCAGCGATGAGAGAGGGACAGTTCCTCCTCGGGGGTCAGCATCGGGAATTTCCGGATCTCTTGCAGATACCGGGTGAGGTTGCCCTCGGGGGCGATGTTGAGGACGGCTGATGCCATCTGCGGCTCCATTCGTCGGCCATGCGGACGTGCCCGGGACTGGCGCGCGTACGTTGGCCTGATTCAGTTATAAGCGGGATGCGGGGAAGGAGTTCCGTCCCGGGCAACCCACCCCGTTAAGGCGGCGGCGTATCCGGACTGCTCCATCGAAGCGGCACATCCCCCGCTTCGACGGCAATCTTTATACAGGACCATTATAGTCCTGTCAAGATTACTAACCAGTTAATGTCCGGAAAGGTTGACTTCCAGCAAAGCGATCAGCGCCGCCATGTCGGCCGGAGGCGGGGTTTCGAAGCGCAGGAACGCCCCCGTTCGCGGGTGCGAAAACCCCAGGCTGGCCGCGTGCAGGGCCTGCCGCGGGAAGTCCAGCATGGCGCGCCGAATGACCTCCGGCAGGCCCTTCGCCATGACCGGAATACGGCGTAAATACAGCGGATCTCCGACAATTGGGTGACCGCGGGCGCTCATGTGGACGCGGATCTGATGGGTGCGTCCGGTGGCCAGCCGGCACTCCACCAAAGCGGCGGCGAGGCCCGCCGTTGCCCCCGTTGGCGAGGCGTATGCACGCATGACCCTGTAGCGGGTCAGGGCCGCCTTGCCGCCATGACTGACCACCGCCATTCGCTTGCGGTCGCGCTTGTCGCGGCCGATCGCGCCCTCGATTTCGCCACTCACCGGAGTCGGAACGCCCCAGCACACGGCCAGATAAGTCCGTTCAAGGTCGCGCGCCGCGAAGGCCGCGGTCAGGGTGTCATTGGCCAATTGCGTCTTCGCCACGACCATGACGCCCGAGGTGTCCTTGTCCAACCGATGGACGATCCCCGGCCGCTTCTCGGCGCCGATGCCGGTGAAACCTGGCCCGCAATGCGCCAGCAGGGCGTTCACCAGGGTGCCGGCCCAGTTGCCCGGCGCGGGATGCACCACGAGGCCCGCGGGCTTGTCCAGCACGATCAGATCGCGGTCCTCGAACAGAATCGGGAAGGGAATCGCCTCCGGCTGGGGCGCGGCGGCGACCGGCGGCGGCACCATCAGCGTGTAGGTCGCTCCGGCGCGGGCCGGCTCGGCGGGTTCGGTGACCGCGACCGCGCCGCCACCGCGCGCGGCGTCCTCTATCCGCGACAACGCGCCTTCCTCTATCAGCGCCTTGACGCGGGAGCGGGACATCGCGCCGATCGCCTCGGCCAGCAGCCGGTCGATTCGCTGGCCGGCCTGCTCACGTGTCGGCGTGACGTGGATGGGACCGGATCTGGGCGCGAGTTCTGGGAGTGCGTCCGCCATGACGGCAGGCATAGTCCTCGGCGGACCGGGCGGAAAGGATGCGACGATGCCAGGCGGAACATTGGGCGGCGGCGGCGGAATGCGAGCGATCAAGATCGCCACGATCGCGATGGGCGTGCTGATCGTACTGGGCACCACGGTGATCCTGGTGACCATCGTCAAACGCATGACCTCCGGTCCGCCGGGGTTACCGGAGAAAGCATTTGCCGCGATATTCGACGAACCGGCGGGAACCTCGATTGCGGGCGTCGCGTCCGTGCGGGACCGGCTGGCGATACAACTGCATGGCGGGGGCACCGATCGGGTGCTGCTGATCGATCCGGCGTCCGGCGCCGTGGTGGGTCGGGTGTCGTTAGCGCGTTAGTTTGAATGACGCGGGCGATCCGGCATATCGTTCCGTCGTTTGAACGCCTTATACCAACCCGCGTTTACGGTATACCAACCCGCGTGCGCATTGACCCTCGTTCGTGACGCTCCCGTAGCGTCATCCTCGGGCTCGACCCGAGGATCGGTCCGCACAGAACTCGTGCTCTGACCTGAGAGTCCGGGGCCTGCGTCAGGAGATGCCAGGGGGCAGGCCCTGGCACGACGGATGGGCGGTGGGTACGTCATGTCGTCGGCCGGTTGGTATTATTGAAAATTAAGTGGGAGTTCCGTGCCCATTGGTATGACTCCGGATCGGAACATGGTCCGAAAGCATCCGCGTAAATCTGCGTTCATCCCTTCTTATCGGCGGCAAACTCTTACCGCGGGCCAATCTCTGGCGTTTGGATCGGCAAAGAATTTGCCGCGGATAAGAAAGGGATGAACGCGGATGCGCTCAGATGGGCTGGCGCGATTCGTACCGTTCGGGGTTAGCACCAAGATCCGATTGATATATCATGTGTTTCGGGACATACACTCTCAACCGGTCCCGCGAGCACCAAAGGGTTTGTGTCGCCGGCGGTTTTCGGTTTGTTGTTCTTTTCACGTCATGCTCGGGCTTGATCAGGTCAAGCCCAGGGATTACGGGTCAGGCGTTTGGCGGTCATAATGGGAATTGCCGTTATGTCGCAGGCTCCCTTGATCCTGATCGCCTGCCGCGGTACTGGCCTGATGTTGTCGTCTGGAGAAAGGCGCGCCGTCACGTGGCGGACATGGCGCTTGTTCGTATCGTCAGACTTTCGTGCTGACCGATCGACCTCGCGCAATGGGTCGTATCAGGTCTTGCCCAAAAGCCTTAAGGCGCGCCGCACGGCCGCCGGCACCGGTTCGACGATCCGCGAACCGAAACGCTCTCGCAACGCCCGTGCGGCGGCGCTCAATGGGCCGCCGCCGATGATGACGACTTCCGCGCCGTCGTGATCGAAACACTCGGCCGCCGCGCGGGCCAGCGCGGCTTCCTGACCGGATGCGTCCGCCGCCAGAACGCGTGGATCGCCTTCCGGCACCCGCACGCCCGTGAACCAGGGTCGGAGGCCCAATCGCTCGACTGCCGCCTCGATCGCGCCAACCAGCGCCAGTGTCGTTGTGGCGATGCCGAACCGTCGTCCGCCGGACGCGGCTTCGCGCATCGAGCTTTCGCCAATGCCGATCACCGGCACACTCACGACATCGCCCAGAGCCGCGGCGCCAGGATCGCCGAACGCGGCGACGATGATGGCGGAGACATCGGGCGCGGCGGCGCGGCCAATCCGGATGACCTCGGCCGCCGATCCGAGCAGATCCGCCTCGGTGACGATCATTGGCACGCCGTAGCCGGCCGTCGCGCCTCGCAATGTCACGTTCGGAGGGAGGTCGCGCGCGGCGGCATCCAGCATCAGACGAGTCGTTCGCTCCGACGTGTTGGGGTTGATCAGCAGGATCGCGGTCATGCGAAGACCAGCTCACGTCTCCGGCGTCTGGTGGGTTTGGGTTGGCGTATCGCCACCGGTCGCACCGGTTCGTTACTGTTACGGACGGGACCGCGTGGCCCCACAAAACAACAGGCCAACGGCCGCTACCCGGTGACGATCCGGCCGCCCGGCATTGGTGCCGGCGTGCCGGTCGTGCCGGGGAAACTCAGTGGCAGCCCCGCCGCCACCCGGGCGGCCAGAAACCCAAAGCACTGGGCTTCCAACGCGTCGCCGTCCCAGCCGACGGTTTCCACCGCGTCGACAGGCACGCCCAAAGCAGCGCGCAGTCCGCTCATGATGGCGGGGTTGTGACGCCCGCCGCCGGTCACCAGCCAGCGCCGCGGCGGAGCCGGAAAGCGGGACCCGGCGATCGAGGCGACCGTGAACGCCACCAACGTCGCGGCGCCATCCGCGGCACTCAGCGCATCCAGGCCGCTGCCAGCCAAAGCACGGGAGAAATCCAGCCGGTCGAGCGATTTCGGCGCCGGCAGCGCGAAATACGGATGGGCCATCAGCCGTCCCAGTACCGCCGCGTCCACCGCCCCCGCCCGAGCCAACGCGCCATCGCGGTCGAATGCCTTCCCCGTATGCCGCGTCGCCCAATCGTCCAGCGGCCCGTTTCCTGGGCCGGTATCGAACGCGATCAGGTCGCTGTCCGCGCCGATCCAGGTGACGTTGGCGACGCCGCCGATGTTCAGCACCGCCAGCGGCCGCGACAGATCCCTCGCCAAAGCGGCGTGGAAGACCGGGGCGAGCGGCGCCCCCTGCCCGCCCG
>PLSZ01000304.1 GCA_003164305.1 Acetobacteraceae bacterium
CGCGCGACGTGCTGACGGTTTCGCCGTTGATCGCCAGCACCAGATCTCCCGCGCGCACACCGGCGCGCGCCGCCGGTCCGGTTTTGTCGATGGCCGCGATGACCACGCCGTCATCGTGATCCTCGACCGAGACGCCCAGCCAGCCGCGCTGAATGGTGCCTTTGGCGACGAGTTGGCGGACCACCTGACTGACCGTTTCGCTTGGGATGGCGAAGCCGATGCCGACTGAGGCGCCGGTCGGCGAGACGATGANNCCGATCACCTGGCCATCCATGTTGAACACCGGCCCGCCGGAGTTGCCCGGATTGATCGGCGCGTCGAGCTGCAGGAAATTGTCGAATGGCCCAGAGCCCAGATCGCGGCCCTCGGCCGATACGATGCCGGCGGTCACGGAGCCGCCGAGCCCGAAGGGGTTGCCGGCGGCGAGTACCCAGTCGCCGACCTCGATGCGGCGGGAATCGCCCCAGGTCACCGCGGCCAGCGACTCATTCGGCGAGATCCTGATGACGGCGACGTCGGTCAACTGGTCCTGGCCGATGAGTTTGGCCGGGTATTGGTGGCCGTTGGTCAGCGACACGACGATTTTCTCGGCATGTCCGACGACGTGGTTGTTGGTGACGATGATGCCCGAGGGGTCGATGATGAAGCCCGACCCCGCGCCCAACGTGCGTTCCTGACGGTCGCCGAAACGGCGGCGGAATTCCCGGCCGAGCGGCGTGTCGCGCAGTTCCGGCGGCAGTTCGTGCAGCAGGTCGCGGGTCGGGGCGGCCTCGGTCACCGCGATGTTGACGACGGTGGGCAGGACTTTTTTCACCAGTGGCGCGAAGCTGTCGGGCGCGCTTCGGGCGTTGGCGGTGCAACCACCCAGCGACAGGGCAACAACGATTATAAGGAGATGGCGGACGGCTTGCGGCATGTGGTGGCGCGGATTCCCTGGCGTACGGCGGCGGCGGAACAGGAAATGGCACCGGTAGGGCCACGCAACAAGAATTCATTCAACGATATTCATGAATGCTCTGTCATCCAGCCGTATCCTGGGTGGCCTACCTGTGGGCGGGACCGTGGCGGCGCGCGGCCGGCCTGCTTCGGCATCGCGGTTCCGATGGCCGGAGTTTTGCGATTGAGGGCGCGATCGGCTGATCTGGCGGTGCCGTGTTTATGTTCCCCTGCGTCCCCAGGGTCGTGGCTGATGGAGGAACTCGCGTCCAACCGGGCGCGCCAGGTCAGCCAGCGGGGGAGCCGGCCGCCGAAAAGCCGCCGGCAACCGGATCAGGGCATGGTTAGTTCGGCGGGCTGCTCGCCGGCGCGTTTCGCTCGCCGCCGACGCGCGCGCAGAAGCACCCCGAGGCCGATCAGGCCCGTCCCGAGCAACAGCAACGACCTCGGTTCGGGCATGTCCGAGGTCACGATGTCCACTCCGGATGTCGCGGTGGCGAGACCTTGCAACCCGTCCAACGACGTGAGCGCGACGCCGGTGCCTGTCAGGTCCGGCGCCAGCGCGATCAGCGCGTTGGCCTCGGCGGTCGCGGACGCTGACGCGGTGTAGGTAAAGTTGCCGGGATATTCGATCGACCAGATCGCCAGTTGGGTCGCCAGCGAGTCATCCGGCGTGCCGCCGTCATTCAGCAAAGCGTCGCCGTATAGAATAAGTCCGCCGATCTCCTGCGTTTGTGTTGTGGTCAACTGTGTTCCCTCGCCGTCCGTGGTGAACGCACCGATGGTGTAGGGCAGACTCTGGCCGCCTCCGACGTAGATCTCATGGAACAGGTCGATGCACCACGCGTCGATCGTGCCAATGCTGGTGGTCAGGACAATCTGGCCGAAATCATAGGTATCGGTGATGGGGGACGAGAGTGTAACGGCCTCGCCCTGATTGACTTCGACGTCGTAGATTGTGAACGGAGTCGCCGCGGCTGAGGTGAACACGGCCATTCCGATCGCCAGCGCGAGCGCGGATGTGGTCGCGAGAAACGGTTTCATAACAGGATGCCTTGTAAATCAGGCCTGTCATTTTTTGACTTATTTGTTTTAAGTGACGTTAGGGGGCGTTAAAGGAAAGTCAAGATAAATCATGATTTGTGATCAGAATTCTGAATGATTAAAGGTATTAATAAAGTCCGGAATGAGCGGTCGGTCGTAAAGGTTAAGACCGAGGCGGTATCAGCGCTTTTGTATGTCGTCTTTGCTCCTGTTCGAACGCGACACGAACGGGCACTTCGCAGCCGCGTTCCGCGGCGTACATCGGCGGTTGCAATTCCTTGCTTTCTGGCTTCCCGGTCCAAGGCGCCTGACACACCTTCACCTCGCTCGCCCCAACCATCGCCGCCGAACCATCCGGCTCACGCGGCGCCGCCGTCCTCGGGCCAGTCATGCTTTGGATATCGGCCGCGCATGTCCCGCCGCGCGTCGGCCCAGGCACCGCGCCAGAAATTGGCGAGGTCGGCGGTGACGGCGATGGGACGCCCGGCGGGGGACAGCAACGCCAGCCGCAACGGGACGCGGCCGCCGGCCAGCAGCGGGGTCGTGGTCATGCCGTAGAACGCCTGTGCGCGCGCCTCGGCGACCGGCACCGGCTCGGCGTAGTTCACCGGCGCGCGGCCGTGCGGCAGGGTCAGATGGGTCGGCAACGCCTGATCCAGGCGCGTCGCCAGGTTCCAGGGCAGCAGACCGCGCAGGATCGCCGCCAGGTCCAGCCGATCCAGGTCCGCCAGCCGGGCCATTCCGTGCAGATGGGGCGCGAGCCAGTCTCGAACGGTCGCGATCAGTGCTTCGTCGGACAGGTCGGGCCACTCAGCGTCGGGCTCGATCCCGCGCATCAGCGCCACGCGGGCGCGGAACTGCTCCACGTCCTTGCCCGGCTTCAGCGGCTTCAACCGCTGCTCCGCGACGGTGTCGGCGAGCAGACCGGCGACCTCGGCCGGATCGACCGGGACGGTGCGATCGCTCAGCACCAGCGCGCCGAGACGGCGACGGCGGCGGGCCAGGACGGAGCCGGAGACGGGGTCGAAACCGGCTTCCACCTGCTCGGTGACGCGCGCCGCGACCGAGGCCGGCAGGCTGCCCGGATCGAGCGCGGCGGCGAGCCGGATGTGCGCGCCGGATTTCACGTCAAGCGCGGCGGCGACCAACAGCGGCGTGTTCGCCAGCTTGTCGGTGCCCGGCATCCGCCCTCCGCCACCCCCCGCGAAGCGGAACGACCCAGGCTCCCCGCGGCGCTGGCCGATCCGGTCGGGAAAGGCGGCGGCGAGCAGGCGGCCGGGATCGCCGTCGGCCTCGATATCGGCGGGCAGGCGGAGGCGACGGCGGTATTGCGCGGCGGTGCGGCGGATGGCGGACAGCGCGCCGCGATCGGCCTCGGGGTCGCCATGCCGGATGGCCAGCAGCCTCAGACCGATGTCGGCGGGCGGGTCGCGTGGGCCGCGGCTGGTGCGCAACGGATCGCGTTCCTCCAACAGCGCGGCGAGGTCGGCGGCGAGGGCTTGTTCCGGCGCGGTCTCGGCGGCCAGCATCATGGCGGCGAGGCGGGGATGCGCGCCAAGGGACGCCATGCGTTGACCGGCCGGAGTGATCTTGCCGCCGGTCAGGGCGCCAAGCTCGGTCAGCAGCGCGTTGGCGGCGGTCAGCGCGCCGGCGGGTGGCTGATCCAGGAACTTCAATTCGGCCGGCGGGGTGCCCCAGGCGGCGCAATCCAGCACCAGCGACGACAGCTCGGCTTCCAGGATGTCCGGCCGATCATATGGCGCCAGGCCGCGATGTTGCGCCGGGGTCCACAGGCGGCTCGCGACGCCGGGGGCTTCGCGGCCGGCGCGGCCGGCGCGCTGATCGGCGGCCGCCCGGGAAACCCGCACGGTGACGAGGCGGGTCAGACCGGTCGATGGGTCCAGCCGCGGCACCCGCCGCCAACCGCCGTCGATCACGATCCGCACGCCAGGCACGGTCAGCGAGGTTTCCGCGATCGAAGTGGCCAGAACGACCCGGCGAGTGTCCGACTGGCGCAAAGCGAGATCCTGCTCGGCGGGCGGCAGTTCGCCGTGCAGCGGCAGCACGGTCGCGCCACAGCGGTCGAGCGCGGCCTGGGTGCGGCGGATTTCCGCCATGCCGGGGAGAAAGGCAAGAATGTCGCCGTCGTGCTCGGCCAGCGCGACGCGGATGGCGCGGGCCATGGCGTCGGGCAAATCGCGCGGCACGGCGATGTCGGTTTTGGCGTGGTGGATCGCCACCGGGAACATGCGGCCGAGGCTTTCGATCACCGCCGCGTCCATCAGTCCGGCGAGGCGGGCGCCATCGGCGGTGGCGGACATCGCCAGCAGCCGAAGCTCCGGGCGCAGCATCGCGCGCAGGTCGAGGCACAACGCCAGCGCCAGATCGGATTCCAACGAGCGCTCATGGATTTCGTCCAGGATCACCGCCGCGACGCCGTCCAGGCCGGGATCGGATTGCAGGCGGCGGACCAGCAGCCCCTCGGTGATGACTTCGATCCGTGTGGCCGGAGAGGAAGCGCCGTCGATCCGGGTGCGATAGCCGACGGTGCGGCCGACCGGCTCATTCAACAGCGACGCCATGCGGGTCGCGGCGGCTCTCGTGGCGAGCCGGCGGGGCTCCAGGATCAGAATCTTGCCGTCCCGCCGCCACGGCGCGGACAGCAGTTCGAGGGGAACGAGCGTGGTCTTTCCGGCGCCCGGCGGCGCGACCAGCACGGCGGCCTGGTTGGCGTCGAGCGCCGCTTTCAGCGCGGGCAGCGCCTCGGTGACCGGGAGGGCGGGCAGCGCTGCGATCAGGTCCATGCGTCGATCATCGCGCCCGAACACCGGCTGGCCATCGTTTCATGATTTCGGAACACGGCCTTTGATCGCGTTGGCGCGCGCATGGTGGATAACCCGTCCATCGGCGTCCTGCTCCACTCGCGCCCGAACCCCACCCCTGAGGCGTTCGAGGTCGGCGGCGCTCATCCCGGCGATGGTCGGTCCGATGCTTCCGGTGATCGTGCTCGAGCGCCAGAAATCCTCGAAATCGGTGAAAACCCGCCGCACGGAGATGACCCGGGTTTCGACCTCCTCCAACCCGGCCTCAGTCCACAGCGCCTGCAACGCCTCCGTCCGCGCGGCATCGACACTCGGCGGCAGCGCGGACGCGATGCCCTGAGCGCGCAGTTCGGCCTGGATCGGGTGAAACGGAAAGCCGCCCCCCGCCATGTCCCAGGCATAGGCCGCGACCGTGCCTCCAAGCCTGACCACCCGCGTCATCTCGGCGACGCCTTTGGCCGGGTCGGGAACGAAGAAGATCACCAGCGCCATGACAGCGGCGTCGAACCTGGCATTGTCGAATGGCAACGCCTGCGCGTCGCCCAATTGAAACGTCGCGGCGCCGGCGGCCGGCCGGGTGCGCGCGAAGGCGAGTTGCGCTTCCGACGGATCGATCCCTTGCATGTCGGAGGGCGCGAACCGTTGCACCAGCAACTCCGTGAACGCGCCGCTGCCGCATCCGACGTCGATCCAGCGTAGGCCCGCGGGCGGAGCCAGCCAGTCGAGAAAGATCTCGCCAGCCAGCCGGCTCCAGGCGCCCATTCCACGCTCGTAGGCCGCGCCGTCCTCGAAACGAATTGGCGGTTGGGTCATTGATGTCTTCCTTCAGCCGGGACGAGTTTATACCAGCGCGCGTTGATGTTGGCTCTCTCGCGTTCGTCATCCTCGGGCTCGACCCGAGGATCAGTTGCTTCAGGCATCGTGTTTGATGAGGAGAGCCGCGGCGTGGCGGCACGCGATCCTCGGGGCGAGCCCGAGGATGACGGGGACACTCATGCGTCATTGGTGTCCTCGTTCGTTCGTGATGATCTTACAGCGACGCCACGATCTTGCCGACGCGCCGTATGCTGGCCAGCACTTCGTCCTGGGGCAAACCCGGCCAGCCCATGCGAAAGCGAAACTCGGTGGCGCCGAGTTCGTCCCGGTAGCGTTGCAATTCGTCGCGCACATGCGCCTCGTCGCCGACCACGAAACGATCTTGCGCGAACTGGCGAAACGCGTCGGCTCCGCCATCGAAGCCGCCAAACCCATGTGTTGCATAACGCTCGTATTTCGCCGAGATCGGACCGCGGGCGAGGTCGATGGCGGCGTTCATCGTGGGACCGCAGAAACACTCGCGGGAGACCTGACGGGGATAGTCCAGCGGCTTGCCCAGTTCGACGCGGGTGTCGTGGAACAGCGTCCACCAGCGTCTCATTTCGTCCATGGTCATCGCGCCGGCGCCTTGCCACGAATCGCCCAGTTCGGCGGCGCGTTTGACGGCGTCGGGGACGGTGCCGCCGATCCAGATGGGCACGCCGGACGGATTGCGCGGACGCATGCTGAGGCTGGCGTCGTCGAGTTTGACGTATTTGCCGTGGAAGGTGACGTGGTCGCCGCTCAGCAGCAATCGCATCGCCTGGACGTATTCGCGAAACCGCGGAACGCGAGACTTACGCTCAATCCCCATCGCGGCGAATTCGCTGTCGCGGTAGCCGAGGCCGACGCCCAGTACAAACCGGCCGTCCGTCAGGTGGTCGAGCGTGGCGGCTTCTTCCGCCAGCAGCACGGGATTGAGCATCGGCAGCAGCAACACCGCGGTGCCCATGCGCATGCCGCCGGAGATGCCCGCGAGATAGCCCATGATCGGCGACGCGGCGAACTGGCGCATGTCCGGTCCGGTCACGAAATGTTGCGGGAACCAAAGGGAGTCAAAGCCGGCGTCACGCGCGGCGAGGACCTGCGCGGTCAGTTCGGCGAGATGCGCTGTGATGTCGAAGCGGGATTCGGTTTCCAGAGTGACGAACAGGCCGGCGTGCATATCCAGGCATCCTTTCGGCGGTGCGGTCCTGGACGGTGCCGGGATGCCGGTCGGTTGTCGAGCGGGCCGGTCCGCGCTTGCCATCTCGATACCACTCGATCAATCTTTCGTTTCGCATGGAGCGACGCCCATGTACTGGCGATTGGTTCTTTTAATTTCGTTGTTGCTGTGCGCGGCGGCGAACGCTCAGGTCAAGCTGGAGCTAGGGTCCGCGACGCTCCAGGTCGATCCGCGCACTGGCGAAGCCAACGGCGTCCTGAAGGTCACATGGGGCGACAACGATCCGGCGCCCATTTCGCTGCGCGCGTTGCCTGTCGCCCAAGGTGACAATTACGGCTTCGTGCGGTTCAACGAGAGTCACACGGATACGATCGACGTTGACCCGAAGGCGCTGAACTGCCCGCCAAAAGGGCCATGCGAAATCCCCTTCACCGTGGAGGAGGTCTGGAAGACCGGCCTTTACCAGGGGAGCATCACCGCCTCGAGCCCCTCCACGACTCTGGCGACCATTTCTCTGGGCGCGCTGCGAGCGGCACCGTCGTTTCAACCGGTTCTGACCAGTGACGCGCTGCACGGTGGCCGGCTCGTGGTCGACGCGACATCGCAGGCCGATTTTTTGCTGACGGTGCAAAACCCGGCGGGCGCCCGTCCGGGAGAATTCGTGCTGACCGGGATCGGCGGCGGCGAACCGCACTGCGATCCTCGGGGACCGCTGACGTTCTCGCCCGCCCGTTTTCATCTTGAGCCAGAGGCAAGCCAGGCGGTGATCGCCGCCGTCCAGCCATGCGTGCCGACAGGCGAGCACTTCCTGGTGCTTCATATCGGTAGCGTCACGGATACCGGGCCCGGCACGGATACCATCGTCGCCGTCACCCGTTATCCGCCTGGTCGCACCTGGACGGTGCTGTTTTACGTCGTATTCGGATCGATCGTTTCGGTCATGCTGAACAACATCTTTCCGGTCAGCCGGGCACGCACCGCTCTGCGCGGCAGCCTTCGCCAGGTCACGGCGACGTTGCGAGAGTGCGGCCAGGCGGGCCCGGCGCTGGTGGACGGGCTCGCGGCGGAAACCAGACGTATCGAACTGTCGCTCAAGCAGGTGCATTTTTTCAGCGCGAGTAAGCTCGCGGAAATTCAGGCAGCCCAGACCAGTGTCGCGACATTGATGACGGCGGCGGGGTTGGCGCGGCGCATCTCCATGACCCGGTCCGCGGCGGACAGCGCGACGCTGCCCATCGTCACGCACGCCGCGATCCGCCAGAAGCTGCGCGACGCGGAGGACGCGTTGCGGGCCGGCGACGCGCAGGCGAGCGGTGACCGCCTCGCCGAAGCCCAGAGCAAGCTCACCGAAGCCCAGAACGACGTTCAGCAAGCCGCTCTCGCCGCCATGCTGGGCAAGCAATTGACCAAGATGATGACCGAGCGTGGGCGCATCGTGCCCGCCCCGCCCCCGCCGGGAACCGACGCGGCGGCGCACCCCGATAGCCATCTCGTGCAGGATCCGTCTCGCAATCCGCGCATTCGCGCCCTGGTGGAGCAGCTTTCCGTGGATATGCCCGGCATCGCCGCGCTGAGTCCGAGCGAAGTGCTGGATGTCGAGCGTGACCTGTACATCGCCGATATCTGGACGGAATATGTCGAGCCAAAGCTGCGCGACGATCCGGCCCGGTTCACCGAGCTGGCGGATTCGCTGCTGGATTCGTTGTTACGAAATCCGAAATCCGATCAGGTACAGACGCTGCTGGATCTGCTGCGTAGCGAGACCACGCCGCGGGAGATCGCTTTGTCGCTGTCGCGTGGTGAGGGCTGGATCGACTGCGATATGCACCCACGGGCGCTGCAGTCGGTCGATATCGCGTTCACGTTCACTCATCCGGCGTTGCAGGCGGTTCCGGCCGCCAAACGTTTGCTGATCTATGATTGGGACACCGGCGACAATACGACGCCGCCGCCAAGTGTGGACCGGTTCAGCCACTATTTTCGTAAGCCGCCGCGTGGGCGGCGATTTTGGGGCCGCGCCGAGCGGTCGTATGACGTGACATTGGCGATCCGCGTTCCATTCACCGCCGACACCGATACGTTCCCGTTCGGGACCGTTATCACGCCGCGGGCCGGGGCGAGCGACTGGTGGCGCGCGGAACCGATGGAGATCGCCAGCTTCTTCATTTCAGTCGCGATCGCGGTGGCGACGGCGTTCAGCACGCAATATGCCAGCGGAGTGCCGAATGAGATTACCTGGTCCGCCTGCCTGACGGCCTTCATGCTTGGCTTCGGTCTGGATCAGCTTCGGGACACGATCAGTCCGGCGTCGGCCGCGTCACCAACGGCCAATCCTCAGCCCGCCGCCACGTCCGCCGCGTCGCGTCCGGCCGGCCATGTCGGCCAATGACCTCAGCCGGGGCGACGGCGCGTTCATGACGCGGGCGGATTGTCGATCATGAATTCTTCCGCGCCATAGCCCGCCTCCAGCGGAATGCGCAGCACGCGCCGGGTGCCGTCGATCTGGCTGACCTCGGGCAACACGGTGACGACGGTCGCGGCGCGGGCGGCGGCGATCGCGTCGGCGGCGGTGCGGTAACCGGCCAGCTTCATCAGGTTCATCTGTGTCGCGAACACCAGCTTGAAGCGGCCGGCGGTGGTGTCAGCCAGCGCCTGGCGCGGCGTGATCCACACCGAATCAACCGACTCGGAGCCGTCATGCACCGCGAGATGTTCCGACGGCACCTCCGCCAGAAAGAAATGCGTATCGTAACGTTTCGGCTGATGCCGCGGCGTGATCCAGTGCGCGAAATACGTGAGCAGATCAGTGGCGGGCAGCAGATCGCCCGCGGTCAGCACGGAGTCGAAACTTATACGGCCTTCCGCCAGCGGGGCGCGATGCGTGCGTTCCACCGATCGCAGCGTCTCCCCATCGATCAGCGCGACGGTGTGACCGGGGCGCGCGAACAGCACGCCGCATTCCTCGAAGGTTTCCCGGATCGCGGCGAGGCGGAACGCCATGTCCACGGTGGAAAGCCCATCCGGGTTCGGACACAATGTCGCGTTGCCGGCGAGGGCGAAGTCGTTCTCATCCACCCGGCCGCCGGGAAACACCAGCGCGCCGGAGGCGAAGTCGATGGCGTGGTGGCGCACCACCATGAACACCTCCAGCCCCTGAGGCGTATCGCGCAACAGCACGATGGTCGCCGCCGGACGGGCCGCCGCTTCTTTCGCCATCGCGTGGAGTTCCTTCTGTTGCCAAGGGGCGTTGCATATGCGGTGACCCTGTCTTAGCCGGGGCGACGATCGGAGGCGAGAGCACCGCCTCGCCGCCGGGCGTGGCCCGGGTGTAAGCTGGCGCGCGTTCGTGGAGATGGAGCCGGTTTGGATGGAAGCCTCGCGTGCCAGTAACCCATTGTTTGGGCCCAATCGGTTCAAGCTGGGTGTGTTCAGCGCGAACTGCGACGGCGGCCTGACCATGAGCCTGGCGCCGGAGCGCTGGCCCTGCGAGTGGGACGACATCGCCGCGATGAGCATTCTGGCCGACGAGGCGGGCCTGGAGTTCATTCTGCCGGTGGCCAAATGGCGCGGCTATCAGGGCAACGCCAATGTGTATGGGCGATCGTTCGAGACGCTGACGCACGGGGCGGCTCTCGCGGCGTTGACCAAACGCATCGCGATCTTTTCCACCGTGCATGTGCCGCTGGTGACCCCGGCGTTCGCGGCCAAGGCGATCGCGACCATCGACCACGTGTCGCACGGCCGCGCCGGCCTGAACATCGTGTGCGGCTGGAACCAGAACGAGTTCGATCTGCACGGCGTCACCATCGATCATGACTCGCGCTACGAACACGGACTGGAATGGTTTGAGATCTGGTCACGCCTGTTGCGCGGCGGACCCGAGTTCGACTGGGACGGCCGGTTCTTTCATTTGAAGAAATTGCACACCGATCCGGTGTCGATCCAGCGGCCGTGGCCGGCGGTGATGTCGGCGGGGTTCTCGCCCAAAGGCCGGGACTTCGCGGCGCGCGCGGCGGATGTGCTGTTCCTGAACGTCACCGAGTTGGATCAGGTGCCGGACATCCTCGCCGGGGTCGAGGCGCAGATGGCTTTGTATAACCGCTCGATTTCGGTCTTTACCATGGGACATGTGGTATGCCGTCCGACGCGGCGGGAGGCGGAGGCGTATTTTCATTATTTCGCCGAGGAAATGGAAGATCCGGAAGGCTTCGCTTACTACCTGGAGAACCGCGGCGCGACGATCAGTGACGGCGGGCGCCAGATCGTACGTCCGTTGCGAAATCGGTTCCATCGCGCGACGGGATTGAATTACGCCGGCGCTTATCCCGGCGTTTATCCGTTCGTCGGCACGCCGGACGATATCGCTGAGGAAATGGCGCGCATGAGCGCGACCGGCCTGGCCGGCTGCACCGTCGCGTTCGTCGATTATCTGAAGGAAATCCCGTATTTCATCGCCGAGGTGCTGCCGCGGCTGGAGCGGCTGGGAATACGCGCGCCGGACGGCGAACGCTGACAGGAAACCGAACATGTTAATGCTGCCTTTTATTTTTCCGGGGTATCTGTTCGGCTCGGTGCCCTTCGGGTTGCTGCTGACACGCATGGCGGGTCTGGGCGACGTTCGCGCCATTGGGTCGGGCAGCATCGGCGCTACGAACGTGTTGCGTACAGGAAACAAAGGTCTCGCGGCGGCGACCTTGCTGCTGGACGCCGGTAAAGGCGCGTTCGCGGTGGCCCTGTTCCGCTACCTCGGGCCGCCGGACGCCGCGATCTGGGCTGGGTTGGGCGCGGTGATCGGGCATTTGTTCCCGGTGTGGCTGGCGTTCAAGGGCGGCAAAGGAGTGGCGACCGGCCTTGGCGTGCTGCTGACGGCGGCATGGCCGGTGGGCGTCGCGTCCTGCGTGGTGTGGCTGATCGTGGCGGCGATCGTCCGCATGTCCTCGGTCGCCTCGCTGGCGGCGATGGCGGCGGCGCCGATCGCCGCGCTGTTTCTGGCCGACAGCAGGATCGCCTGGCTCGCTTTGGCCATCGCGGTGCTGGTGATCGCGCGGCACCACGAGAATATCCGGCGGTTGCTGGCCGGGACGGAGCCGCGGATTGGGCAGCGGGACAAAGTCCGGGCGGGGAAATCCGCTTGACGGGGCGATGTCAGGGCTGGTAATTAACCGTTCAGTTATATAACTGCCTGGTTGAACATGATGCCCAATCGCCTGGATCACACCTTCGCCGCCCTCGCCGATCCCACGCGGCGCGCGATCCTGGCGCGGCTGGCGACCGGGGAAGCCACGGTGACGGAACTCGCCCAACCGTTCGACATCAGCCTGCCCGCGATCTCCCGGCATCTGAAGGTGCTGGAACGCGCGGGCCTGATCGCTCGGGGGCGGGAAGCGCAGTGGCGGCCGCGGTCGTTGCAAGCGGAACCATTGAAAGAGGCGGTCGACTGGTTGCAACAATATCGCGAGTTCTGGGAGCAGAGCCTGGATCGGTTGGAGGCGCATATGGCGGAAGTGAAAAAACGATGAGCGTGGCCGACCGGGACCTGGTCGTTTCGCGGCTGATCGACGCGCCGCGGGATTTGGTGTTCCAGGCCTGGACCGATCCTGGGCAGGTCGCGCGCTGGTGGGGACCGAAGGGATTCGTCACGATCGCGTGCGACATGGATATCAGGCCGGGCGGCGCCTATTGGTTCGTCATGCGCTCGCCGGAGGGGACCGATCACCGCAAGCGCGGCGTGTATCGGGAGATTGTGGCGCCGGAACGGATCGCTTTCACTTTCGCGTGGGAAGCGGCGGACGGCACTCTGGGCCACGAAACGCTCGTCACCGTCACCTTCGACGCGGTCGACGACAAGACCAGGCTGACATTGCGCCAGGGTGCGTTCGATTCGGTCGCGGGGCGCGACGATCACGTCATCGGCTGGACCAGCTGCCTGGAACGTTTCGGAAATTACATGACACAATAATCGGGAGAAGACCCATGACGCATGAGATCGTATCGCGTTCCGAGTGGACGACCGCGCGCGCGGAATTGCTCGCGGAGGAAAAGGAACTCACGCGTTTGCGTGACCGGGTGTCGGAGCGGCGGCGTGACCTGCCGTGGGTGAAGGTCGAGAAGAACTATGGGTTCGACGGACCGAACGGCCGCGAAACATTGTCCGATCTGTTCGATGGTCGAAGCCAATTGGTCGTCAGACACTTCATGTTCGGACCGGACTGGGAGGAAGGCTGTGTCGGATGCTCGTTCTGGTCAGATCACCTGGATGGCGCGCTGGTGCATCTGGAGCATCATGACGTGACGGTCGTCGTGGTCTCGCGCGCGCCATTCGGGAAAATCGAGGCGTTCCGGCGGCGCATGGGCTGGCGCTTCAAGTGGGTGTCGTCCTGCGGCGGCGATTTCAACGCTGACTTCCACGTGTCGTTCACCAAGGAGGAGATTGCGCAGGGCATGGTGTACTACAATTACACGCTGCAGGAGTTCCCCAGCGCGGAGGCGCCGGGTCTCAGCGTCTTCTACAAGGACGCCGGTGGCGACGTCTTCCATACGTACTCCACCTACGGGCGCGGCGTCGAGCTGCTCATGAGCACCTACAGGATCCTTGACGTGGTGCCCAAGGGCCGCGACGAAGACGACCTGGCCTTCTCGATGGAATGGGTCCGGTACC
>PLSZ01000060.1 GCA_003164305.1 Acetobacteraceae bacterium
TGACCTGGCAACGGCGGATCAGGCGGATTTCCTCCGGCCGGTAATCGGCGAGCGCGCGATGGATCGTGCCCAGATTGTCCCAGATCAGCAGGTCGTTTTCGGTCCAGTGATTGGTGTAACGAAACCGCGGCTGCAATTGAAACTCGATCAGGTAGGCCAGCAGCGCGTCACTTTCGTCGCGCGGCATGCCGTCGAAGTGATCGGTGAACCCCGGATTGCAATACAGCACCTTGCGTCCGGTGATCGGGTGAGTCAGCACGACCGGATGCGGAACGGCCGGACGGCGGCGGCGCTGTTCGTCGGTCAAGGGTGGACGTGGGCTGCCTTTGGCGCGCATGGCGTCCCACAACTTCGTGAAATCGTGGACGGCGGTCAGACCTTCCAGCCGTGCTTTAAGTTCCGCCGGAAGCGCGTCGTACACCATGTGCATGTTGGAAAATTCGGTGCCGCCGAGCGGCTTGCCATCGCGCACCGGAATGCGCACGCCGTACAAAACGTTCACGAACCCCGCGACGTCGCGATAGGTCATGTCGGTGTGCCAGTCCTGACCCGCGTCGGGGCTGCCGATATACGCGCCGTTTTCTTTCAGGTTCGAAAGAATGCCGACTTCGGGAAATTCGCGGGTGGTGTCCAGCGGTCCGATCGGGTTGCCCTGAATTTCGCCGAACAGCGATGAAAACCGGCTGATATCGCCCGGTCCCAGATCCTGATTGGGAAAGCGCAACACACCGTGATGACCGAGCGCATGCAGAATGACGCCGAAATCGTCGTCCCGCATCGGTTGCGACAGATCGACACCGTGGATGGTCGCGCCAAGCACGGCGCCGGTTGGTTCTACGCGGATCATGCGATCCTCCTGCTCGTCACGCGGCTCGTGCCATCCGGTTGAATTCCGGATCGAAGACTTTCGTCGCCATCACCTGGCATCGGCGCATCAGCCTGATCTCATCCGCACGGTAATCGGCGATCGCGCGGTGAATGGTGCCGATGTGATCCCAGACCAGCAAATCGTTCTCGGCCCAATGGTGCGTGTAGCGGAACTGGTCCCGCAACTGGTGCTGATAAAGATACGTCAGCATCGCGTCGCTTTCCGCTTCCGGCAATTCGTTGATGCGAATCGAGTAGCCGGGATTGCAGTACAGCACACGCTTGCCGGTCAGCGGATGGGTCAGGAACAAAGGATGCACGACCGGAGGCCGGCGGCGGCGCTGTTCCTCGGTCATCGGCGGGCGCCCGCTGCTTTTGTTCTGGCGCATATGCTCCCAGAATTTCTCGAACGTGTGCGTGACGGTCGCATCGGCCAGCCGGGTTTTGATCTCTTCCGGCAACGCTTCGTACGCGGCGTGCATGTTGGAGAATTCGGTGCCGCCGAGTGGCTTGCCGTCGCGCCGGGGGATCCGGATGCCGTATAATACGTTCACGAAACCGATCACGTCGCGATATGACATGTCGGTGTGCCAGTCCTGCCCGGCGTCGGCGGATCCGATATAGCGGCCGTTCTCGACGATGTTGGATAGGATGCCGACGACCGCCGCTTCCTTGCCGTCCTTGGTGAGCGGTCCGGACGATGGCCCTTGAATGTCGCCGAACAACTGCGAAAAGCGGCGCACGGCATCTTCGTCCAACTGCTGGTCCGGAATGCGCAGCACGCCATATTGTCCGAGCGCCGCCAGCAACTGCCCGAGATCGCTGTCGGACACAGCCTTCGCCGCGTTCAGACCGTGGATGGTCGCGCCCAGGATGGCGCCAGTGGGTTCAATCGTGAGCATCGTCAGCCTCCATCTGCGGCATTTTACGCGCCCGGCCCGTTCCGGTCCAATCGGCGTCAGCGCGCCAACGCGCGAACCATCGCCGACGCACCAGCGGCGACGCGCTCGATGACTGGAACATCCACCGCTCCGGGCCAGCGATCCTGAGGCAGGTGGAACAAAGGGTTGCCGCCAACCAGCGTGACATAACGAGCGCCCGCTCCATGGATATCGCGGGTTTCGCCATTCGGGACCTGGGTTATTGGCGCCATCGAGTTGGGCGGTTGACCGGCCGCGGTTAAAGCGCCGTGCATCGCCTCGCGTAACGGTCCGTCAGCGGATTGAATGGACAATTGACCACCGGCGGCACCGATGTTGGCACCGTAATGAACCCAGATCGCGCCGCCGGGACGATCCCATCCGGGCCGCCGTTCCAGGAACGCGTCCAGTCCCAGGTGACCGAGTTCATGGCCGCTGTTGGCGGTCAGCGCGACGTCGGCCGCGGGCGCTTCGGCCATCAGCGCGCGTAATGTTTCCAGCCAGCACACCAGGCCGCCACCACGCTCGGAGGTCGACTGCCACCAGGAGGAGCGCGGCGTCATCACGACAATCGGCGGGCGGCAGCGATCCCGGCCAGGAATGGTGACCACGACGTTGCGCGCTTCGGCCGCGGTCCGCCGATAGAAGCTCAGCAACCGGGTCGGCGTCGCACGTGGTGTTTCGGCGACCTGGATCGCGGGACAGCCATACGGCGTTCGGAAATGTTCCGCGTTCAGTAGGGCGAGGCCGGGTTCGGTCCCCTGGCACACGATCACCAGGCCAGCTCGACCGGACGCGCGTCGCGTCGCCTGATAATCCGGCGTGTAGACGGCCCAGGGCGAGAGAGGGACGAGGCCGATGGCGCCGGTGATGCCGTCGGGGCCGGTGGGCGGCGAATCGAACACCGGCACGCCCTCGATCCGCGCGCCGCCGGCTTCGATCCAGCATGACACCGGATCGACCCGCGAGAACCTGAAGGGTTCGATCGAGACAGAAGCGCCGAGCGCCCGTGCTTGCTTCGCCAGCCAATCGGCGCCGGCGTTGTCCCCCGCCGTGCCGGTGCGGTGCATACCGTGCGAATCCCAGGCCTGGAGCCAGGTTGTCGCGTTGTGGCTCATCGGTGACTCGGGCATTCGGTTCCTCCCAAACGGGCCTCCGAAGATACCGCCGCCATGATCTAGATCAAAGCAAAGCGAATTCAGACCGTCGAAGGTCGTCGCATGGACATCACCAGCCTGATCGCGAAATACGATCGCGCGGTCCCGCGCTACACCAGCTATCCGACGGCGCCGCATTTCTCGACGGCGGTCGATGGCGCCGTGTACGCGGACTGGCTGGGCATGTTGCCAGAGGACGCGGCTTTATCACTCTATCTGCACGTCCCGTTCTGCGCCTCGTTGTGCCGGTTTTGCGCTTGCCACACCACCGTGGTGAACCGGCCCGAACCGTTGGAGCTGTACGGCGTCTCGCTGATGGCGGAGATCGACCTGATCGCGGCCACGATCGGTGGCCCTCGCACGGTACGGCACATCCACTGGGGCGGCGGCACGCCGATGCAGCTTCCGGCCGATACCGTGCTCGCGATCATGCGGCGGCTGCGCGACCGTTTCGATCTGGCGCCGGATGCCGAAATCGCGGTCGAAATCGATCCGCGCACACTCGATGCCGATGCCATCGACGCGCTGGCGCGAATGGGCACGAACCGTGTCTCATTGGGGGTGCAGGACTTCGATCCGCGCGTGCAGCAAGCCATCAACCGGCATCAAAGCCTGGAAATGACCGAGGCCTGCGCGGAGCGATTGCGAGCGGTCGGGATCGACGCGATCAACCTCGATCTGATCTACGGCCTGCCGCACCAGACCACGGCCGGCGTGATCGATACCGCGGTCCAGGCGCTTGGCTTGCGGCCCAAACGAGCCGCGGTGTTCGGATACGCGCACGTGCCGTGGATGAAGAAGCATCAGTCGCTGATCCCGGACGATATCCTGCCCGACGCGGTCGAGCGGTTCTCGCAACGTCAGGCGATCGAGAACGTGTTCCTGGCGCATGGCTACACTTCGGTTGGCCTCGATCATTTCGCGTTGCCGGAGGACACGCTCAGTCAGGCGGCGTCAGCGTCGCGATTGCGGCGGAATTTCCAGGGCTACACGACGGATGAGGCGCCGGTTCTGCTCGGACTGGGCGCGTCGTCGATCGGAGCGATGCCCCAGGGGTATGTGCAAAACCACGCGGGCGTGCCGGCCTGGCGCGATGCGGTGCGCGATGGTATCCCGCCGATCGCTCGCGGGGTCGCGCTGACCGAGGCGGATCGTCTGCGCCGCGCCGTGATCGAGCAGGTCATGTGCCACTTCACCGTGAACCCGTTTGAGATCGCCGGCGGTCATGGGGTCGATCCGTCCGGCCTGGAGGATGCGGAACCGGCTTTGCGGAGTCTGGAAGAAGATGGCCTCGTCGTTCGCGACGGCGACCGAATCACGGTGACCGCGAACGGCCGGCCGTTTGTGCGCGCCGTCGCGGCCGCGTTCGATTCCTACCTGGCGCGCGGTGTGGCGCGTCACTCGGTCGCGGTGTGATCCATGATGGAAACCGACAGTCTGACCATCCAAGCTGAAACGACCGGTGAAGGTCTTGTTGATCTCGACCTTTTCGCGAGCACGCCGCTGACCCGCGATCCCTTCGAATTTCTGGTGGTGCCCGGTTTCGTACCGCGCGCGGTCGCCGAAGCCGCCGCGCTGAGCTTCGCCGCGCCAGACCTGCCTGGCGTCCTCCCGGCGCCGCGCGCCGAGCCGGACACCGCGTTCGGCCACCTATTGCACGCCCTGCGACAACCCGAACTGACGCGGGCATTCGGCGAGAAATTCGGTCTGACGCTCAGCACCGATACGATGATGATCACGTTGCGCGCCCGAACCCGCCCGTTTGACGGAGTCATTCACACCGATAGTGAAACAAAAACCATCACCGCCCTGATCTACCTGAACAATGATTGGGAAGACGCGGGAGGGCGCCTGCGCCTGTTGCGCGGTCCAAACGACATCGACGACATGATCGCCGAGGTCCCGCCCGAAGCGGGCACGCTGATCGCGTTCCGGCGCTCCAGCCGGTCCTGGCACGGGCACAAGCCGTATGACGGCGTGCGGCGCGCGATCATGCTGAACTGGATGATCGACGCGGCCACCGCGCGGCGAGAACTCCGGCGGCATGCTGTCTCAGCCGGCATCAAGCGTCTGTTTGGCGTATGACGAAAGGTGCGACGATGGTCATGACACTTGAAAGCCCGGCGACCTCACGAACCATCTCGATGCCGGGGTGTCACATCCGGAAGTCGCTGCTGAACGCCAGCGCCATGCGGGCGCCATTTCCGCATTGGCTGTTGCGCGACGTCCTGCCGGCGTGGCTGGGCGAAGAGGTTCGCGCGCTGCCGTTTCCGCCGGCCGCGCTCGGCGACACTCTGGGCAAACGAGAGACCTATAATTCGCGGCGGATCTTCGTGTCGGAGAAAAACCGCGAACGGTTCCTGGCCTGCGACAGGTTGGCGGGCGCGTTTCAGGATGAGGCGACGGTTGGCTTGTTGGAGGATCTGACGGGCATCACTCTCGCCGGCGGGTTTACCCGGATCGAATATTGCCTCGACACCGACGGGTTCTGGCTCGAGCCGCATACCGATATCGGCGCCAAGATGCTGACGCTGCTGATCTATCTCTCGGACCATCAGGACGCGGAAAACTGGGGCACCGACATCATGGACGCGATGGGTAACGTGTTGGGGCGCGCGTCCGGCGCCGCCAATCACGGGCTGATTTTCGTCCCTGGCTCGGACACGTGGCACGGGTTCGTGAAGCGTCCGATCCAGGGTATTCGCCGTTCGCTGATCGTGAATTACGTGAAGCCCGAGTGGCGATCGCGACATGAACTCGCGTTTCCCGACCAGGCCGTGGTGTCAGGGAACAGCATCTGAAGGCCTGGCCGGAAGGCCGCGGTCACTCCGCTGCCTGGGCGGGCTGCACCGAATTCGGACCGAAACGGTCACGGAACGGCTGGGTGTCGATTTCATCCAGTTCGATTTCGCGCGCCAGCACCTTGCGTTTCCATTCCTGATGGGCGGGTTCGTCGTCGTGGAATTCCTGCATGACGTCCTTGGCGAACAGATCAAGACTTTCGCAGATGTGTTCGTGCGTGTTCCGGCCGGCCTGGTTCAGCAGAATCACCTGATCGATGTTGGAGGAGCGGAACCGCCGCAGCTTGCTTCGGATGGTGTCCGGCGAGCCGATCAACCCTCCGGATAATGCTCGGGCCGCGGCGTCGGGATTGGCGGCCTTCCACTTGTTGTATTCGTCCCAGATATTGACCGTGTACGGATCGGGCCGCTTGCGTCCCGAGGACGATCCGAAATAGCGTAGCGCGAACTGGAAGAACGTCGCGCCATCGGCTCGGCGGCGGGCTTCCTCATCGGTCTTGGCGCACATAAAGTAAGAGACCAAGGCGATATTGGGATTGGTTGCGTATTCGCACAGTTTCTCCTGCCGCCTGGTGAACGCGTTATAGTAAGCGTGCACCCAGGCGAAGGCGGCGTCGGCGGAGAGGAACTGAAAGCCCAGGGCACCCATGCCGCGGCGGCCGGCCATTTCGAGGGTTTCAAGTTGAGAACAGGCGACCCACAAAGGCGGATGCGGCTTCTGCACGGGTTTTGGCAGTACGTTGCGAAGTGGCATTTTGTGCCATTTGGTGTCGATCGCGACGCCTTTGTCCTGGAACATCGGGATGATGCAACGAATGGCGTCCTCCCATATTTCGCGCTTGGTTTCCATTGCGCGGCCGAACCCACCCAGTTCGGTGTCGGAGCCGGATTCGCCGGTGCCGAATTCAACACGGCCGTTGGAAACCAGATCGAGGCAGGCGATCCGTTCCGCCACACGCTGCGGCGGATTGGTTGTCAATTGGACAATGCCGTGACCGAGCCTGATGTTTTTGGTGCGCTGGCTGGCGGCGCCGAGAAACACTTCCGGCGCGGGGGAGTGCGAGTATTCCTCCAGGAAGTGATGCTCCACTTCCCATGCGTAGTCGTAACCAAGTTTGTCAGCCAGTTCGACCTGTGTCAGAGCGTTCTGATAAAGTTGACGCTCGTCGTCCACGCCCCACGGGCGCGGCAATTGCAATTCATAAAAGATCCCGAATTTCATGGCCGGCTTCCTGTTCGCTACCCTGGGCCCGAGTGCGCGACAGGATGGAGGCCATGTCAAGAGCGATGCGGTCTCGCGTCTCCATGGGGGTTGGCTTGTGGGTCAGCACCCGGTCGACCACGAACAGAGGCCGCCGTTTGGCTTCCATGTAGAGGCGGCCGAGATACTCTCCAAACACGCCGAGCAGCAGAAGTTGCGCGCCGCCGAGGATGAGCATGAGGGTCATGAGGCTGGTCCAGCCCTCGACGACGCGGCCGGAAAGCCAGGAGATCATCGTATAGATCAGCAACAAAAGTCCCGTGCCACCGATCGCGACGCCTGTCAGGGAAGCCAGTCGCAGCGGCATGACCGAAAACCCGGTGATCGCGTCCAGGGCCAGCCGGATCATGCGGTGCAACGGATAATGCGTCGCTCCCGCGTAACGGTGATCCCGGTCGTAGAGCAAAGGAACCTGACGCAGGCCGATCCAGGACACCATGCCGCGAATGAAACGATGCTGTTCCGGCATGTTGTTCAGCACGGCGGCTGTGCGTTGGTTCATCAGGCGGAAGTCACCGGCGTCCAGCGGGATCTCGATGTCCACGAGGCGCCGCATCAGGCGATAGAACAGCGACGCGGTCCTGGTTTTGAACCAGGTTTCACCGACTCTGGCGCGACGCTGACCGTACACGACGTCGGCATCCTGTTCGTCCATCAGGCGCAGCATGTCGTCCAGCAGTTCCGGAGGGTCCTGCAGGTCGGCGTCCAGGATGAGGATATAATCGCCACCGCAATGACGCAGACCGGCGGTCAGCGCGATCTGGTGACCGTAATTGCGCGCGAGATTGACGCCGACGACATGCGAATCGCGCCGCACGAGATTCCGGATCACGTCCAGTGTCGTATCGGTCGAGCCATCGTTGACCAGAACCAGTTCCCACGAGCGGAGGCCCGCGCACACCGCGGAGACGCGGCGATGGAACTCGGCCAGGTTATCGGCTTCATTGAAGCACGGCGCGACGACGGACAGGAACATGCCGTGCTACGCTCCCACCGCGCTTTGGCCGGCGCGAGCGGTGTCGGCGAAGGCGTCGGAGTCAGCGCTGCGGAAGCCTGTCATGCGCGGATCATGAGCCCGGCATGGATACAGCGTGGTTGCGATGGAGAAGTCGCCTGGACGTTTCCGATTCGCACAAGACGCGGCGTGCCGTGACGGCCACGAACAGGGTCATGAGGAAGAACATCAGGAACAGATGCCGGTAGAGAAAATGCCGATGGACGACGCCATGGTTGACCATGATCACGAACCATAACGAAATGGTCGCCAGGCCTGTCAGGCACACCACATGCCAGTTCATCCGTAACGCGCGCGCATCGGGTCCGGGGCTGATCCGGTCCCAGATCATCAATCCAACAGTGATGAGCAACCACCAAGGGCCGAGAGACAGACCGAGAAAGCGGAACATGGTGTAGTCCGCCGGATCCACGGTATCGGGGAAATCCAAGACGGTGCTGAACGGATGCAGGCCGTAGACATAGAGCCGGAGATTGAAGATCGCCTGGTAGAGATACTCAAAGGGCCCAGAGATCATTCCGGCGCCGGCGCGGTGTGCCGCGGCACCCGCGAGGTCTCGCAGCGCGGCGTCCAGCGATCCCCAATAAGCCCATACCTGCAGAAGGTGCAGCCCGTGCGCCGCGGTGAAGCCACCACCGGCGAGGATGGTCTGGATCAGCGCCTTCCTCCAGTGTGGCGCGTACCCAGGTTCGATGCGGGGCAGCGCGAACTCGATGGCCAGCGGTGTGAAGGTGACGAGGAAGACGTAGTCGAACGACAACCAACCCTGTAGAAAGCCGAGCAGCGCGAAGGGTACGAACGACGGTTTCTCGCGGATGACGAGGGCGATTTCGACCAGCAGCAACGCGAATGCATAGCCTTGCGAATGCAGCCCGACGATCCCATCGACGACGGTCGGGGTGACCATGCAGGCACCCATGACCATCCAGCCAACCGCCGCGCCAAATCTGCGTCGGATCGCCAGTCCAAAGAATACCATCGCCGCCCAACCGACCGAAATCGGCAGTAGTCTGAGTCGGGATACCGGCTCCGCGCCGAAAAGTTTCGCGGTGAGCCAGGCGAGATACTCGGGGCCGGGCGGGTAATGAGTATAGACGCCCTCTGGCGAGACGCCGAACACGCTGAGGTCGGGGTCACTCGCGAAACCCTCAGTGGGATACAGCCCAGGGTACAGCACCGTTCCAAGGCCGTAATGTCGCGTTAGTCCCTCTTCCAGAAAATGGCGCACCTCCCGCAGGACGTTCGCCTCAGAATACGGGTCCACCGGCGAGAGTTCGTTGCCCCAGTCGGATACGCGCGCGAACGACCATAGCGCGCCGGAACCGCACAACAAAATGAACAGCCATCGAACCCACTGATCGCGGACGATGTCGGTCATCTCAGAGGGGTCATTCGGCGGGTTGTAACGCCGGTTCGGTGAACCGATGACGATGGACTCTGACGGCTCCGAACAAGACGCAGACAAAAAATACAAGAAAGAGATGACGATACAAGTACGGCTGATTCATCATGCCGTGATTGACCATCACCATGAACCAGGCTGACGAAGCGACAAAGCCGACAAAGCTGACGCGCAGCCAGTCATCCGCCAGGGATTTCGCATTTTCGTTATGAAACAAGAACTGTCTGACCGCCAGCGTCGCGGTAATCGCTGCCCACCAGGGACCAAGGCTCAAGCCCAGGAATCGAAAACTCAACCAGGTGGGGTCCCTGTCCGCGGCGACACGAAACGCATCAGAACTGAACGGATGAGCTCCGACGTAGTAATTATTCAACAATTGGTCTGCCGCTACGATGTGACCCATTACGCCACCTGAGCTTCCCGTACCGGCGCGATACCGCGCCGCGGTTACGATATCATTGAACGCGGAGCTGAAACTGCCCCAATACGCCCAGACCTCGGCGAAGTGCAGAACGTGGGCGCAAGCGAACCCTGCCCCGGCGAGAATTCCGCGTCGCCACGCCAGCGGCCACCGGCATTGATATTCGGAGTCGATACGCGGCATCGCACCTTCGATGACCAGCGGAGCGAGACACACGAGGAACGCATAATCGAATGACAACCACCCCTGACAAAACCCCAACACGGCAAACAGAATTGATCCCGCTCCGCCTCTGACGCACATGGCGATTTCAAGCAGCAGCAGCGCGAACGCGTACCCCTGGGAGTGCAGTCCAACAAAGGCATTGTTTACCGTCGGTGTCGCCGCCAGGGCGCCCATCACGAGCCAGCCGACGATCTCGCCAAACCGGTGGCGGATCGTAAGGCCAAGGAAGAGCATCGACGCCCACCCGAGCGTGATCGGCAGAAGTCGCAAGCGCGAGACTGGCTCCAGGCCCAGTACCTTCGCCGCCGCGTAGAGCAGGTATTCCGGGCCAGGGGGGTAATGGGTGTAGACCCCTTCGTTTGTCAGCACGTACCGTCGCACGTAGTCGATCTCCGATGAGTCGCTGTATGGGCTTGCCAGATAGGAAGGGGTCATACCATCGTCAGGATACATTCCGGGATAGTTGATGTTCCCTAAACCATAATACTTCGTCAGACCTTCCTCGAGGAAGTGACGGACCTCCCGCAGAGAGTTCGCTTCCGAACCCGCGTCGACGGCGGACAATCTGTTGCCCCAGTCGCCTACCTGAAAAATAAGATTGATCGAATTCGCGCTGCACAGCAGAACGAAGAGAAATAGCATCGCGCGCCGGCGGTTCATATCAAACATGCACGAGACTTTAGGGGATTGCCCGCCTTCGTCATGGTTTCGTGCCTCGCTCGGCCGCGGGCGAATGGCTCATATCAGGAGAACGTGACACAAACCTCGTGGACCCTGGCTGAGGCGGGATCGACTTCCCATCCCACGGGCGGAGGGATTGGCTGAGGCTCGAGGCCGGCCGGGACACCATCAGTTCCCGTCACCAAAGCGTCCAGCGCTAACGCCATGCATGGACGAGTACCCTGGCAGGGAGGCGACTCGTGGACGTGGATGCATGGGGCGCACGGCAGGCGCGCGAACGCCACACGCTCGCGTACCGGGAGAGGGCGCAGCCGGGTCGCGGGGTCGGTCGGTCCGAACACGCTCACCGTGGGCACGCCGAGGGCACGCGCGAAGTGCAACAACATAGAGTCGATTCCGTAATATGTGGAGGCACGCCCAATCACCTTCGCGGACTGCACGATCCCGAGTTGACCACAGAAATTCTGTCCGGCGCCCACTGTCCTGATGATCTCGTCGGCCGCCCGCCTGTCGCCCGACCCGCCTATGAATACCATATCGTGACCAGCGAGGATCAGCGGCCAAAGCAGACGTTTCCATTCCTCTGGCGTCAGCATCCGCTCGCGGCCGAGTTCGGAGCAGCCATGTCCTATCGCGATATACGGTCCGACCGGCAGTATCTGGGACGCTAACGATGCCGCCATTACCCGGCGGCGAAAGCGGCCGTTGAATGTGGTTACCGGAACCGAATCAATGGCAAACCATTTCGCCAGGAGATCGTAAAATACATAAACCGGGCCATGAGTGTTGAAGAAGGTCATATGCGTGTAAAAGCCGCGTCGCCAGAATACGATCTCATCCACGAATCCCAGCCGATTGCGAACCATGGAGAGCACGCTCAGCACCGTGGTGAACCGTGAATGAACCTCCAGGTCGATCAGGTGATCGGCGCGCCATCCCATCCGCCACAACGCCATGATGGCGGATCGAGCCAATCGCATCGGCGACGAATCGTCGATTGTCCAATACTCGTCAAACCATCCGAATTCTCGAGCCACTTTGATGACCGACGGCGTGCCGACAAGAAAGAACCCCCCAGCCGGGAACTTCCTCCGGATCTCCAGCATCGACGGCATTGCCAGGAACAAGCTGCCCGCACCGACCATTTTGATGACAACGCAGCCCCGGCGGTGCGTGACAGTGTGGTCACGCTTTAGTAAGAACCCCAACAGACGCACTGGAACAAACAGCGCCGCGAGCAGCATTCCGCCTAGCCAGTAGTCAACTTTCCGTTTGGTCTGGAATGTCATCAAAACCTTGCCCGGAGGCCAGGCGCGGCGCGACGCGGCCTGATGACACGCGGGACGCAACCACGGTCCGGTCGGCGCACGATTCGTTTCCACTGTAACAGGTCCGACATGCTAACGGCGAATGCTCCCGGCACGATCCGTCCAACGGGCGGGGCCATGACCGTACGAGGAAAAAACCGTCAGTTTGGTTACAGACCGCGTCGATCGGGCGGTCACAGTCATGCGTCGAAGGAGGCCCATCACAGTCAGCCAAAGCATCCGTGACGGTCGCTCAATTTGATGGAAACGGAGACGCAACCTCAATATTGGTGAATTGGCAGGCGCAAATCACGATTGGCGAACCAGGCGATGTACGTTCTCTCGCTTCCACCCGATTTCCTCTGGGCTACATATTCCGGTCTCGCGGCGCTGATTTTCCTTCCGTCGATCTTTTTCGTCCGGTCGATACCGGGATCGGACATAGAAAGCGCTTCAGGATGGCCCAGGATTGCCGCGGAGTTCCTGGGATACGCGGTGGTCGCGATGATGGTCTGGAGCACAGTCGCCTATCTGACCGACCCAGGTTATCTCGATCATATTGAGCCGACCATCGCCGGTGTCTCCTGGTGGTATTCGCATGGCCATAAGTTGTATCCGGCGTGGAATGATGGCGAAGGTCTTTACGGCTTGATTTACGGGCCGTTGGTCTACCAGGCGACAGCGTTCGCATTGTCGTTCCGCCCCTCTATCCTCATGTCGAAGTTGCCCGGCGTCGCTTGCTGTTGGCTCGGCGCTGTCACGGTCGCGGTTGCATTGCGGCCTCTGATCTCTTCCGTTCGACAGACGGTGTTGCCCATGAGTGTTTGCCTTATCGTGGCGGGAACATTCGAAAACACCGCGTATTGGAATCGTCCCGATCCATACCTGTTTCTATGCGCGGCGTTGGCTCTGTTCGCGGTTCTCCGCTTCAGGCCGGCAACGGCCGCCGTTGCAATCGGAATTCTGGGAGGGCTTAGCATAAATCTGAAGCTTCACGGCGGCTTCTATATTCTTCCCTGTGCGATGGCACTGTTCGTGCCATGGGTCTCCTTCGCGAACGCGGCGCGTATCGCGGCGATCGTCGCACTAAGCGGCCTGCCAACTCTCGTCGTGCCATTCTTGGATCCCAACGTTTCATTCACGCAGTATGTCGCCTATCTGCGCTCGGCATCGCGGCACGGAATGGATCTCACATCCCTGTTGACCAATCTTGGCTTCGCGTCGGTGTTGCTGATGCCTGTTCTCATTCTCGCCTGGGCAAATCGAGAACGCGACACGAAGACAGCGTGGCCAGTTGCACTGGCATACGTGACTTCCATCCTGACCGTCGCCATCATCGCTGCGAAAGCGGGTTCAGGCATGCCTCACTTGCTGCCTTTTCTGCCGGCCTTCGCGTTCACGCTGGTGACCGCCGCGAAGGCGCTACACGGGCCAGGGTGCCGGCGGGATGCCATCGCTTCGAACCAGACGCGGTTCGCGATCCCGTTCCTGCTAATGCTCCTGGTCTATATGCCCGCCTTCACCACGAACCTGAGAGCATTGCGAGGACCCGATTTCGAGCGAATTTCCGCCGCTGAATCGCGGGAAGTAGCGGAACTTTACGCGGAATACCCCGACGCGGTGGCCGGCGTGGCTGGAGACGATACCTACAAAATGACGTTTTTCAGGGTTATCGGCGTCTTGGCCGGCGGAAGGCCCGATTTCGATGTTCCGGCGTGGCAAGACCTGCTACAAAGTGGCGCTCCCGCCAGTCTGCCGGAACAGTTGGTCATCGACTGCCAGACGTCAACATGGATCATCCCGAGAGGCGAACGACCATTCACCAGGCTGAGCTATTACCCGGGACACCCTCCGCTGTTTACTGATCGCTTTCGCGAACTGTTCCGGCAAAACTATAAGCTGGTAAAAGAGACCGCCAACTATACCGTCTACGCGTGTCAGGCTCGCCAGGCCGGACTGACGGTTCGTGGTTCATCCGCGACCGTTACCGCTTCACCGACTTCGCACTGAGTTGTTCCCCAAGCGGCTATCGAGTTGCCCGTGCTCAGAAAATCCAAGGCATTGATGGGTGCGAACTGTTTTCTGTGTTTGCGTGGCGTCAATACTCGGGTAAAATCGCGGGATCTTGGTTAGCGCTGCCCCTGGTGTCCGATCCGATAAATATTGAAGAACCCGCCCGGCCGGACCCGCTCCAGTCCCGTCGGCAACGCTGGCCGCGCGCCAAAGCTCAGTTCGATCGCATAGTCGTAATGACGCGGCCAGTCACCCCAGTAATTGTGCATCCCCATCGTGCTCGGCGTGCCGAGCATCGCCGGACCTTTCACCGGATCCGCGCCGTCGATCATGTCCCGCAAACCGATCGTTTGTCCGATCGCGGTGCCGTATGGCCGCAACGCCGGCGCCGCCTCCACCGGCATCATCTTGTGTTTGAACAGAAACGGCACATACGCATCGCGTTCGACGATCGCCAGCGTGGCCAGATGGTCGTAGAGCGCGGCCGGTTCATGCGACAACGCCGGATCGATGCCGTCCGTGTCACGAAACGCGATCACCCGAGCACCCGGAGGGATCACCGCCAACGCGGCCCGAAACTCATCGAATTGCCTTCCGATCGGCCGCCAAACATAAACGATCTCGGCCATGTTGACCGTCAGCACCGTAACCATGCCGCAGGCCAGCAACGCCTCAACCCGACCTGGCACAGTTCGCCAGGAACAAGCGGCGATCGCCAAAAAAACAAAGACGATCGGCAGCCGATAATCGACGCCCCAGACGCCGAACAACGCATTTGGCATGGCGATCGCCGCGACACCGAGCGCGATCAACGGCCCCCACATCGCCGGCGGCACGCGCATCCGTCCCAGCAAACCCCGACGCGCCGGAATGATCAAAGCGACGGCCAGAACAACGGCGTTGAACGGAGCCCCCAGAAACACCAACGGCGAGAGCATGGCGATCATCCAGCCATAAGCCGTAGCGTAGAGCGTGACGCCACCTTCCTGGCCCTGGCTCGCCGCGACGAAGATCGCCAGAGGCATCCCGAACGGGCAGAACGCGACAAAGCCTCGGCCCAGAAGCGACGCGACGGTCCGCTGCCGCCCCGATAGCCACACGCCGAATTCGTAAGCGCCGACGCATAGCATATAACCGAAAAATGCGAAGTAATGACTGAAGAAGACGGCGAGGCTCAACACTGATCCGGCGAGGATTCGCCAGCGCGCCAGGCCGCGTGACAGCACAATCCAGCCAGCGAACGCCAACAGCCAGACGCCGACGCCGAAGACATAGTTCACGAAACCATAGCTGACGACGAAACTATACGCGAACAGCGCGCTCGCCACCGGCCAGGGGGAAAGCCGCCGGTACAGCGCCGCGTGGATCGCCGCCGTGCCGATAACGAACTGCAGCAGGCAATCATACAGGAACACCTGGCCGGCGGTGTAGATGGACATGAAACGAGCCAGAAGCGGAATGATCAGGTCCATCGCCAGATAGGGCGCGATTTTCCAGGCCACCACGTAATTTGCCTGAAGCTCCGGGCTCGTGGCGTAAGCCGCCAGGATATGCATGCGCGCCAGGTGATTGGGGTAATCGACCAAAGGCGGAACAGTCACCGAAAAGATCGGCACCGCCAGCAGCGCGAACACCACGCCATACAAACCCCCAATGAACCAGCGCCGGCGCACGGTCTCGGGCCAGCACGCGACCGGGACGCCGTGCGCGAATACATCGTGGGGAACGCGGGCAAGACGCATCAGGCCAGACGCCTAGCGCGGCCCGGAAAAACACGGCGCAGCACCAGCGCCATCAGCGCGGCCAGGATCAACGGTCCAACCGGGAATGTCTGCATCAGGAACAAGCCCAGAAAACAAGCCAGCAGCGTCAGCCGCTCACCCGGCAAAAACCCCGTCGCCAATCCCTCCTGGGCCAGGAACGCCGCCGGGATGGTGAGGCCGGTCAGATCGTACGCCATCATATACGGCGTCACGAACAGCGCACCGACGCCCAGAGCCGCGGCCTTCAGGCGACCGGAAGTGGGCCGCCGGCAAACGACGCATACAAACGCGGTCATCAGCGCCGCCGCGACCAGGTGGACGGACCATTTCGCGGCGAAACCAGCGCCAAACCAATGCATCACGCCGAACACGGTCTGATCGATCGCGTCCAGCACGTTATCGGTCATGAAGTTGTCCAGGCTGGAGGTTCCGAACGCTCCCAAATAGGCGCGCCATATGGCGACGCCATAAAGGCCGGTGACCGTCGCGATGAGGGCGGCGAAACTCACGCAGGCGCCGGCGATCACGCGCCATTGCCCGGTGACCAGCAAAACGATGGGAAAAATGATCCCGTATTGCGGTTTGCAGGTGAGCAGGCCGAGGCACAGTCCCGCCACGAACGGCCGTTTTTCCATCAGGCCGAGTGACAGCCCGAGCAGGCCCGCCACGAGAAAGCTCGCCTGGCCGAGCCACACGTTCTTCACCACCGCGAACGGCAACACCGCCAACAGGCAGGCGAGGACACGCGGCACCGCCCGGAAGACCGCCAGCAAATACAACCCACCGGTCGCCGCGATCCAGGCCGTCAGAGCCGCCACGAAAGGCAGCAAGCCGATTGGCGCGACCAACGGGAACAACGTCGGCGGGTAGACCAGGTGGTAATATGGATAGTCTCCCCGGGTCATCGTGACATAAGGAGCCTGCGCCGCGGCGAACGCGGCGTACTGATACGCGTCGGCCGCGGCGACGGTCAGGGCGAACTTCGCGTTGATCCAGAAGGAGATGAAATCGATGAACCGGGGAGAACCGCTGTCCGTCAAGGGCCAATCGCGCAACCAGACGTGGCCGGCGAAAATCGCTCCATAGGCCAACAGGAACGCGAGACCAAAGGCGAACAGCCGTTGGGGGACGAAAATAATGTCCTCGACCGATCGCGCCGGCGCCGGGATTGCCGCGTACAAGGGAGTTCCGCTCCAGGCGCCGCCGATGAGCCTATCCGGCTGTATCAGGTCTGCCATGGAACCGGCGGATGCTCCCTTCGAGGCAGCCCAATGGCGCACTCCTCGCCGGAATAGCCGCGAGCTGCCGACGGAATGGTTACAAAGCGGCAGCCCGGGCCCGGAGCTGATTATTTGGGTCGCGCTATCGCCGATGCTTCGTCGCGCGCCCAACGTCATCATAGCCTGGTACGACCCGACCACCTGGCGCGGAGGCTGTGGCGACCGATCACCGGGTGGAGCCCCATGGGCGTTAGAAAAGCTCGGCGAGAGGCGTGGGGACCCTCCATCCCATGTCATGGCCCGGCTCGACCGGATCATCGGCGGAAACAGAGGGGTGAGAGCGAGTTTGGGGAGAACGATGGACCGGTCGAGCCGGCCCATGACGACGAAAGGATGGTGCCGTTTGATGCACGGCCCAAATTCCAACGGCGACACTGTTTTCGCGCCTGTGGGGTCGAGCCCGGTGATGACGATAAGTGGCAGGGGACCTGGGTTTTCGCCCTCACCGGCGGCTAGGTTAGCGCCTGTGGGATAGGGCCTGGCGATGACGGGATTGAGCGACGCTAACGGTCAGTCGATCCACCGGACCAGTTGGTATCAGACCGGCAGCCCTTGCTCGCGGGCCCAGGTGGCGATGGGTTCGCGAAGGCTGGGGGCGCCGCGGGCGCCGCGCCGGATCGAGGCCAACACCGGACGGAACGCCGCCAGATCGACCTCGGCCAACAGCGCCTTCACCGGCAAAATCCCGCTGGCGGGCATCGATAAGGCGGTCAAGCCCAGACCGACGAAGGCCAAAGCTTCCAGGGGACGCGACGCCGCCTCGCCGCACAGCGACACCGGCACGCCGGCTTCGCGCGCCGCGGTCAGCAGTTGTTCCAGCAAATCGAACATGGGCTGCGACAACACGTCGTAGCGATCGTACAGCGACGGCGTCCCCCGGTCGGCGGCGAACATGAATTGCACCAGGTCGTTGGAGCCGACCGAGATGAAGTCCGCCTCACGCAGCAGGTCGGGCAACTGCCACATCAGCGCGGGCACTTCAAGCATGGTGCCGATCGACAGCCGCTCAGGCGCCGGACGCACGCGCTTCGCCTCGGCCAGCAACAGCGCCTTCGCCTGACGGAACTCCGCGGCGGTCGCCACCATCGGGAACATCACGGACAGCGGCCGCCCATTCGCCGCGAGCAGCAGGGCTCGCAACTGCCGACGCATCAAGGCCGGCCGATCCAGCCCGATCCGCAACGAGCGCCAGCCCATCGCCGGATTTTCCTCTTCGGTCACCGTGCCGGGCAGCAGCTTGTCGGCGCCAAGATCCAGGGTGCGGAACAGCACCGGCCGATCGCCGACCGCGTTCAACACCCGCGCGTAGATCGCCGCCTGCTCGGCGACGTCGGCCACGGCGCCCCGGGCCAGCATCGCGATCTCGGTGCGAAACAGCCCGATTCCGTCGGCGCCGGTGTGATCCAGTTGCGCCAGTTCCAGATCGAGTCCGACATTCAGCATCAGCCGGATCTGCACGCCGTCCGCCGTCACCGAAGGCAGATCGCGCAGCGCGGCGAACCCGGCGTAGCGCAGCGAGCGTGCCTCCAACGCGCGGACATAGACCTGGCGGACTTCCGCCTCCGGCCGCAGCACCAATTGTCCGGTGTCGCCGTCGATCACCGCTTCATCGCCCGGCTCGGCGGTGTCCAGCATCCCGCGCGTGCCGCCAATCGCCGGAATTCCCAGCGCGCGCGCCAGAATGGCGGCATGACCGGAGGGACTGGCCTCTTCGATCGCGATGCCCGCGATGCCAGCGGCCTGCCATTCCAGGAGTTCAGCCGGACCCAGCCGGCGGGCCAGCAAAATGGCGCCTTGTGGGGCCGCCTCACGCGGCAGGTCGCCCATCAGCGCGGTCAACAAACGATTGGCGAGGTCTTCCAGATCGGCCAACCGCTCCCGCAGATAGGGATCGCTGATGCGGCGCATGCGGTCGTGAAGCTCGGTGGCGACCCGGCCAACGGCGGCCTCGGCGGTCAGACCGCCCTTGATCACATCGGCGACCCGCCGCAGCCAGCCCTGATCGGCGGCGACCAAACGATACGCCTCCAGCACGTCGCGGGACGCCGAGGCATCGGTCGGCACGGCCGCCAACAAGGCGTCGATGCCGCGCTGCATGCGGTCGGACGCCTCATTCAGGCGCCTCAGTTCGCGGTCCGGGTCCTCCGCCAGCAATTTGATCCCGGTCAGCCGCGTGCCGTGCAAGACCACCGGCCCGATGGCGACGCCGGTCATCAAGGCCGAGCCCGAGAAAACCCGCGGCACGGTGCCGGGCAACCCCTCGCCAACGGCCTCAGCCGGACCCGCCGTCGGGAGCATTTCCGCCAGCAGCATCGCGACGGTTTCCAGCTCATCGACTTCCTGGCCGGTGAAATGCCGCGGCGTGCGATTCTGCACCGCCAGCACACCCAGGACCCGGCCCGAGCGGCGCACTGGCACGGCGAGCATCGAAGCGAACGGCTCTTCACCGGTTTCCGGCCGATAGGCGAACGCCGGATGATTTTGCGCATCCGGCAAATTCATCACCGCGCCCTGTGCCGCGCACAGCCCGACAATGCCCTCACCGACCCGCAGTCGGGTTTGCCCCACGGCTTTGAGGTTCAGGCCCTCGGTGGCGGACAATTCCAACAGATCGCCGGGGCGCCGGACATAGACCGAGCAAACCTCGCTGACGACCTCCGACGCGACGAGGCGCACGACCTCGGACAACGGCGCCGCGCCATGCGCGTGCAGGTCGCGCAATTTCGCCAGCAGGCGCCGCGCCGGGGCACCCGTTGAAGGACCGCTGGTCAACGGCGACAGGTCAGAGGGCGCGCGGCCCACGTCCGGTCACGCGGCCTGGCGCCGGGCGGCGAGCGCGGCGGTCGCCTGGCCGACCAACTCCTGAAGGATCTCGGCGATGGATTGCTCGGCGGTGACCATGCCGACCGACTGGCCAGCCATGACCGAGCCCATGTCGACGTCGCCGTCGATCACCGCGCGGCGCAGGGCACCAGCCCAGAAGCGCTCGATCACCAGTTGCGCGGCCTCTTTGTCCAGTTCGCCCGCCAGGAATTTGTCGCGCGTCTCGGCCTGATGGCGCAGAAACGTTTTCGTCCCCTCGTTCACCAGGCCGCGCACCGGAATGACCGGGAACCGCTCATCAAGCTGGACCGAGGGCAGCGCGTCACGGGCATTGGCGCGAATGAACGCCTTCTTGAAGTTCGGATGCGCGATCGACTCCTTCGCCGCGGCGAACCTTGTGCCGAGTTGCGCGCCCGAGGCGCCCATTTCCAGATAGGCCAGGATCGCGTCGCCGCGGCCCAGACCGCCGGCGACGAACACCGGCA
>PLSZ01000403.1 GCA_003164305.1 Acetobacteraceae bacterium
ACCTCGGTGGCGGTGGCGATGCCGCCGACGACGGCGCCGCGGATGACGAACGGCAAGGTCAGCGCGGGAATGGCGACAATCAGGCTGCGGCCGATGACGCGCGCGGAGGCCCGTTGGCCACGTTGTTCGTCCCGGCGGGCGCGGGTCCAGACGACACCGCACAGGATCAGGCCCACGACGAGGCCGGGCAGCAGCCCTCCGGTGAACAGGGCCGAGATCGAGATGCTGGTGACCGAGCCGATCGTGATCAATATCAGGCTTGGCGGGATCGTTTCGGTTTGCGCGCCGGTGGCGGCGAGCAGCGCGACCAGGTCGCCGCGTTGCGCGCCGCGGGCTTCCATCTCCGGAAACAGCACGGGCGCGACGGCGGCCATGTCGGCGGCTTTGGAGCCGGAGATGCCGGACACCAGATACATCGCGCCGATCAGCACGAACGACATGCCGCCGCGCAGGTGGCCGAGCAGATTGGCGAGGAAACGTACCATGACGGCGGCCATGCCGGTCATTTCGATCAGCAAACCAAGAAACACGAACAGCGGCACCGACAGCAGCACCGGATGCGACATGCCGGTGTCCATGCGCGCCACCAGGACGGAGATCGGCACGCGGGTGGACAGCGCGAGGTAGCCCAAGGTCGCCAGCCCGAACGAAACCGCGATCGGAATGCCGGCGAACACCGTGACAGAAACGACGCCGACGAAGAAAATCAGCAGATTGGCTCTGCCAAGACCGGGCAGCACCGGATGCAGCGCGAGCATCGTCGCGAAGGCGGCGGCGACGATCAGCAACGCGGTCAGCAGATGTCCGACCGGGCGACCGGCCATGCGGAACAACGCGGTCAGGATCATCAACGCGATCCCCACCGGCATCGCGGCGGCTCGCCACGCCATCGAAACGTCGAGCGACATGATCGAGACCATCGCTTCGTTTTCAACGTAGGCATAAGCGGCCGGCAGGATCGCGGCGAGGAACCCGATGGCGGCGAACAGCGCCAGGACCTCGAAGAACGGGCGGCGCGATGGGGAGGCCCGGTTGACGAAAGCGGTCATCCGCATGTGACCGCCAAGGCGCAGCGCGACGACGGAGCCAAGCATGGCGAGCCACAGGAACAGGGCGGAGGCGAGTTCGTCGGACCAGATCAGTGGGGAATGGAAGGCGTAACGGGCGACGATACCGACGAACAGGATAACGATTTCCGCGACCACCAGAAAAGCCGTGATGGCTTCGAGGGTTTTGCCGAGGATGAGATCGATCTGGGCTGGGAGCGAGAGGGATGAACCGGCGAACTCTGTCGATGTGAGTGGCCGCGCGTTGGCTGGCATTGCTGGTTTCCTCCCGGCGTCGTGGGGGCGATCTTGCCGCTAACGAGGGTGGGTCACAATGGCGGGGTCCGGGACGGTGCCGACAACAGGCTCATCGCGGAGGTCGCGGAGGGCACCGGAGGACGCGGAGAATAAAGATTGGCGCTTCGCGCGGCGGCTGATCGAACGTCCGCGCGAAGCGCTAAAACTTTCCTCCGCGTCCTCCAGTGCCCTCCGCGTCCTCCGCGATGCATCTTTGCTAAGGCAGTCTCACGCACCGACCCATCCCAGGTCCGTCTCATCCTCCAGCCCCTGCAACCGCTCGAACATCGCCGTAGCCTCATCCCCGTAACGAACGCGGGTCAGCGTCATGAACTTATCCTTCAATTCCGCGCGATCCAACGGGCGGGCGGGCGTGCCATTGAATTCCTCGACTTCCTTGCTCACCGAACGGCCGTCCTTCAAATGCACCGTCACGATACTGGCACCGGCGAACTTCACCGGCGGATCGGCGGTCACGACGGATACCCGGGAAGTCATCGCGCGGATCGCCGGGTCGCTCAACGCGCTGTCGTCGAACGAAGCCGGGTCGCGCGGGTCACGGAACAATGCGAGAGCGACACAAAATGGAATGGAGTATTGCGCCATCATGATGTCGGTCGGATTGGCGATGTTGTTGATCGTCGCCATGCGCTCCGTCCCGGCCACGATGACGCGATCGACGTCCGCGCCGGTAAACCGGTGCTCCGCCTGGAGTTCCAGCACCGCCTGTACGCCGGTCTGCGCGGTCATGTGCACGGGAAAACGTTTCAGGCACAGAGTCATTGTCTTGTAGTCGGTGCCCAACCCGCGGGTCAGGTCGGCGATGTCCCACTCGGTGCAGAAGACTTTCAAAAACCCCGCCTCGCCTTCCAGCACGCTGGTCGGCCCGGTGAAGCCGTCGGCGGCGAGCGCGGACGCCATGACCCCGCTTTCCGACGCGCGGCCCAGATGCAGCCGTTTCACCATCGCACCGGTGCCGGAACGCGCGAACGCCATCAGCCCGCCGGCCAGCGAACCGGCGATGCCCAGCGCGTTGGTCATCTGGGACGGGTTCAGGCCGAGCAACGCGCCGGCCGCGACGGTGGCGCCGAACGGGCCGGTGGTGCCGGGCGCGTGAAAGCCGCGGCGTTCGTTGCTGTGTTTGGTGGCCTGACCGACCCGATACATGACCTCGAACCCGGCCACGACGGCGGCGATCAGATCGCGTCCGGAACTGCCGCGGTCCTGCGCCACGGCGAGGCTGGCCGGCAGTAAGGTGCCGCCGGGATGCACGCCGACACCGGGCCTCGTCAGGTTGTCGGACTCGAAGGCGTGCGCAAGCGTGCCGTTCGCCAGGGCCGCGGCGGGCGCTCGTAACAATGGTCCGGTCGAGCCGAGCACCCGGCTGCGTCCACCGGTGCCGATGCTTTGTGCGTAACGGATGATAATTTGGCTCCAGGGCAACGCGCTGCCCTGAACAATGACCGCAACCGTATCGGTGATGCAGTCCTTGGCGCGTTGCACGACATCCGCCGGCAGATCGTCATAGCGCAAGCCGGCGGCGTATTCCGCGAGCTGGATCGTTTCGTTGGCCATTCAATCGTCTCCGGATCTGGTCGAGGCGTGACGCGCGCGCCACTCGGACAGCATCACACGCGCCATGTGTGGTCGCGGCGGCTCGGGCAACATCGCGATGAACTCCAGCGAATGGCCGTCCGGATCGCGAAAGTAAACGCTGGCGGCGGGGATCCAGGGGATCACTTCCGGCTCCTCGATCGGCCGGCCGCCGCCCGCCAACGGTTCGATGCCCGCTCGCTTCAACGCCGAGACCGACGCTTCCACGTCGGCGATGGTCACCTGGAACGCGTAATGCAGCTTCATCGCCATCGGCGAGGTGTGGATGCTCCAAAGGCCGAGCATCGCCTGACGGGATTGGCCGATCCAGAAAAACGCGACATGGCGCTCGGGAACGGTATGCGCCAGCGTCAGGCCGAGCACGTCGCGGTAGAACGCGATCGCGCGGTCCAGATCGGCGACCGTCAGATGGGTTTCCCACAGTCCCTGGATCGGCACGACGGTCATGCTGTCCTCCCGCTCACCTGTGTGCACCATTCGGCGGCGTCTGGCCAGGCTGGCGGGTTCGGATAGGTTGAGGAACGGTTAACGTCCGCGGCGTCCGCCGTTAACCTTCTGGCGATCATTTAGGCGTCAGATCGCATCCCTGGTCACGGCTGCAAAGGATCGCGATGCCCCCCGGCGCCATCATCCGAGCCCGCCTGCGCGCCGCCACGGGCAGTGCCGAGGCACAACTGAAACTCGCCGATCAATTGCTGGAACGCGGGGCGGGGATCGAGGCGGTGCGCCACATCGCCGCCGCCGCCCGTGACGGCTTCCCGGAAGCAGAAGGCCGGCTGGGGTTATGTTATTTGCGGGGCCACGGCGTGCCGGCTAACCAGGCGGAGGGCCGCTATTGGCTGGAACGCGCGGCGGCGGCGGGGGATGTCCCGGCGCAGACCGAACTCGCGACGTTGGCGTTGCGCGGCATTTCCGGCCCCTATCACCGCGGCGCCTTCGATTCGCCTGGTCAGCCACCTCCCGCCGAGCCGGATCATCGGCTGGCGGCGGAACTGGCCCGGCGCGCGGCCCGCGGCGGATCGGCCGAGGCGAAGGCGCTGCTGGCGCTGATCCTGCGGATGGCGCCCGAGGTCGCGGAAAGCCCGGATGAGGCCGACGTCCTCTACCGTGAGTCGGCCGAGGCTGGATGGCCGCTGGGACAACTGGGGCACGCGATCACGCTGATGCGGGACGGCGGAGCGGATTGTTTGGGGCAGGCCCGGTCGTTGCTCTACGCGGCGGCGAATACCGGATTGCCGACCGCGCATTTTTTGCTCGGCGCGATGGCGGAGATCGAGACCGGCGGCGGGCGCGACCTGGAAATGGCGGTGACGCATTACCGCATGGCGGCGGAGCACGGACACACGGAAGCGAAGACGCGGCTGGGGATGGCTCTGCTGACCGGGCGAGGCGCGGCGCGGGATCTGGAAGCGGCCGAGACCTGGCTGCGGCGCGCCGGCAACGATGGGGACGTCAATGCCTGCGCGGTCCTTGGCGACTTCTACGCCAGCGCCGAGCGCGATCCGGCGAACCTGGAAGAAGCGGCGCACTGGTATCGACGCGCGGCGGAACTGGGACATGCCGGGTGCGCGCATGTACTGGCGCGGGCGATCGCGGTGGGGGCCGAGGGGCAGCCGGACCCCCGGGAGATCGCGACATGGCTGCAAACCGCGATCGAAGGCGGCGATTTCACCGCGTGGACCGATCTGGGCGGGCTGATCACGTCGCTGTCGCTGCCGCCCAATCAGTTGCCGATGCTGCACGGATGGCTGCAACGGATGATGCGGGAGGAGCGGCCCGAGGCGGGATACTACGTGGGCATCTGCGTGAACTGTGGCATCGGCACGCCGGCGGACGAGACTTTGGCACGGAGGTATTACTTGTGGGCGGCGGGGGAAGGCGTGCTCGAGGCGATGGTTGCGTCGGCGGAGATGCTGGCGAACGGGCGCGGTGGGCCGGCCGATCCGGATCTGGCCCGGTCGCTGTTCATTTATGCCGGGAAGCGGGGCCACGCCGGGGCGCTGTTCGCGCTGGGGGTGTTAGCCGGGCATGATCGGGACCGTGCCGAGGATTACTTTCGACGGGCGGCGGAGTTGGGGCATCCACGAGCAAAGGCGTTGGTGGAGCGGGAGTTGGTGGCGGGGTGAGCGCGGTGTCGCCGTCCGTAACGGTCCCCTGGTGCCGACGATAGCCATCGTGGATGGCGTGAGGATCCAGATGTTTTACAACGATCACACCCCCGCATTTCCATGCTATCCTTGGCGACGACGAACTGTTGGTGACGATCCGCGACCTCGACGTGCTCCGAGGTTCACTGCCGCCCGCCAGACCCCGCCGCGTGATGGCGTGGGCAGCAGACCATCGGGGCGATCTGGCGCTGAACTGGATCAGGTGTCAGGACAATCAGGCGCCAGAGAGGATCTGAGCATGCCAAAGGTGCTGGACAACATCATTGCGGTCGCGGTGGCCGACCCGAAATCGCACGAAGTAACGGTTACCTGGGCCACCGGAGACGAGACGGTCCACCGCTTCGGTCACCTGGTCGGCAAGGGCGTGTTCGCCGCGCTTGAGAACCCGGCTGTATTCACGCGGGTGACCGTCGGCGAGCGTGGGCGCAGCCTGGAATGGCCGGGAGAGATCGACTTTTGCGCGGATGCGCTTTGGTTCGAAGCACATCCGGCGGATGCGCCGCGGCAAACCCAATTCGTCGGCGACTGATCGCCGCCTACAGTCGGCGTCGGTGTCCCCTCCGGGCATTGGGTGCGCCGCCCTTGTTCTACTCGCCTCGCGCCGCCTGGATGAACGCGCGGATCAAGGCAGAGTCCTTGACGCCTTTCGCGCGCTCGACACCTGACGATACATCGACGGCGGAGGCGCCGGACAGGCGGATCGCCTCGGCGACGTTGTCCGGGTCGAGGCCTCCGGCCAGCAGCCACGGGCCGGGCGCCTTCCAGTCATGGGTCAGCGTCCAATCAAAGCGGACCGCGTTGCCGCCGGGGCGAGTCGCGTCGGGGGGCGGCTTTGCTTCGATCAGGAGGGCGTCAGCGCCGTCCAGCGCCTGAGGGAGATCGGCGGCGGACGAAACTCCGACGGCGCGCCAGACCGGCCGGTCGAAACGAACTCCCAGGTCCCGCGCTATGG
>PLSZ01000664.1 GCA_003164305.1 Acetobacteraceae bacterium
CGGACGGACGGCGCGAGACATCAGACGCAGCGGAGCGTCCCCCGCCGGGATCGCGAAGACATAGCGGCCGTCCTTCGCATCGACCGGTTCGATCCGCCGGTCTCCGACCAGAATGTGGAGGTCCGGATCGGCGCTGGTCGCGTGCTCCGGCAGGCTCCAGCCCAACGCGTCNNTTGCCGGTGTCGAGGTAACTTTCCGTCGGCAGTCCGTCCGCAAGCAGAACGTCATGCTGATCGAGTTCGACGTGATACCAGGTGACGAAGCGGCATTCGGTATCCACCACGATCGAGGCGCCGTTCACCAACAACTTCGCCGGGATCAGCATGTCCTCGAAGAACACCGCGTGATCGGGCGACACCAGAAGGTCGCGATGCGGGCGGTTTTCGGGGAAGGCTTCGGCGGCGATGCGGATCGGCCGCACGCGCGCCGGGTTGGGATGGCGGCCGATATCGACGCGCCGGTGACCGATCCAGCGCACCACGCGCGGATCGCCCAGATGCGTCACCGCGACATCGCCGACCCGTAACGCTTCGACAGCGACTTCACCGCGTTCGGTCAGGATGCGCGTGCCCTCGGCGAAACAGGGCGCTTCGAGCGTCAGCAGCGTATCGTTGCCGCTGTCGTCGGACTGATGGAACACCAGGCCGGTGTAACTGCCGCTCAATTGCTGCGTGTAGGTGTTGGCGCCTTCCTTGACGACCAGCATGTCGCCGGAGCTGACCACCGCCGTGCCGCCGGCCACCAGCGGGATGGAGGTCAGATCGATCATGCCGCCGCTGTTCACGGCGGTGCCGCTGACCGTGGTGACGCCGGCGGCGATCACCTCGGTGCCCCCGCTGAGCACGACCGTGCCGCTGACGATGCCGCCGGAGAAGATCTTCTGCTGGCCGGCGAACCCCACGGTGATGAGGCGGGCGGTCGCGCCGCCTTCCACGAATTCGACGCCGCCCCCGGTCACGGTCGCCCCACTCACCATGCCGCCGGTGGACACGACCTGCAGGCCGCTGACGGTCGTCCCGCTGGCCAGCCCGCCGGTCGCCACGTACTGATCGCCGGTGCGGCCAAGGAAGCCGGCGTCGTCGGTGCCGCCGGACGAGACGATCTCCATTGCGTCGCCGTCGATCGTCAGGCTGACGGCCGTGCCGCCTGACAGCAGCAGTTCGCCGTGGGTGCCGTTGACGATGGAGAAGCTGGCCGAGCCGCCGGAGAACACGACCTCGGTTCCGCTGACCGTGGTGAAGCTGGCGCTGCCGCCGCCGCTGACCGTCTGGCTGCCGCCGTTGCTGACGAACGCGGAGGTGGCGAGGCCACCGGAGGAAATGTACTGAAAGCCGCCGGAACCGATCGTGGTGAACAGGGCGACACCGCCGCTGTCGATGGCTTCCTGGCCGTGGCCCTCGATCGTCGTGCTGACGGCGCTGGCGCCCGCCGACACGTATTGAAAGCCGCCGGTGGTCAACGCGCTGCCGCTGACGACGGACCCGCTGGCGGCGCCGCCGGAGCGGACGAACTCGTGGCCCATGTCGCCAACGAACGCGGCGCGGCCGGTACCGCCGGAGATGTCGTCTGAACTGAAGCCGGTCACCACCGCGCTGATGCTCAGGCCGCCGGTGGCGACCAGTTCGGCGCCGCCGTCGAGCACGGCCAGGCTGGCGCTGCCGCCGGAGTAAACGTTCAGCAAGCCGCCATCGGTCACGATGGACGCGCTGGCGGCGGCGCCGGAAAACACATTTTCCACGCCGCCGGACACCAGCGCGCTGACGGTGATCCCGCCGGACAGAATGTAGTCGGTCAGGCCGGCGGTGACCGACAACCCGGACACTGTCCCCGCCGGGATCGAGCTGACCGTCGGATCGCCCGACACCACCGCGATCCCGGTACTGATCACCTGGGCGCCGCCGCTGGAGATCGTTCCGGAGACGTGACTGCCCGGCAACACCAACAAAACGCCGCCGCTGCTGACGGTGGTGAACGTCGCGCTCGCGTGCGCGGAGACCACCATGAATCCGCCGGCATCGACGAAATCGCGGATCGCGGTGCCGCCACCGGAAACGTTCTCAAACCCGCCGCCGCTGACGACGGTGTTGCTGTCGATGCCGCCCGAGAACACGTTTTGCTGGCCGCCCAGCATCGTGCCGCTGGCTTCGCCGCCGAGAGCGATAGAGGCGTGACCGCCGGAATTGATCGTGGTGGCGGAGGCGACGCCGCCGTAAACGAGCTCGGACCCGTCGGTGTTGACGGTGGTGCTGGTGACGAAGCCAGCCAGGTCTTTCAGCGTGCCGGCCGCGTTCAGCACCGTGAATGACGCCGAACCGCCGCCGCCGATGACTTCCTGGCCCTCGAAATCGACCGTGGCGCTGACCGACAGGCCGCCGGTGACCTGCAACCCGCCTCCGGCGCTAACGGTGGTGAAGCTGGCCACGGCGCCCGCGTAGACGTATTCGGTGCCCCCCCGGCTGATCACGGCGAAGCTGTCGGAGCCGCCGGAGAATACCAGCGCATTGCCGCCGTTGCCCACCGTCGTCGCGATGGCGAGGCCACCGCTGTCCACGTTCTCGGTGCCGCTGATCAGCGCGTTGGTGGCGCTCCCGCCCGAGGAGATCGCCAGCGTGCCGCCGCCGTTCACCTGGGTTCCACTGGCCGCGCCGAGCCAGAGGACAGTTTCCGTCCCGCCCGCATCCACTGTGCTGCTGAGGGCCGTGCCGCCGGACAAAACGGTGTCGAACCCACTGTTGCCGATGACCGTGAAGACGGCCGTCCCGCTGGAGAGGACCTGCGATCCCCCGGACGCCACGACGCTGGCGCTGACGGTACCACCGCTGACCGCCAGGGAGCCGCCGCTGATAACTGTCGTGCCGCTGGCGAGGCCACCGCTATACACGACCATGCTGGCGCCGCCGCCGCTGACGACGGCGCTGACGGCGACACCATTGTTGTAGACGTACTCGAAGCCAATTTCGACCTGAGTGCCGCTGGCGATCCCGCCCGCGGAGACCCGCTGGCTACCGCCGTCCACGACGGTGTCGCTGGTGACGCCGCCGTTGGTGATCGCCTCGAAGCCGCCGCTGACCAGTCCGCTGATCGCCAGCGCGCCGCCGCCGCCCACGTCCTGCTGGCCGCCGGCGCCGACCGTGGTGAAGTAGGCGGTGCCGGCTTCCTCCACGTAACTGGTGCCGGTGACGTCCGAGTAGTACTCCACCCCGCCCGACACCACGGCCACGACGCCGCCGGCGTTGACCGTGGTGCTGTCGAGAGTGCCGCCGGCGAACCCGCCAACCTGGCCCGCGTCGAGGCCGCCGACGTTGTTCACGATCACGCCGCTGGCTACGCCGCCGGAGAAGACGGTCATGTTGCCTTCGAAGTTCAGCGTCGTGCCGCTGGCCAGGCCGCCGGAGAATACCACCTCGCCGCCCGCGATGCCGACCGTCGCGTCATCGGAGATGCCGCCGGTGTAGACATACTCGGTGCCGCCCGAGGCGATTTGCGAACCGCTGGCGACGCCGTTCTTCAGGACGTAATCTGAGACGCCGCCGGAGATGTTCAGATCGACGGTTCGCGGTCCGTCGGACACCAGGACGCCGTCCGACAACACCACCACGCCGGTGGAAATGACGGTCCCGATCCCGGGATCGAGCACGTTCACGATGGCGCCCGGCAGCACGACCAGCGTGCCGCCGGCGCTGACCGTCGTGTCGGTCGCCGTGCCCTGGCTGTAAACGAAGCCCAGGCCGCCGCTGTCCACCTTCAGTCCGCTGACGACGCCGGAAGAGTAGACGAATACGTCGGCGCCGCTGGATACGATCGTCGAATTGCCGGTGCCGCCGGAGCGCACGTTCTCGGTACTGGGACCGGTGCCCGGATCCTCGACCAGCGTGTTATCGGCGATCCCGCCGTCGCTGACATCCTGCACGCCGCCGCCATCGACGGTGGTGCCGCTGACGACGGAGAAGGCGGATACATCCTGCTCGCCGCCGATGACCGTCGTGAGGCGGGCGGACCCGGCGACCACTTGCTGCAACCCGTTGCCTTCGACCTGGGTGCCGATGGCCGTGCCACCCTCGACCTGCTCGGTGCCCAGTCCGAAAACGATGGTGCCGGTGGCGGTGCCGCCGGCATAGATTGCTTGCGCGGCGCCGGCATTGAGGGTCGTGAACTCGGCGACACCGCCGGACAGCACCAGCACGCCACCCAACGAGTTGACCGTCGCGTCCAGCGCGGTGCCCCCGGCGGACAGGTACAGGAAGCCGTCGCCATCGACGATTGTGTTCGCCGCCACGCCGCCGTGCAGCGCGTGCTGGCTGCCGCCGCCGCTGATGGTGGTGCCGCTGGCGACCGCGCCGGTGCCGTTGATCCACTGGTCGCCGCCGCTGAGCGTGGTGAAGCTGGCGATGGTGCCGGAGTAGACGTATTCGTTGCCGCCGCCGCTGATCACCGCGCTGAGGACGCCGCCGCCGGACAGCAGGTAGTCCGCCTCGTTGGCGCTGATCATCAGGCCGCTGACTTTGCCCGGATGGTCGGTCAGGACCACGCCGCCGGAGACGACGACGACCCCGCCGGACACCACCTGTCCGCCGGACACGATTGTCCCATCGACATGGCCGCCGGGCAGTTTGAACAGCACGCCGCCGCTGCTGACCACGGTGCCGCTGGCCAGACCTCCGGCCGAGACGAACACGAAACCATCGCTACCACTGCCGCCGCCCGCGGTTGTGTTGCTGGCGACGCCGCCGGAGGAGACGTAGAGGAAGCCACCGCCGATCACCGTGGAAGAAAGCGTGCTGGCGCCGGAGGAGACGTATTCGGAGCCGCCGCTGACCACGGTGAAGCTGGCGACCGCGCCGCTGGTGGCGCCACCCTCCGTCTCCACGTACATGGTGCCGCCGGTGCCGACGGTGGTGTATCCGGCCGAGCCGCCGCCGAATACGCCGAGATTGCCGCCGGCGCTGATGATCGCGCTGATCACCAGGCCGCCATCCTGCGCGTAGAGTTGCCCGTTGGTGACGGTCGTGCCGCTGGCGACGCCGCCCACCGATTCCGTGCCGCCGCCGCTGACCGTGGTGAAATACGTGATGCCGCCGCCGTTGACGTCCTGCTCGCCGCTGTTGCTGACGACGGTGTAGTCGGCTTCGCCGTCCACTGTCTGGTTGCCGCCGGACTCGACCGTGGTCGCGCTGGCGAGGCCGCTGGCGGAGACCACCTGATATGCGCCTGGGCCGCTGACGAGGGTGCCGGACGCGTAACCGCCGCCGGACACCGCCTCGATGCCGGCCGATCCCACCGTCGTGAAGAACGCCGAGCCGCCCGCCAGAATCGTGTCCTGCGCCAGCCCGCCCGAGACGATGGCGCTGGTCAGCGTGCCGCCGCCGGAGACGACGATGTTGCCGCCGGCGCTGACGATTTCGTAGGATCCGGAACCGCCGTTGGAGATGTATAAATAACCGCCGTTGCTGATTGTCGTGCCGCTGTCCGCGCCGCCACTGGAGACGTAGACGAAGCCACCGTTGCTGATCGTCGCGGAACTGTTCACGCCGCCGCTGGAAACCTGGATGGCGCCGCCGCCGCTGACGATGCCGCTGACCGCGGTGCCGCCGCTGAACACGACGATGCCGCCGTTGCTCAACACCGTGGTGTTGCTTCCGGTGGCGCCCCCATACACGAATTCGTTGCCGCCGCTGCTGAGGACGGTGAACTCGGTGTCGCCGCCATAGACGAACTGGATGCCGCCGCTCATGACGGCGCTGACGGCAAGGCCGCCGCTGTAGACGTTCTGGAAGGCGCTGTAGACGCCGATCGTGTCGCTCGCTACGCCGCCCGAGCTGATATACTGGCTGGCGCCGCTGCTGACGGTCGCGAACGTGGCGGTGCCGCCGCTGAAAATGGTCTGGTTGCCGCCGGTGCTTACGGTCGTGCTGATCGCCACGCCGCTGCTGTAGATGTACTCCTCGCCGCCGTTGCTGACGGTCGTGAAGCTGGCGGAACCGCCGGAACTGACGATCTCCTGACCGCCGTTGCTGATGGTGGTGAAGCTGGCGGAACCGCCCGAGGTGACGATGTCCTGACCGCCGCCGCTAATCACGGCGCTGACGAGCGCGGCGCCGGTATCGACGAAAATGAACCCGCCTTCATCGACGGTGCCGAAGGCGGCGGTGCCTGACACGGTCTCGCCGCCGTCCCAGACGATTTGATAGGCGCCGGCGCTCAGGACCGTGCCGCTGGCCTGGCCGCCCTGCAGCACGTCCTGCGTGCCGCCGCTGCTGACGGTGGTGAAGAAAGCGACGCCGCCGCCCTGGATGCCGCCGATGTATTCGTTGCCGCCGCTGTTCACCATCGTGAACTCGGCGACGCCGCCGGATACCACGAGATTCTGGCCGCTGAAATTCACCACCGTGTCGCTCGCGACGCCGCCGGATGACTCGACCAACTGACCGCCGCTGAAGATCTGGGCGCCGCTGGCGAGACCGCCGGAAAACACGTTCTCGACGCCGCCGTTGCTCAGGATGGAGTAGCCGGCGGTGCCGCCGGACTCCACGCGGTCCTCGCCGCCGCTGCTGACCACCGTGCCGCTGGCGGTGCCGCCGGACGAGACGTACTGGTAGCCGCCGCTGCTGAGCACGGTGCCGGTCGCCAGGCCGCCGAAGTCGATCGTGGTGTCGCCGCCGCTGACCACCGTGTCGCTGGCGACGCCGCCAACGAAGACATACTGATGGCCCGCGAAGATCGTGGTCGAGATCGCCACGCCGCCGCTATCCACGACCTGCACGCCGCCGCTGATCGAGGTCGAGATGGCGGACCCGCCGGAATACACATCCTCGGTTCCGCCAGCGCTGACCACCGCGAAGCTGGCGGTGCCGCCGGTCAGCAACGATTCGTAACCGCCGTTGCTGATCACCGTCGCGCTGGCGACGCCACCGGAGGAGACGACTTCCAGCCCGCCGTTGTTAACGGTGATCGCTTTGGCGGTGCCGCCGGAATCCACGATCAGGGTATCGCCCGCGTCGAGGGTCAGTCCGCTGGATGTGTGGCCGGAGGTCACGGACGTTATCGGCATGCGTCTACTCCTTCGATGCGGCTGAAACACCGCGCCGCGGGCCCCGTGAAGGAACCCCATTCCGGCCCATGCCAAATGGCTGGGACCTTAATCTTCTTCGGCTTCCCCACCGATGCGGCGTTTGTTGGTCCTGTTCGGACGGTTGCTTAAGCGGCCGGGACCTTTGTTCTGGCGGCGCGTCTTGTTGGCTCCGGGGCCCTGGACTCTGGAGCCGGGGGCTCCGCTATCGGGGGGCGAGCCGGTGCGTGGACGCCAAATCCTGGCATGGTCTCGATCACCTGTTTGACCTGCGTGGCGGTAATCAGCCGTGTGCACTCGAAATGCCTCGGCGTGCCCTGATGGCGTGGGCACCAAAGAAAATCCTTGTGATCGAAGCGGTGCCGCGGGTCGTTCCAGCAGGAGTTGCAGGCGTGCCAGTTGATCACCCGATACGGCGTCGCGAATTCATTGGTCGGATGGGTAAAGCCGCTGATCATCACGACCGGGCACCCGGCGGCCCAGGCGAGCCAGGCGAGGCCGGAGGAAAGGCCGACGAACATGGAGGCGTGGCGCAGCAGACGGGCCCGATCGACCAGGGGTTTGTCGCCGGTCTCGTCCTCCACCCCGTGCGGGATCTGGGTCCACATCAGGCCGAAGCCGTGCACCGGCTTCTGGTCGATGCAGATCACGCGGTAGCCGTTTTCCTTCAGGAAGGCGACGGTTTCGCGCCAGCCGTTCGGATTGGTCCAGTACTTGCAGCCGCTGCTGCTTTGCACCGCGATGACCACGTAGGGCTCGGCGATCGGGCGAGTTTCGTCGGGCAGCTCGATTTTCGGCGGTTCCTCGGTCGGATCGACGCCCAGAATGTAACCGGCGGTGCGGTGCAGCCCGACGAGGCGGAAGTCGGTGGGCTGCCAATCGTTCGACTCGTCGCCGAAAAAGACGCCGAGCGAATAGGTCGCGTACATCGTGTCGGCCAGCTTGTACTCGACGGCTTCCTCGTGCGTCACGAGGCGCAGATGCGGGTAAGCGTCGCGCAGCAGCGGGATGATCAGGCCCGACATCGCGCAGGTCACGCGGCATTGGGCGAACTTGTCGGCGAAGCGGGCGGCGTAGGGAAACCAGGCGAGGATATCGCCCAAAGTCCCGACCGGGAACTGGATCAGCACGTCCTGGTGCAGCGGGTCGTAGTCGTGGGTCATGACCGGCCGCGGTTCGGCGCCCGGTTCCTCGGCGATGTCCCAGATCTCGACCCGGAAGCGGACGTACCAGCGTTTGGCGGAATTGACGAAAGCGCCTTTGTTTTCCGACTCGAAGAGGATGTTGCCGGTGTCGAGGTCGCGCAGCCGGACGCGCCATTTGCCGGAGGTTCGCGCCGGCAGCAAAACGCGGCAGCCGAGGTTGAAGTCGAAGCGGATGCCTTCCGGGCCGATCAGGACCGGGGTGGCGGCGGCCGGCGGGTAAGGCGATTTCGCTTCGGCGGCGGGTTGGGCGGTCTGGCTGGCCTGGCTGGGGGCGGATTGGATGCTTGACAAGGCGGGGTCGGCGGCACTGGCCGCGGACTCGGTTCCCGGCGGACTGGTCATCGGAACTCCGTTCAGCACGCCACGCGATGGGCATTGGCCTTGAAGGCGTTCGGCGGGAACGTGAAGGCCTTCGGGAAATGGAATTTTAAATTAGAAGCAATCCAGAATTTCGTAAAGCGTTAACATTGGCTGAAAAACTCAGCATTTCCATCACATCGGCCGCGCACGCGACGTTTTACACACCCACGCGTGCCGCTGGCGACGTCCGGAGGGCGGGATCGTTGGCCGCGTTCCGGCCGCGGCGGTTTGAAAGCGCGCTCGTCACGCCCAGAAAATGAATTCCGTCTTGCCTACTGATAACCTTCGCGGTCATATTGTGCGGCGCAACATTTTTCAGGAGGGCAAGATGAGCGACCGGGCGATGGGATTCGAGCGGCCACCAGTCGTTTATTGCGATTCAATCCACGCCGCCGGATTGCACAATGGCAACATGCGTATGTTGCTCACGCGATTGGACGTGGATGGCAAGCCGATGCCGGCGCTGGAACTGATCCTGCCGTTTGGCGAAGTGAAAACCATGATCGCCGCCTTGCAAAAGATCAGCAGGTGACCAGATGTTCGATCTGAAGATCAGAATTTCGACATCTCGCAGGCGCGTCTGGGCTGCACGCGCCTGTCCGAAACCGCCGCCGGTCCGGTGACGATCGGCACTGGTGAATTGACAAAAGTTCGTCAGCTCAGGTAGTCGACTTACGTTCGGTACAACAATCGTCCGGGTTCAAAACACGTGCCAACGGAAAGCCGGTCCGAGCTCACCGTCCTTTTAGCGCGCTGTTTCCAACAATTGGAGACAACACGCCATGCGCAGTCGCGCGATGTGCTTCACTGCATGATTGAGCGTTTGGAAGGAAAATTGGACGCGCTCGAGGACCCGGCGGTGCCGGAGCGGCTCGCTGATTCTCCCCTCGCTGATGCTGCCCGGATCACCACCGCCCACCGATGGTGTACGTAAACGCACGTTACGAACAACAGGAAGCAATGGACGACCAACAGGAAGCAACGGGCGAACAGGAGGAAGCAATGGCCTCACAAAGTCGCGCCGAACTGAGCCAACAAATCGCCCGTCGTCTCGAAGCCGTACGGTCCGCCCAGAGCGGGCTGGCGCGTGAGACGGCACTGCATGTGCTGATGCGGGCGGAGGCGGAACTGGCGGATCTGGATCGCGCCGCCGCGCGGCCGGAATTCGCCTACACCCTGGCCGCTGTCCCGGCGAACTGAGGCGTCAGCCGGGAAAGAACACCAGGGTCCGCAGTTCGATACTCTCTCGCGGATGCTTTACGGCCGGCGCGGTGGGATCGTCGAAGGATGTGTGCGGCATGAAGCGTGCCCGGCCGTCGCGCGCGGAATCGTAACACTTCAGCAGCAGAATTTCGTCGCGGATCATCATCGGGGCGTAGAACCAGCGATGCGCCTCGTTATAGAACAGCGCGTAGATTTCGCCGGTGCGATCGCGATAGATCAGGTCCTGCGCGACCAGATCGCCGTCGGCGATGGTGCCGGCGTGACACAGCGCGAGCGGGGCGTCGAGCAACGGGCCCTTGATCGGCCGCCATAAATTCACGATCGCGAAACGGTGTTTCAGCAGGTCGTCGGCCTCATCGCCCATCAGGTCGCGGACCCGTTGTGGGCCGGACAGTTCGGTGTAGTCGCCGTGGATGCGGGCGACCGGCTGGCGCGGAATGCCGGGCGTGCGGTCCTCGACGCCCGGGGTGCGGCGGCGGATCGTGTGGTCGAACACCACGACGCGGTGACCTCCGGTGGCATCGCCGATCAACCGCTCGGCCTCGGGATAGTAAACGCGGCGGAGTTCTTCTTCGTCGTACAGGTCGGCGGCCTCGGTCGGGGCTTCGATCAGCTTGAATCCTTCACGATCCAGCGACATCGCGTCGCCGAGCGGGCGCATGTCGTAAATCGGTAAGGTCCGGATGTCGGGGAGCATGTTGGTGCGCGGCTGGCCGGCGGGCAGGTCGTAGGCGTAGGTGTGCGGCTTCTCGGCCATCCTCGCGAGGTAGGTGAGTTCGCCGTTGACCTTGGGCAGGGTCTCGAAATCCGGCATTGGCGTGGCTCCGCGTTCGACCACCGGTTTAGTTGGGGACGCACACCGGAGGAGACAACCGGTCAGGCGGTGGCGCGCTGAATCGCCTGCCAGACGCGCTCGGGGCTCGCCGGCATTTCCAGTTCCTTGACGCCGAGCGGAGCCAAGGCGTCCATGATCGCGATCATCACCGATGGCAGCGCACCGACCGTGCCCGCTTCGCCGCCGCCCTTGGCGCCGAGCGGGTTGGACGGCGTCGGCGACGGATTGCTGACGATCGAAATGTCGCACATGTTGTCGGCCCGCGGCATCGCGTAATCCATGAAGCTGGCGCTGAGAAGTTGCCCGGAGTCCGGATCGTAGGCGACCTTTTCCATCAGCACCTGACCGACGCCTTGCGCGACGCCGCCATGCACCTGACCGGCGAGCGTCATCGGATTGATCACGGTGCCGACATCGTCGATGACAAGATACGTCAGCAGATCGACTTTTCCGGTATCCGGATCGACCTCGACCTCACACACATGGCAGCCATTGGGGTACGTCGCGCGTTCCGGCGCGTAGGTGGCGTGTTCGATGAAGCCGGGCTCCATGCCTTTCGGCAGGCGCGCGGGTTGGAAGGAGGCGATGGCGACCTGCTTCAGCGTGAGCTTCTTGTCGGTGCCGGCGACGGAGAACGCGTTGTTTTCGAACGTGATGTCGGCTTCGGCGGCTTCCAGCAGATGGGCCGCGAGTTTCTTGCCTTTGACGATCAGTTTCTCGGCCGCCATGGTCAGCGCGGTGCCGCCGGTGACCATCGAGCGGCTGCCGTTCGAACCCATGCCGAACGCGACACGATCGGTATCGCCGTCGATGAAACGAATTTCGTTGGCGGCGGTGCCCAGTTTTTCGTGGAGGATTTGTTTGTACATGGTTTCGTGGCCCTGGCCGTGGGTTTTGGTACCCATCAGCAACAAAGCCGATCCACTGGGCTGGAAGCGGACTTCGGCGTATTCGGGGACCGGGCCGGCGGCCTGTTCGATGGCGTTGACCAGGCCGATGCCGCGCAGTTTGCCTTTCGCGCGCGATTGTTCGCGGCGCGCGGCGAAACCGGCGAAGTCGGCGTGCCGCAACCCCAGTTCCATGTTCTCGGCGAAGGTGCCGCTGTCGTAGACCTGACCGAGCGGGGCTTTGTATGGCATCTGCTCCGGCTGGATGACGTTGCGTTTGCGTAATTCAATCCGGTCGATGCCGAGTTCGTCGGCGGCGGCCTCGATGAGGCGTTCCATCAGATAGATCGCCTCTGGCCGGCCGGCGCCGCGGTAGGGCGCGGTCGGGTTGGTGTTCGACAGCACGGCGTCGATCGTCACGTGGCAGGCGGGGACGTGATAGACGCCGGTCAATGTCAGGATCTGCCCGAACGGCGTCAGCAACTGCCGGTCGGACGCGATGTAGGCGCCGATGCTGGCCAGCATGTTGAGGCGCACGCCGAGGAACTTGTAGTTCTCGTCCAGCGCCAGTTCGATTTCGCCGACGTTGTCGCGGCCGTGCTCGTCGGCCATGATGACCTCGGACCGCTCGCAGCGCCACTTCACCGGGCGATCGAGTTTCTTCGCGGCCCACAGCACCAGGCGGTGATCGACGTACTGCCAGCCCTTGGTGCCGAAGCCGCCGCCGACGTCGTTGACGACGACGCGGACCTGGCTCTCCGGCACCTTGAACACGTTCTGCGCCAGCATGTTGCGTACCCGGTGCGGATAGTTCACGTCGGCGTAGAGCGTGTAGCGGTCTTCGAACTTGTCGAACACGCCGAGCGAGCCGCGCGGCTCCATGAACTGCGCGTGCACGCGGGTGATGACGTGGCGGCGGCGGACGATATGTTTCGCTTTCGCGAAGGCGGCGTCGGTGGCCGCTTTGTCGCCACGCTCGAAGGTGTGGGAGATGTTGTCGCCGTTCTCGTCCCAGACGACGGGCGCGCCGGGTTTCGCGGCCTCGGCGACATCGGTGACGGATGGCAACGGATCGTAGTCGACCATGACCAGTTCGGCGGCGTCCTTGGCCTCGGCCAGGGTTTCCGCGATCACCATGGCGACCGGATCGCCGACGTAACGGACCCGGTCGCCGATCAGCGCCGGACGTTGCGGGGCGAACATCGGGGAACCGTCGCGTTTCTTGCGCGGCATGTTGGCTTTCGGCATGGCGATGCCGTCGGCGACGTAATCGGCCGAGGTGTAAACGGCGACCACGCCGGGCGAAGCCTTCGCCGCGTCGGTGTCGATGCTGTTGATGTTCGCATGGGCGTGCGGGGAGCGAACGAAGATACACCACGCCTGGCGCGGCAAAACGTTGTCGTCCTGATAATGGCCGCGGCCGGTCAGCAGCCGAACGTCTTCATAACGCCGGACGGGTTGACCGACGCCGAATTTTGTCGGTGTATCGAAATGATCAGCCATGGTGCTTATCCTTGGGTATCGTCGTGCTTCATGGTCCGGTTCGCTTCAACCGCACCAGCCCCTTTGCGTGATTCGCGTTCATTTCTGGATTTCGCGCGGACGGTGCGACCGGCCGGAACGGGAAACGCGAATCACGCGAAGAAACGCAAATAACGCAAAAAGCTGTAATTCGGGGCGAGTGCACGCGGGTTGTCCGGACTTTAAACGAACCGCGCCGTGATCGTGCCGAGAGGACCGTAATCCACCAGGAACGTATCGCCCGCGTGCGCTTCGACGGTGGCGGTAAACGAGCCGCCCAAGACGAACTGACCCGGCTCCAACGCGATGTCGAAGGGGGCCAGTTTGTTCGCCAGCCACGCCACGCCGTTCGCCGGGTGGTTCAACACAGCGGCGGCGACGCCGGATTCCTCGATGACGTTGTTGCGATGGCACAAGACGCCAACCCAGCGCAGATCCATCTCCATCGGACGGATCGGCCGGCCGCCGACGATCAGCGCGGCGTTGCCGGCGTTGTCGGCGATGCTGTCCAGCACGCAACGCGGCTGGTTCGTCACGGGATCGACGCGATGGGTTCGCCCGTCCACGATCTCGGCGGCCGGAACGACATAATCGACCGCGTTCAACACGTCGAATATCGTGCAATTCGGTCCACGCAGGCGGCTGCCCATGACGAAGCCGAGTTCGCACTCCAGCCGCGGCTGAATGAACCGGCTCATGGGAATTTCCTCGCCGGTGTTGTAGAACATGTCCGCCATCAGGCAGCCGTAATCGGGCTCGTTGATCGCCGAGGCACGCTGCATGGCGCGGGAGGTCAGGCCGATCTTATGGCCTTTGATAACGTTGCCCTCGGCCAGCTTGATCTTGATCCAGGCGCGTTGCACCGCGTAGGCGTCCTCGGTCGTGAACCCCGGATGCAGCACGCTCGGGGCGCGCGTGCGAACCCGTTCCTTCTCCGCGGCGTGATAAGCGCGGGCGAGGGCGTCGATGGTGGCGTTGTCGAGCATGGCGGCGTCTCGATCCCTGGACGTTGCGACCTCCCGGCTATGCGAGCCGCCTTGGCTTGTGTCAATCGCTGGGAGTCATGGGCGCCACGGTTGGCGCGCGCCGCGTTCCGCTGTTACAGCAGGGAGGCGACGAACGGGCGGGCCGCCAAGGGCCTTGTTCACGGTTTGCCGGCAGGGAGCGTTCAATCACCCGAAACCGAGGCGACTGATGCGCATCCTGGTGAAGCCTCCTCTCGGCACGCGCGAACGGGCGCCGTTCCTGCTGTTGGTGGCGTTGACGGCGTGCGGCACGATGGGCATGCACGTGATTATCCCCGCGCTGCCCGCGACGGCGCGCGCGTTGAACATGTCGATCGGCACGACGCAATTGACGATCACGCTGTACCTGATTGGGCTCGCGGTGGGGCAGTTGTTTTATGGGCCGGTGTCGGACCGGTTCGGGCGGCGGCCGGTGCTGCTGGCGGGCCTGACCTTGTTCACCGCGGCCAGTGTCGTGACCGCTTGCGCGCCCAACGCGGGGGTGTTGATCGGCTCCCGCATCCTGCAATCGATCGGCGGTTGCGCGGGCCTGGTGCTCGGGCGGGCGGCGGTGCGCGACGGCGCCACGCCGGACAAGGCGGCGGGCCAACTGGCGATGCTGACATTGGTGATGTCGGTGGTGCCCGCTTTGGCGCCCGCGGTGGGCGGGTACTTAACGGCTTACGTGCACTGGCGCGCGAGTTACGTGCTGCTGGCGGCGATGGGCGGACTGACATTGTTGGTGACGTTGCTGATCCTGCCTGAAACCAATCGCGAACGGATCGGCGGCGCCTCGGGCGGATCGTTGCTGACGGGCTATGCGATTCTGGCGCGGTCGCGGGCGTTTCTGGGGTACGCTGTGGGTGGGGCGTGCTCCACCACGTCGTTCTACGCTTTCATGTCGGCGTCGCCGTTCATTTTCGAGGACGTGCTGCACCGGCCGACGCAGGAGATCGGGCTTTATTATGTGCTGCTGATGGGCGGCGTCAGCACCGGCAGTTTCCTGGCCAACCGGCTGTCGCGCGTGGTGCCGTTACGCCGCGGCTTGCAACTGGCGAACGTGATGACCATCGCGGGCGGCCTGTTGTTCGTGCTGTTCGACGCGTTCGATCTGTTGTCGGCGGCCTCGGTCGCGGGAGCGGTGACGGTCTACATGGTGGGGGCGGGCATGGCCAGTCCGTTCGCGCTCGCCGGATCGGTCAGCGTCAACCCGCGCACGATCGGCGCGGCGTCGGGGTTGTACGGTTTCTTTCAGATGGGCTATGGAATGTTGTGCACCGTCGCGGTCGAGGTGTGGCATCCCGGCGCGGTGTATCCGGTCGCGATCATCATGCTGGCTTCGGCTTTTGCCGGTCAGATCATCATCGGACTGGGCACGCGGGCGCGGTGACGGTTTATTTCGCGGTGGACATCGCCATCGCCGGCCCGGCGCCTTTCGGACGCCAGACGATGCCCTGGCCGGCGACGCAGTCCGGCGGACATTTGCCCGTGCCAGCCTCGACATAGCCCATATCGCGCATGATCTGGGCTATCACGAAGCCGGCCCACCACGTGCCGTTATTGGCGCGCACATATTCGGACCCGAGTTCCTGACGCAGCAGCGGATCGACGCCCGCCAGCGCCGGTTGACCGTCGTTGGTGGCGCGCACCGCGCGTTTGATGCCGTCCGCGGAATTCACCACTTGTTCCATGACTTTGTAGATCGGCTGGGTCATCACACCATCGGGCATCGTCGCGTCCTCCGGACTTTCGGACAGCGACCGTAACGCCGTGAATATTGCCGAATGGTATCCGGAAGCCGGGATTCGCCGATCAGGTCAGCGCGCTGACCTCGAGCCAGGTGCTTTGGTAGGTCGCGCCCTCGCCCATGTCGGTGTAGCCGTCGGCGCACAGCATGTTGACGGTGCCGCCGGCGGTTTCCGTGTCGGGGCGCTGACCGGGAACCAGCACGACGCCGGGTTGAATTTCGTCGTGTATTCGCAACAACAGCCCGACCTCGCCGCGTTCGTTGCGCAGGCGGACGCGCTGGCCGTCCGTCAGGCCGCGGGCTTTCGCGTCGGTGGGATGCAGCACGGCGTGCGGAACGCCCTCGCGTTGGCGCAGAAACGCGTTGCCGCTGAAGGCGGTGTGACTTTGGAAATAGCCCGGCGTGGTCAACAGGCGCAGCGGTCCGGAGCCGGTGTGCGCGGGATCGGGCCGCCAGTCCGGCAGCGGCGGCAAGCCTTGTTTCGCCAGCGCTTCGGAGTAGAATTCAAGTTTGCCGGAGGGCGTGCGAAAGATCTGGCCTTCCCGGGTCGCGACGGACACCGCTTTGCCGTCCAGCAACGTCGCCGGATCGAACGCGGTCACCGCGCCGGTCGCGTCGCGGAACATTTCTTTCATCAGTTCCGGCGGCGACATCTGGAACACTTTGTCGGTCATACCCAGACGCGTGGCCAGGGTTTGCGTCAGGCGATGGTTCGACCACGCCTCGCCCGCCGGTTCGACGACGCGATGACCATATTGCATGTAATACGTGCCGTAAGCGCGGTAGAAGTCTTCCGTCTCAAGATAGGTCGCGGCGGGCAGCACGATATCGGCGAATTTCGCTGTCTCGGTCATGAACGGATCGTGCACGACGGTGAACAGGTCCTCACGCGACAGGCCGGCGCGGATGCCGGCGGTGTCGGGGTTGGTGACCGCTGGATTGTTGGCGGCGATGAACAAAGCGCGGATCGGCGGGTCGTTGAGATCGCGCAAGGCCTCGCCGAGTTTCAGGTGGTTGATGGTGCGCGTTTCGGCGGGACCGGACGGCTTGCGCAACGCGTTGTAGTTGAGTTCGAAGCCCGCGGTGGTGGCGACCAGAGCGCCGCCGCCGTAACGGCCATAGGCGCCGGTCACACCGGGCAACAGCGCGACGGTGCGCAGGTTCTGGCCGCCGTCGGTCAGGCGGGACAGACCGAAGCCGATACGGATGAACGAAGTCTTCGCCGCGCCATACCAACTCGCGAAAGTCTCGATATCCGCGATGGGGAGCCCGGTGATGTCGGCGGTGGCTGCGGGGGTGAAACGCGGCAGAACGTCGCGCTCGACCTGATCGAAGCCGAGTGTGTGACTGGCGATGTAGTCGCGGTCGACGTTGCCGTCGCGCGCCAGGATGTGCATCACGCCGAGCGCCAGGGCGGAATCGGTGCCAATGCGTACCGGCAGCCACAGGTCGGCGACGCGGGCGGCGCGGGTGCGGCGCGGATCGATCACCACGAGTTTCACGCCGGTGGCGCGGCGTTTCTCGATCAGGGGCCAGAGATGCACGTTGGTGGCGTGCAGGTCGGAACTCCAGGAGACGACGAGATCGGATGCCGCGACGGATTCCGGATCGGCGCCGCCGACGTCGCCGGCGGTGACGGACCACGCGGCGTCCGCGCAGGAATCGCAGACGGTGCCGCCGCGCAGCCGGCTGCAGCCAAGTGCGTGGAACAGGCCGTTGGTGAGGCCTCGGTTGATCTGGCCCTGATGCGCGCTGTAGGCGTAGCCGAGCAGCGCGAGTGGGCTGGATTCCGCCATGACCCGCTTCCAGGTGGAGACGATTTCGTCGAGCGCGGCGGCCCAGGTAATGGGTTCGAAGCGGCCTTCGCCTTTGGGGCCGACGCGGCGCAGAGGGGTGGTCAGGCGTTCGGGCGAGTGCACCAGATCGGCGTCGCGGTTGACCTTGCCGCAGGCGAAACC
>PLSZ01000150.1 GCA_003164305.1 Acetobacteraceae bacterium
CCCAGTCGGCGGTTCAGGGCGATGATCTGTTCGGCGACCTCATCGGGCGAACCGATCAGGAACCGATCGCCGATCAGGCTGGTGAATTCCTGGCCGAGGCCGCTGTCGTCAGCCGGCATGTCCTGACGCCAGGAGTGATAAGCCGCGTATTTCGCGCCAAGATACGGCGCGCACAGCCGGATCGCCTCTTCCCGGGTTTTCGCGACGAACACCTCGCGCCGCATGGGCAACTCGGTTGGAAACGGCTTGCCGGCGGCGTCGAGGGCGCGCCGGTACAGTTCCATCTGACGCTCCAGCGCCGGGATTTCGACCGCGGGCCCGATGTACCAGCAATCGCCAAGCCGCGCCGCGCGCTCGACCGCCGGGTCGGCGTTGGCGCCGATCCAGATCGGCGGATGCGGGCGTTGCAACGGTTTGGGCAGGCACGACGCGTCGTCGAGTTCGAAATGGGCCGCTTTCATCTGGACCTTTTCCTCGGTCCACAGCCGCTTGATGGCGATCAGATTGGCCTCGAACCGGCGCACGCGCTGCGCCCTGGGCACGCCAAACGCCTTGAACTCGACATCGCGATAGCCGAGGCCGACCCCCAGAATGATTTTGCCGCCGCAGATCACGTCGAGGGTCGCGAACTCCTCGGCGACATGCAGCGGGGACAGCAGCGGCAACAGCAGCACGCCGGCGTTCAGGCGCAGGCGCGGCGCCTCGGCGGCGAAGCGCGCGAGCATCGGGACAAGCTGCAGCATCTGAAACGGGTAGGCGCTGTAATGGGCCGTCTTGGTGATCGAGTCGAAGCCGAGCCGATCCGCCAGGCGAACGAACGCCAGGGTCTCCTGGAAGCGGCGGGAGATATCCTCATTTTCCTCCGCCTGGCCGCGGACGACCAGGCCGAACTGGAATTGTGTCGTCATCCTTTGTGCTCTCCAATCGGCGGCAGGATACAGGCATGCGGCCCGGGATCAACGGCCGTGATTCATGCCGCTGGCGCCAACAGAGCGGGCCGCTTGTGGCGTCCGATCAGCCAGAAGACGGTTTGCGCCACGATCAGCAGCACGCACAGGCCGATGACCGCCGCGCTGATCGGACGCTCCAGAAAATACCAAAGATCGCCGTTGGAAATCAGCATGGCGCGGCGGAAGTTCTCTTCCACTCGCGGGCCCAGTACGAAGCCGAGCAGGATCGGCGCCGGATGAAACCCCAGGCGCAGCAAGATATAACCGGCGACGCCGATCACGATGGTTTCGCCGACATCGAAATAGCTGTTTTGCGCGCTGTAGACTCCGATGCAGACGAAGAACAGCGCGGCCGGATAGAGGAACCGGTAGGGCAGCTTCAGCAGCTTCACCCAAAGTCCGATCATCGGCACGTTCAGGATGACCAGCAGAATGTTGCCGATCCAGAAGCTGGCGATCAGCCCCCAGAAGATGTCCGGCTGCTCTTTGATCAGATGCGGGCCGGGCGCGATGCCCTGGATCATCAGCGCGCCCAGAAGCAACGCCATCACCGCGTCGCCGGGAATGCCGAGGCACATCGTCGGAATGAAATCGCCCTGCACCGAGGCGTGGGTCGAGGCCTCGGGACAGGCGACACCCTCGATCGCGCCTTTGCCGAACCGCTCCGGCGTGCGGGAAATCTTCTTTTCCGTTGCGTACGACACGAACGAGGCGATGGTCGGGCCGGTGCCGGGGATCAGCGAACACATGGCGCCGATCAAGGTGCCTCGAATCATGGCGGGGATGGATCGGCCGAGATCCTCGCGGCTGGGGCGCATGTCGCGGAGGCGGACGTTGACGGTTTCGGCGTGCACCGGCGCCAGGCGATTGACGTTCTTGATGAACTCGGCGAGCCCGAAAAGACCCAGCGCCAGCGCCACGATTTCGATGCCGCCATAAAGATCCAGCACGCCGTAGGTAAATCGCGCCGAGCCCGTGTTGATGTCGGTGCCGACCGTGCCGAGCATCAGGCCCAGCGTGGTCATCGCGACTCCTTTGATCGCGGAACCGCGTGCCAACGTGGAACCCGCGAGCAAGCCCAGAAGCATGATCGAACTGATCTCCGCTGGGCCAAAGGCGAAGGCGACGCGGGTGAGCACCGGGGCGAAGAACACCATCTCGGTGATGCCGAACGACGCGCCGACGAACGACGCGATCATGGTGATGGCCAGCGCCGTGCCGCCCTTGCCTTGCCGTGTCAGCGGATAGCCGTCGAGGCAGGTAACGGCATGCGGTGGATGGCATGGCAAGTTCAGCAAGATCGAGCAGATGGCTCCGCCGTACTGGGAGCCGTAGAAAATCCCGGCCAGCATCAGGATCGCGGCGACCGGCTTCATCGCGAAGGTCAGCGGCAGCAGCAAAGAGATCGCCGCCATCGCGCCCATGCCGGGCAGCACGCCGACGACCTGGCCGATCAATACGCCGAGAAAACAATACAGCAGATTATGCGGCTCCAACGCCACGCCGAAGCCATGCCAGAGATCGGAAAGGGCCGTCAGCATCAGCGAAATCCAAACAGCGGAATGGGGATTTTCAGAATGAGGCCGAACAGCACGCAGCCGAACACGGTCACGCCGGCGGCGAGGGCCAGCGCGGTGATCGGGGTTGTCGTCCGGTCGCCGATGGCGGCGACGAACACGCAGCCGAAGATGGCCGGGGCGAGGCCGGCGTGTTGCCCAAGCAGAATAAATCCGACGGCGCCCAGAAGGATGCAGACCGCGCCGCGCCAGTCGGGTGTGTCGGGCGAGTCGGCGATGTCGGACTCGGCTGTCTGGCCGGCCAGCGCGATCATCAGGCCGAGCGCGCACAGCACGACGCCGAGCGCCATCGGTACAAAGCCGGGACCCATCTCGGAAAGTGTGCCGGTGCCCAGTCGCCGGCCTTCCAGCAGGGCGACGAGGCCGAAGAGCGCGATCAAACCTCCCGCGAAAAATTCGCGTCTGGATTTCGTCCGGACCAACACCGCGTCCTGTTCCTGAATCGCGGAACCTGGCGGTGCGCCGCCCGGTTTCCTCCGCGTTGTTGTTGACCCAAACACGTCAGAACCTCCCTGTCGTGTCAATCGCCTCGAACTCGATGCTGCCGGGGTTCTCGACATTGGCGGTGCGGGAGTGCGACCATGATTGGAACGGACGGTGAGGGAGCGAAACGAGTGTTCAAGGCATTCCTGATCGGGGTGGCCATGTTGGCTTGCGCGGGATCGGCCGCGGTCGCGCAGCCGTATCCCTCGCATCCAGTGCGCTTCATCGTGCCGTTCGTGCCCGGCGGGGGCACCGACGCGCAGGTGCGCATTCTGGCCGACGCGCTCAGCCGCCGCCTGGGCCAGTCGTTCGTGGTCGAGAATCTGGGCGGTGCCGGCGGCACCATCGGCTTCAACATGGTCGCGCGCGCCGAGCCTGATGGTTACACCATTCTCAGCACAACCCCAGCGTTTACCATCAATCCCTCGATCCAAAAGGACATCGCTTACGATCCGTTGCGCGACTTCGCCCCGGTGATCCAGACGACCACCAGCCCGATCGTGCTGGTGGTCGCGACGGACTCGCCCATTCACACCGTGCGGGACCTGATCGACAAAGCGCGCGAGGCGCCTGGCCAAATAAAGTATGGCTCGGCGGGGATCGGGTCGATCGCGCATCTCAGTGGGGCGCTGTTCGCCGCGCTGGCGGATGTGAAGATGACGCACGTGCCGTATCGCGGCAGCGGTCCGTCGCTGATCGATCTGCTGGCGGGCCGGTTGCAGGTGCAGTTCGAGAACGCCGCGGCCGTGCTGCCGCAAATCCGCTCCGGCCAGTTGCGCGCGGTCGCGGTCGGCACGGCCAAACGCTCCTCCCTGCTGCCCGATGTGCCCACCATCGCCGAAACGGTTCCGGGGTATGAATCGAGCGCCTGGCTAGGGATTTTGGTGCCGCGCGCGACGCCTCGGCCGGTGATCGACCGCCTGAACGCGACGCTGAACGACATCCTGAACGATCCCGACGTGCAAAAGCCGCTGTCCGGTCTGGGCGTGGAGCGGATTGGCGGGCCGCCGGAGGTGTTCGGCGCGCTGCTTCAGGCTAAGGTCGCGGAAATGAAGATCGTGGCGAGGACGGCCAACCTGACGCGCCAATAGGCGAGGGAACCCATCAATGATCAAGGCATGTCTGGTCGCCGCGGCGATGGCGCTCGCGACCCTGTCTGCCGCGTCCGCCGAGGACGCGTATCCGGCCCATTCCATCCGCTTCATCGTGCCGTTCGCGCCGGGCGGCGGCACCGACGGTCAATGTCGCGTCCTGGCCGAGGCCGTCGGCAAGCGGTTGGGCCAGACTTTGGTGGTGGAGAACACCGCCGGCGCCGGCGGCACCATCGGCTTCAATCTGGTCGCCCGCGCCGATCCGGACGGCTACACGATTCTCAGCGCGACGCCCGGCTTCGCGATCAATCCGTTCATTCAGAAAGACATCGCCTACGATCCGGCGAAGGATTTCACCCCGGTGATCGAGGCCACGACCAGCCCGGTCATCCTGGTCGTGACGCCGGACTCGCCGGTCCACACGGTGCGCGACCTGTTGGACATGGCGAAGGAGAATCCGGGCCAAATCCGTTACGGTTCCGCCGGGATCGGCTCGATCGCGCACCTCAGCGCGGCGCTGCTGGGGTCTTTGGGTCATGTGAAGTTCACCCATGTGCCGTATCGCGGCAGCGAGCCGGCGATGATCGATCTCTTGGCCGGGCGTTTGCAATTCGAGGTGGAGAACGCGACATCAGTCCTGCCGCGCATCCGAGGCGGCCAGTTGCGCGCGGTCGCCGTGGGCACCGCCACGCGATCCGCTCTGCTGCCCGACGTGCCGACCATCGCCGAGACGTTGCCAGGATACGAGTCCAGCGGCTGGTTCGGAATTCTGGTGCCGGCGAAAACGCCCCCGGCCGTGGTCGCTCGATTGAACGCCGCGTTCAACGAGAGCCTCGCCGATCCGGACGTGAAGAAGGCGCTGTCCGCGTTCGGAGTCGAACTGGTCGGCGGGCCGCCGGAGGTGTTTGGCGCTTACCTCAAGGCGAAACTGGCGGAACTGAAAACGGTCGCCGAGGCGGCGAACCTGGTGCCGCGGTAGTTTCGGGCACGACTATTGCGCATGCACGCCGGTTTCGGCGACGACCCTGGTCCATCGCTCGATCTCGGTTTTGATCAGAGCGGCGTATTCGGCGGGCGTGTTCGTCACCGGCTCGGCGCCCGACGTCAATAGTTTCGTCCGCGTGGCATCGTCCGCGACGGCGGCGATCACGGCTTTGTTCAGGGCCGCGACGATCTCGGGCGGCGTGCCGGCCCTCGCGAGCAAACCGAACCAGGCGGACACGTCGTAACCGGGCAATCCGCTTTCGGCGAATGTCGGAAGCTCCGGCGCCATTGCGGTCCGCGCGGCGGTCGTCACGGCGATGCCGCGGATCTGGCCCGACCGGATCAGCGGAAGCGATGACGGTAGATTGTCGAACGCCATTTTGATCTGCCCGCCAAGCAGGTCCGTGAGCATGGGCGCGGCGCCGCGATAGGGCACATGTACGATGTTTACCTTCGCCATGACTTTCAGCAGTTCGCCACACATATGCGGGGACCCGCCGACACTCGTCGAGCCGAACGTGAACTTTCCCGGGCTCGCGCGCACCAATGCCAGCAGCTCCTGCAAATTGTTCGCGGGCACGCTTGGATGCACGGACAAGACGTTCGGTGTCGTCGCGATCAGGGAAATCGGCGCGAAGTCCGTGGCGAAATTGAACGGCTGGGTTTTGTAGACGGCGACGTTGATCGCCTGACCGAGCGTGGCCAGCAACAATGTCCCGCCGTCCGGCGCTGCTTTGGCCACCGCCTCGGTGCCGATCATGCCTCCGGCGCCCGATCGGTTGTCGATGAAGAACGATTGCCCCATCAACTCGGCCAGCCGCATCGCGATGACGCGGCCGACGATATCGGTGGTGCCGCCAGGCGGATAGGGCACGATCACGCGTACCGGACCGGCCGGGTACGATGGGTCGGCCCACGCGGTTGCGCGGGACAGGAGAGGGGCGAGCGCGGCGACGCGGGTCAGCAGGGTACGGCGATGCATGGACGGATTTCCAGGGGTTTTGTTGAATTGACGTCAACGTATCAGCACGGAGCCAAAGCGGCGAGGGACGCGCGGGCCGTCTGTCGCGGCATATGGGCCAACCGTGGGGTCCGGCTCATTCCGGCGGCGCGCGAACGTTGCTCAATTGAAGGCGCCATGCATTCTGGACTCTCAAGGAGCCAGTCATGACCCAATCACTTCCCAGCGAAACCGATGTGCTGGTCGTCGGCGCCGGTCTCGCGGGTTGCTCGGCCGCGATTGAAGCGGCGACCGGCGGCGCATCGGTGCTGTTGCTGGAGAAGACCGCGCGCGCGGGCGGCAGTTCTCGCATGAGTTCCGGCTTCTTCGCCTTCAGTGGCACCGACGACCAGAGGGCGGCCGGCATCGACGACTCGGACGAACGGTTCCTGGAGGATCTGCGCCGGGCCGGTGATAACGCCAACGATCCGGTCTTGTCGCGGATATTTATCGAGAATCAGCGCGATGCATGGCGCTGGCTGACGTCTCGTGGCGTGGTGTTCGATACCGTTCGCGCCACCTCCGGGCAGAGTGTGCCGCGCACCCATATCGCTCCGATGCGCACCTTGTTTGACCGGCTGGAACGGGAGATCGCGGGCCTGTCTTCGATCCACTTGCGAACCAATGTCGCGGTTGAACGGTTGGAGCGCGTCGATGGCAGTGTCGCCTCGGTTCGCGTCCGAGATGAAAGCGGCGAGGCGCGCATCATTCATGTGAAGCGCGGCGTCATTCTGAGCAGCGGTGGTTTTTCCCAGAACGAAGACCTGTTGCGGAACTTCGCGCCGTTGCAGGCGGGCGCTGTTCGACTCGGCGGCCCAGGAAACACGGGCGACGGATTGAAGATGGCCTGGGCTCTGGGCGCCGGGTTTCGCGACATGGGGTTTATTCGTGGCACGTTCGGGTGCCATCCCTCGGCGCGGGAGACGCATGATCCGGACGCCGTTCGCATGCCGATTTCCGTGGGCGGGATCGCCGTCAATCGCGCGGCGCAACGATTTGTCAATGAATCGCTGACCTATAAGGAAATCGGCGACGCCTGCTTGCGTCAGGTCGATGGTCTCGCCTTCCAGATTTTCGACGACGCGATGCTGGCGAAAGGGTCTCCAGGTACCGGACCGTTGGGCTTGCGCACGGGCATCGAAGCCGGCTGGATCGTCTCCGCTCCGACGCTACCCGCGCTGGCCGGGCGTTTGGGCCTGGAGTCCACGGTTCTGGCGAACACTGTCGCCACTTACAACGCCGGTGTAGCGGTTGGCCGCGACGCGGGGTTCGGCCGTACGTCGGTGGTCGGCGGGTTCGGCGGCCTGTCCCCGATCGCAACGCCGCCGTTTCATGGCTATCCCTGCACGAGTTCCGTGTTGGCCACTTATTGCGGCCTGACTGTCGATCCGGACACGCATGTGCTGGATGTGTTTGGAACGCGAATAGACGGGTTATACGCGGCGGGTGAAATCACCGGCGGCTTCCACGGCGCGTCCTACATGGCGGGCACCGCGTTGGCCAAAGCTCTGGTATTTGGCCGCATCGCGGGACGGATGGCGAGTCTGGCGTGATGGTTGGATTGAAACCGGGGAATTCCCGGCGTTGTCACTCTGAAGTCTGGCCGCATGGGGCCTCGCGTCATGTGGGTATCATTAAAGCATGGCAATAAGTTAGCGGGAGCGATCGTACTTGATCGTTCGCCAGGTGAAAACCTGATGCCGAAGATCCGCGAGGACCACCGGCGTGGATACAACCCTCCGCCGGGGGACTTGCAAGCCTGGGAGAACCTGTCACTTTTTCGTTGATAACAGGGAGATACCACCATGGAATTCGGCATGTTTCACGAATTTCAGCGTCGGCCAGGACAAACCGAAGCCGAAGCTTTCACCGAGTCCTTTGAGCAGGTGGATGAAGCTGAGCGCGTTGGGCTCGACGTCATGTGGCTGGCGGAGTTGCATTGCGCGCCGGAACGCTCCGTTCTCGCGGCGCCGCTGAACATCGCATCGGCCGTCGCGACCAGGACAAAGCGTATGAAAGTCGGCATCGCCGTCCAGGTGTTGCCGCTGTGTCATCCGCTCCGGGTCGCCGAGGAGGCAACCACGGTCGATCACATCAGTCATGGTCGTCTGATCATGGGAGTGGGCCGCAGCGGCTTTCCCCGCACCTACCAGGCCTATGGGATCTCCTACGCCGAGAGTCGCGAGAGGTTCGCCGAAGTGATGGAAATTCTCCGGCGCGCGTGGACGCAGGAAACCTTTTCATTCCACGGCAAATTTTATGATTTCGAAAACGTATCGTGCGTGCCGAAACCATTCGTGGCGCCGTATCCTGAAATCCGCGTCGCCGTCAACAGTCCCGATACGTTTCAGGAACAAGGACACCTCGGCAATCCCATTTTCGTCGCGACCCGGCTTGGGGACCTTAATGAACTCAAACCCAACCTCGCCGTGTATCGTGCTGCCTGGCAGTCCGCCGGGCATCCGGGCAACGGCAAGGTCTATTTGCGGGTCCCGGTGTATATCGCGGACACCGAACAGCAGGCACGCGAGGAACCGAAAGAGAGCGTCATGTTCTTCTATCGCTATCTTGGCGAACGGATCGAAGCGTCAGCGGGCATGGAGGGCGCTCGTGCGATCGAGAACCGAGCCGAGCGCGGATCGCGTCTGCAGAACATCGACTACGAGGAAGTGATGCGCAGCAAGATCATTGTTGGCACGCCGGCAATGGTCGTCGATCGATTGGGCCAACTCAGGGAGGAACTCGGTCTGGACGGTATTCTGGCCGAACTGAACTGCGGGATGCGAATTCCACACCATCAAATCGTCAGGTCCTTGAACCTGATGTGCCAGGAGGTGCGACCGAAATTCCAGAACTGAAGCAGGACGACCTGACAGGCTGCTGAAAGGTCTGGGCGGCGCCCCAGAGGCATCAGGATAAGCCAGATGGGAGGACAATGATCGCCTCCTCCCGTCACCCTCGGCCTCGACACGAGGATCTCTCGACACGCCAAAGACGTCAAAAATCGGTCAAGGTGCTCGGGCGGGCCGATCCTCGGGTCGAGCCCGAGGATGACGATGAGGGAGTCGAG
>PLSZ01000602.1 GCA_003164305.1 Acetobacteraceae bacterium
CAACGCCAAGGCGAACGTGCCGCGCGAGACACTGAAGGTACTGAAGGACAATGGGCTGCGGTTGTTGCTGGTCGGTTACGAAAGCGGCAACCAGCAGATCCTGCACAACATCAAGAAGGGCATGCGCATCGAGGTCGCCCGCAAATTCACCCAGGATTGTCACGAACTGGGAATCAAGATCCACGGCACCTTCATCCTCGGTTTGCCCGGGGAGACGAAAGAAACCATCGAGGAAACGATCCGCTTCGCCACCGATATCAATCCGCACACGATCCAGGTGTCGCTGGCCGCGCCGTATCCCGGAACGTTCCTGTACAAGCAGGCGGTGGAGAATGGCTGGCTCGACGCGGACCACGCCGAACTGATCGACGCCGAGGGCATCCAGATCGCGCCGTTGTCGTACCCGCATCTGTCGCATACCGAGATTTTCGACAACGTGGAAACGTTCTACAAACGGTTTTACTTCCGCGCGCCGAAGATCGCGTCCATCGTGGGTGAGATGGTGCGCAGTCCGCAGATGATGCAGCGGCGGTTGCGCGAAGGCGTGGAGTTCTTCCAGTTCCTGCGCGAGCGGCATAAGGCCGCGTGAGCCGGCCGCGGCCTTGAAGCGATAAGGCAACCTGCGCCGGCGTAGGTAGCCGCACGTCCACATCTCCGCCCCTTGTCGGGGTCCTCGCACGTGGTCAGTGTCATCGCGCGTCGTCGCACCCCGTCATTACCGCGCACCGCCGTCATGCCGTCGCGGCAAGTCGATGTCGTCGCACTATCCGTTCCAACGTCATGGCCGGGCCCCGTGTGCAACCGGGGGCCGGCTATCTCTCGCCGCACGTTCCGCGACAGGATCATCACATCCCGATCCTCGATCAGGCCAGCCATTCGCATTTGCCGGCCGCCGTTCTCGCCCTTACGCTGCCTCAACAAGGGAGACACGCATGACCGAAGAACTGATTGTCACCCGCGCCGGTGCCATCATGGAAATCCGCTTCAACCGGCCGGAGAAAAAGAACGCCCTCACCCGCGCCATGTACGCCGGAGTCGTCGATGCCTTCGCCTCGGCCGAAGCCAATCCAACGATCCGCGTCATGCTGCTGACCGGCACCGGCGACACGTTCACCTCCGGCAACGACATCAAAGACTTCCAGCAACGCGCGGCCGGCGCCAACACCTCCGCCGCGTCGCCCTTCCTCACCGCGCTGTCCACGCTGACGAAGCCGTTGGTCGCCGCCGTCAACGGCGCCGCGGTCGGGGTCGGCACCACCATGCTGGCGCACTGCGACCTGATCGTCGCCGCCCGCTCCGCCCGCTTCGTGATGCCATTCACCCGGCTGGGCCTGGTGCCCGAGGCCGGCAGTTCGTTACTATTCCAACAACTGCTCGGCCACCAGCGCGCCAGCGCGATGCTGCTGTTGGGCGATCCGCTGGATGCCGAGACGGCGCACGCGGCCGGCTTCGTCTATCAGGTCGTGGACGACGCCGACCTGATGACCGCGGCGCGAGCGGTCGCCGAGAGGCTGGCCGCGCTACCGCCTCAGGCGATCCGCCAGACCAAACACGTGATGCGCCGCGGCAAGCCCGACCTGACCGGCCGCATCGGCGAGGAACTTGAATTGTTCCGCGCCCGCGTGGCCTCGCCCGAGGCAGCGGAAGCCTTCGCCGCGTTCATGGAAAAACGGCCGGCGGACTTTTCCCGGTTCGACTGAAGACGCCCGTTAGCCGAACAGTTTCAGCGCCGCCAGCAACGTCTCGACCACGCCCCAGGCCAAAGGAATTCCGACGAGGCCCCATGCGAGGAGCAAATGCACCGCCGAGGTGCCGTGCGTTGTTTGTGCGTTCATCATTGCCTCCCGTTAGTCGGCCATGCCGACGGCATCGGATTCGTCCGGCTCCATGTGGTGGCGCTCATGCACGGCGGTGATGAACAGGTTGCACAAGAAACCAACCACCAGCAGCGCCGCCATCAGATACATCGTCACGTTGTAAGCCTGTGCCTTGGGAATGCCGTGATCGACGTTATATTGCCGGATGTAGTTAACCAGAACCGGCCCGAATACGCCGGCGGCGGACCAGGCGGTCAGCAGCATGCCATGGATGGCGCCGACGTAACGGGTTCCGAACATATCGCGCAAATAGGCCGGCACGGTGGCGAAACCTCCGCCATACATGCTGATGATGACGCAGAAGCACAGCACGAAAAGACCGACACTGCCGGTCCCTCCCGCGTAGGGCACCGTCGCGTAAAGCACTGTCCCAAGCGCGAAAAACACGAAATAGGTATTCTTGCGGCCGATGTAGTCGGACACCGAAGCCCAGAAGAAACGCCCGCCCATGTTGAACAAGCTCATCAGTCCGACGAAACCGGCCGCCGCGACCGCGGTGATGTGGCCAGGGAACATCTCCTGACTCATCGCCGAAGCCTGGCCGAGCACGCCGATCCCGGCGGTGACGTTCAGGCACAGCACCCACCAGATCAGCCAGAACTGCGGCGTCTTCAGCGCCTGGTAGACGAAGACGTCGTTCGACGTGATCAGTTTTTTCCGTTGCGCCGGAGGGACATAGCCTTCAGGCGTCCAGCCGGGTGGCGGCAGGCGGACGATCGCGGCGCCGACCATCATGAAGCAGAAATAAACCACGCCAAGAACGATGAAGGTCTCGGCGACGCCGACATGGGTTGGCGTGGAGAATTGCCGCATCAGCCAGACCGACAGCGGCGAGGCGATGAAAGCCGCGCCGCCGAAACCCATGATCGCCATGCCGGTGGCCATGCCGGGACGATCGGGAAACCATTTGATGAGCGTTGAAACCGGAGAGATATAGCCCAGTCCGAGGCCGATGCCGCCGAGCACGCCGTAACCGAGGTAGACGACCCAGAGATTGTGGATGTAGACGCCGGCGGCGGACACCAGGAAGCCGCCGCCGAAGCACAGGCCGGCGGTGACCATCGCGCGGCGCGGCCCGCCCTCCTCCACCCAGCGGCCGAGCACCGCGGCGGACAATCCGAGAAACACGATCGCGATCGAGAAGATCCAGCCGAGATCAGTCAGTTTCCAGTCATCTGGAGAGGACTGCGTGATGCCCAACAGCCGTGTCATTGGTAGGTTGAAGACGCTGAACGCATAGGCCTGGCCGATGCATAAATGCACACATAGGGCAGCCGGGGGCACCATCCACCGGCTAAAACCTGTCCTGGCGATGATTCTCTGCCGGCTGAACATGTCCGCCGGAGATGTCGTGGCACTCATGGGTTATTCCCTCCTTTTTTTGCTCCCGCGCGACGTCCGCGAGGCATTTTTTGGCCCTGTCCTGGTTTGTCAGGCGCAGCGCGCCTCCTGGCTGGTGGAACAAGCCGGGTGATTTGCCCAGGTTTGAGAAACGCGTCGCCTTTGCCCCTGATGTTGTCGTGACGGGATGGCTCGCCCGACGCGAGCCGACTTTGGATGCATGCAAAAGCGCAGCACACCCACCTCGCTGTCAAGACCGCAAACCAAACGCGAGCCGTATCAGAACCTAGACTGCATCTCGTTTTTTGTGGAATGCCGCGGAAAAAAGTGACCCAGCCTTCTTCCGAAGACTGGGTCAAAGTCAGGTCCGGGTTGACCTGAGCCAGGAGTCCTGGCCCACCCAATCGCCGTTCATAGGTTGGGGCCACGACGATTGAGTGTTTTCCCCTAACATGGCCCGTCGAAGGTGACTGTGATCTGGCTCACACTTATGTGCTTCGGGCGCATTTACATAATTTTTCTCGCCCTTAGATCTTCAATTTCCGCGTCGCTGTATCCCAGGTCGCTCAATACCTCGGCATTGTCCGCGCCCAGTTCCGGGGCGACGCCGATGCGGGCGGGCGTTTCCGAAAAATGCCAGGGTGAGCCGTGTACTTTCAGAGTCTTGCCGTGCTTTGGGTAGTCTACCTCGGTCACGTAACCGTTCGCCAGCACGTCCGGATCGTTGGACGCTTCCAGTAACGTGTTGATTGGTGCCGAAACGATATCGGCGCCGCGCAGCCGGGCGACCCAATCGTCGCGCGTGCCGGTCGCGAAGAGTTCATCCAGCAATCGCAACAACGTGACCCGCCGTTCGTCAGAGCCAATGATCACGCCGAGGTCGGAAAAGCCAGCTTGTTCCAACGCTTCGAAGAACCCCAGGGCGGTCATCGAGTCCCGCCACTGGCGCGCGCCATTCAATTGAAACACCAGAGGCTTGCCGTCCCGGTCGTTGAAGCTGGCGCTCATGCCCGGCCGCGACGCGGTGCCCGTGATGCGCGCCTGCCCTGTGACCGGATTGCTGTCGCGCCACATCGTCGTTGTCAGCGTCCATCCCATCAGGCGGATCTGGCCGCCGAGTAACGAGCAATCGACCTTCTGCCCGATCCCCGTGGCGCGCGCGTAAGTCAGCGCCGCCAGCGCTCCGCCGAACGCCAGAATGGCGCAGGTCTCGTCGGCGACGGAGACGATGCCGGTACGCAATGGTTGACCCGGCGTCGAATAAGCCTCGGCGATACCGCCCAACGCCTGCGCCATGGAATCGGTGCCCGGCAGCGAAGCGTGCGGACCGTTGGGGCCGTAGCCCGAGATCGACACATAAACCAACTTCGGATTGATCTTTCGCAGGTCTTCATAACCGAAACCGTTCTTCTCCGCGGCACCTGGCCGGAAGTTCTGCCCGAACAGATCCGCCTTCGCGACCAGCTTGCGCAGGATCGCCCTGCCCTCCTCCGACTTCAGGTTCAACGTGACGCTTTTCACGCCGCGGTTGTTCGTTTCGAAATACGTACTGGGAAATCCGGGAAACACGGTCGAGCCGCGGGAATTGTCACCACCCTCCGGCACCTCGATCTTGATGACTTCGGCACCAAGATCGGCCATCAGCATATACGGCACCGTCCCCGCCTGGGCNNGTGGAGCAGGCGACGACTTTCACACCCTGAAGCGGACCATGGCCTTGCGTCATGTCGAACGAACCTCCCAAACTGGCGAGTTCATGCTATGCCATTGGCTCTCACAGCGCGACCTTTGTCACCGGGTGCGGACGCGCTACACCAGCACGACCGCCGCCGGAGGGGGTCGATGCCATGCCGCTCACATTCAGACCGCTGCACCAGCACTTCGTGGCCGAGGTAGGCGGCTTCGACATGCGTCAGCCAATCGACGCCGCCGTCGCGCGGGAGTTCGAGCGCGCGATCGATCAATACGCCGTGCTGGTGTTTCCCGCGCAATCGGTGGATGACGCCCAACAACTGGCGTTCACCGCGAATTTCGGACCGCCGGACGTAGGGCGAAAGAAAGCGGTCAAGACCGCCGATAGCCGCGTTCCCGAGCAGATGATCGACCTGTCCAATCTCGACGAAAACGGTTACGTCATCGATCCGGATCATCGCCGCGTGCTGTCGCTGCTGGGAACGCGCCTGTGGCATACCGACAGTTCCTATCAGCGTCCGGCGGCGAAATATTCCATGCTGCGCGCGGTCGCGGTGCCGCCATGGGGCGGCGAGACGGAGTTCGCCGATTGCCGGGCCGCTTACGATACGCTGCCCGATTTTCTGCGCGCCGAGGCCGAAGATCGTTTCGCCGAGCATTGGGTGCACCATTCGCGAAGCACTCTGGGTTGGGAACCGACCGAGGAAGAAATCCGCGGCGCAATGCCCCCGGTGCGCTGGCCGTTGGTGCGGGTGCATCCCGGAAGCGAACGCAAGACCCTTTATATCGGAGCCCATGCGCGGCGCGTGACCGGCCTGCCGCTGCCCGCCGGGAGAATCCTGTTGCGCGATCTACAGGAACACGCGACGCAGCGGGAGTTCGTTTATCGGCACGCGTGGCGTGTGGGTGACCTTGTGCTGTGGGATAACCGCGCTGTCATGCACCGAGGTTGCCGTTACGACCTGACACAAATCCGCGACATGCGGCGAACGACGGTGCTGGATCCAGCGTCGTCGCATGAACGGGATTGCGCCGCATGAGCCAGCGCGCTTTCGTTCTCGGTGGCGGCATCGTCGGCGCCTGTTCCGCGTTGGCATTGTTACGCCGAGGCTTCGACGTCACCGTGATCGACCAGGGAGCGCCTGGCCACGGTGCGTCCTTCGGCAATTCCGCCAGTATCGGCCTGGCATCCGTGCCGCCGTTGGGCATGCCCGGGATGCTGCGCGATGTACCGAAGATGCTGTTGGATAAGATGCATCCGTTGGTGATCCGCTGGAAGCATCTGCCGGAAACCTTGCCGTGGTTGTTGCGTTTCCGGCGCGCTTTGGACCGGGCCGAGGCGATCGCCGGCGCCCGCGCCGCGTTACTGACCCACGCCGGCACCGCGTACGACGCGTTGCTCGCGGAGATCGGCCGGCCGGATCTGATCCACACCACCGGCCTGATCTTCGTTTATGAATCTCAGGCGGCGTTCGAGGGCGCGCGCGGCGGTATCGCCATGCGCCGGCGGCACGGGATCGAGGCGCACGAACTCGACGGTCCGGCCTTGCGCGATCTGGAACCGGCCTTGTCGGACCGAGTGATCGCCGGCGTGCATTACCCCGTCGTTCAGACAGTGACCAATCCGCTGGCGTTGACCGAGGCGATCATCGACTCGGTCGTTGCCCGAGGCGGCCACGTGCTGCGGGAAACCGTGCGTGGCTTTGAACCCGGTGATGCCGGGGTCGCGCGCGTTGTCACCGATGTTGGGCGTCACGACTGCGATCTGGTGGTGCTGGCGACCGGTGCCTGGTCGCGCGACCTCGCGGCCCAGCTTGGCGAAAAGCCTATGGTGACGGCCGAACGCGGTTACCACATCATGATCGAAAACGCGCCGAACATGCCGGCGATTTCCGTTGCGTCCGGCGACCGCAACGTCTCGATCGTTTCACTGTCCAATGGCCTGCGCATGACCACGATGGCGGAGTTCACGGCGATCGACGCGCCACCCGATCATGATCGTGCGATGCGGATTTTCGCACCCGCCGCCGCGCTGATCCGCGGCCTTGAATTGAACGTCGCGAGCCGTTGGGTTGGATCCCGCCCTTCGACGCCGGATTCGTTGCCGGTAATCGGCCGTTCGCCGCGCCATCGCAACGTGATTTACGCGTTCGGCCACGGCCATCTGGGCGTGACGTTTGGCGCCGTGACCGGCGCGATCGTTGGCACTCTGGCGCGCGACGAAACGCCCAATCTGGATATCGCCCCGTACCGCCCGGATCGCCCCTTCGACGGATCGCATTTAACGGGTGGCTGATTACCGCGATCCCGCGAGACCGCGGTCCAGTTCATCACGAAGGCGATACCACGCGCCGATCGCCGGCAGAAACCAGGGATTGCCGGAATATAAAGCGTGCGTCGGGAAGTCTTCCGTGTCGAACGCGCAGGGGTGATTGGCGACGCCGGCGATCTTGCGCGCGGTTTGCCACCCCAGATACGTCATCATCGCCACCCCGCTGCCGTTGCAGCCAAGCAAATAATGCATGCCATCCTGATGTCCCATATGCGGCAGCGCGTCCAGGGTAAAGGCGACATTCCCCGTCCAGGCATGCGTCACTTTGACGTCGCGCAACTGCGGAAACCGATCGGTCATGAAACGATGCAGGATCGGCGCGCTTTCGTTCGGCGTCACCGGCGTAAACCGCGCGCGGCCACCGAAGATCATCCGCTTGCCATCCGGCGACATCCGGTAATAGCACAGCACCCGCCGCGTATCCGCCAAGGTGCGCTGCTTCGGGATCAGGGACGCGGCGAGTTCGGGTGGCAGCTCCTCGGTCGCGATGATGTGGCTGGCCAGAGGCACCACGCGGCGTTTCAGTTCCGGCGTGATGTCGCCGGTGTAGCCATTGGTGGCGATCACCACTTCGTCGGCGAGCACGGTTCCGCGTTCGGTCAGCACTTCCCAACCGTCGTTACGCTCGGTGACCTTGCGCACACCGGCTTTGGCGCAAACAGGAACGCCGTGCCGCCGGCAGGCATCGAGCAATCCCTTATAGTACAACGCCGGATGCAATTGCGCCGACCGCTCCACCACCATGCCGCCGTAATAATAGTCGCTCGCCATTTCCTCGCGCTGGTGTTCGCGCGGAATCATGTAAGCCTCGGAGCGCGCGGCTTCATTCAACAGCGCGATCTTCTTCGCCTGCGCGGCATAATGCTTCGGAGTCCACGCGCCGACGAATCGGCCGGTTTTCTTCCAGTGGCACTCGATCTTTTCTTCCGCGATCAGGCGCTCGATCAGGCCGAACGCGTCCGCGCCGTCGGCCAGCACCGCCTGTGCCCGTTCCGATGACGGATCGAGACCCTTGCCTGAAAAACTCTTGCCGATGTTGACGCCGCCACTGACGCCGCCGCCGTTGCGCGTGCTGGCGCCGAAGCCGAGCTCAGCGGCTTCCAGGACGACACAACCGATATCGTGCTTCGCCGCCTCCAAGGCAGTGGACAAGCCGCCATAGCCGCCGCCGACGATCGCCACGCGCACACGGGATGGCAAATCCACCGGATCGGTCGCGGTGGGATGATACGCCTCCCACCAATACGGCATCGATTTGAAGCCGGAATGGAAGATATCCGCCATGATCCTGTTCCTTCAGCGGAAGCGTTGCGCGGAATATGGCGCGGGGTCGATCCCCGGCGCCTGACCCGTGATCAGCCGCGCAACCAGCCGTCCACTGGGCGGTCCACCTGTCATGCCGAAATGACCGTGCCCAAACACGAAATGCAAACCGGGACGATCGGGCACGCCACCCAGAATTGGTAAACTATCAGGCGTGGACGGCCGGAAACCCATCCAGTATCGCACCTTCTCACCGCGCAACGCCGGGAACATTTGCTTCGCATGCTGAACAAGGATCTTCGCCCGTTCCTCATTTGGCGGCGCATCGAGACCGGAGATTTCAACAGTCCCCGCGACACGCAACCCATCCTCCATCGGCGTCACGCCGAACGCGCGGGTTTTGTTGCTGATCGGCAGCGACGGCATCACCTCGGGGTCGAACAGCATGGCGTGGTAGCCACGCTCGGTTTCCAGCGCGACCTTAATCCCCAAAGGATCGAGCAATTGCCGCGACCACGCCCCCGTCGCGACGACAACATGCTCGGTCGAGCGGTTCGCGGCATTGGTCATCACCATCCAGCCGCCCCCCTCGGCCGGAATGAGTTTCATGGCACGTTCGTTGATCAGCACGCCGCCCTCTTGCTGAAATAACTCCCCCAACGTGCGCACGCTGCGCCCCGGACTGACGGTAAACCCGTTGCCAGGCACAAGCAGACCGCGAGTCACCTCGCGCGCGATGCCGGGGAACATCTGCCGCAAATCGTCCGCGGTCAGAACATCCGCCCTGATCCCATGCCTCTCCCTCACCCGCTTTTCAACCTGGGCGTTCGCCGTATCCGCGTCGCCTTCCCACACCTGCACCTGACCAGTCGGCCGGATCAGGTCACGATACAGCGACGGCCCCAACAGTTCCTGCCAACATCCCAACGACTCGCCATGCAGCGCGCGCATCGCGTCGGAAATCACGAGCACACGATCCAATCGTCCAGCCTCGATCCAACGCATCAGCCAGGGCAAAGCGCGCGGAAAATAAGCCGGCCGTACCGACAGCGGGCCCAAAGGATCCATGAGCCAGCCTGGAACCTTGCGCAGCATGCCAGGCAGCGCGATCGGCACCGCGGTGTCGGGACTCAACAGCCCGGCGTTGCCGAACGAGGCACCTCCGGCGGGCGGCAGCGGATCGATCACCGCGACCTCGACGCCGGCGCGGCGCAAATACAAGGCCGTGGACAAACCGGCGACCCCGGCGCCAATCACGATCGCTCCATGCCGAGCCAGCGTCATCGGAACAATCCCCTATCGTTGTGCGTTCATGGTGGCCGCGCGCCGCCCGCGCAGCAAGAAGTCAAGCAGCAGCACCAGCGCCGTCACACCGATCAGAAAGGCGCTGACCGCGGCAATGGTCGGCTCGATCTCCAAGTGCAGACTGTTCCAGATACGTACCGGTAGCGTCTGTGCCCGGATGCCAGTCAGGAACAAGGAAATTATCAGTTCGTCGAACGACGCCAGAAACGCGAACAGCGCCGCCGAGATCAGACCAGGTGCCGCGAGCGGCACGACGACGCGGAGAAAAAGCCGGGCACGGCTGGCGCCGAGACTCAAAGCGGCACGCTCCAGATTCGGATCGACACCTTGCAGGGACGACAGCAGGATCAGCAACACCACCGGCAGAGCGATCACCGCGTGGCAGATGCCGATCCAGACCAGGTTGCCGACCAGATGCCAGCGCGCGGACAGAAAGTACATCGCGATCGAGGTGATCACCGTTGGCACGATGATCGGCAGCAGGAGCACCGACAGCAGCAATTTTTTGCCCGGAAAGGCGCCGCGCACGAACGCATAAGCGGCGAAGAACCCCACTATCGTGGCGACGACGCAGGCGATCGCCGCGATGATCACGCTGTACCACAACGATGCCCGCCATTGCGGATCGCCGAGGAAACGCGCGAACCAACGCAACGAAAACGACGTCGGCGGGAACCGCAGGTAACCGGCACCGCTGAACGACAGGATCACCACGATCACGATCGGCCCCATCAGCACCAGGCAGATCGACACGACATAAATCGGCAAAGCGCGCTGCATCAGGTCCCCATCAACCGGCGCAGGTCGGTGACCCGATAATAAATCGCGTACAGCACCAACGTGACGGCCAGCAGGAACAATGACATCACCGCCGCCGCCGGCCAATCGAGGGTGATCTCCACCGACCGCTCGATCAGCATCGCGACCATCACGTCTGACGGGCCGCCCATCAACGCGGGCGTAATGAAAAACCCGATCGACAGAATGAACACGATCAGCGCGCCGGAGATCACGCCGTGCAAACTCAATGGCAGATAAATCCGCCAGAAGATCATCAGGCCACTGGCGCCCATGCCGCGGGCGGCTCGAATAAGATTGCCATCGATCGACTTCATCGCGGCGAACAAGGTCAGCACCATGTAGGGCAGCAGAACATAGGTCATGCCGATCACGATGCCGATCTTGTTGTAAAGCAGCGGCAGCGGCGCATCGATCACACCAAGACCTTGCAGCGCCTGATTGATCAAACCGGTGCGGCCCAGAAGCACCATCCACGAATAGGTGCGCACGATCACACTGGTGAAATACGGCACGACGACGCAGAACAGTACCAAGGTAAAGCGCGGTCCGCCTCGGTTCGCCAGGTAGTATGCGATCGGATAGCCCGTCACCAGCACGGTGATGGTTACCAGCGCCGAGACCCAGTTCGTCGTGAGAATCGCCTGCGACATGGCCCGCGACGTCACGACGGTGACGATTTCATCCCACAGCACTGAAGGATCGGCGAATAACGTTTGAATGAAGAACCAGACCAACGGCGTCAGGAACACCACGGCCAGCATGGCGAAGGCGGGTAACATCAGCAAAGCGGTGCGGTCTCGCATATTAGTCCAACAGAATCAGGCTGTGGGCGACCGACCAGTTAACGGTGACCGTCGCGCCGACTTCGGGTTCGGTGCCTTCGTTTAAGTTAGGTTGATCGATCGTCAGATGGGTCTCTGGGGCGGCCTGCACCACGGTGCGAATGATGTTCCCCAGGAACGATCGGCGCCGGACCGTGCCTTCGACAACGTTACCACCCGCTGCGGCCCCGAAACTCAACTTCTCCGGTCGCACGAACAGCGACGCTTTACGCCCTCCGGTCGCGATACGATTGAAACGACCACGCAACAGGATCCCATCATCCGAGCGCACCGACGCCTCTTCACCCGCGATCTGTTCCAATGTGCCCGCGATCAGGTTCGCCTCGCCCAGGAAGCGGCCGATGAACGCATTGATCGGTCGCTCATAAATTTCGGTGGGAGGACCCAGTTGCTCGATGCGGCCGTGGTTCATGATGGCGATGCGGTCGGACATGTTCATCGCCTCCTCCTGATCGTGCGTCACGTAAACCACGGTCATGCCGAGGCGTTGCTGGATTTCCTTGATTTCTACTTGCATTTCATAACGCAGGTTCTTGTCCAGCGCGCCGAGCGGTTCGTCCATCAGAACGATCCCAGGGCGAAACACGATGGCACGAGCGATCGCCACGCGTTGCTGCTGCCCTCCCGATAATTGCCGCGCGAAACGCTTCGCGAAACGGTCCAGGCGTACCAGTTCAAGTGCCTCTTGCACGCGCTGGTGCAACTCGGGCTCCGGCACGCGCCGCGCGCGCAACGGAAACGCGACATTTTCGAACACATTCAGGTGCGGAAAGATCGCGTAATTCTGAAACACCATGCCCAGACCGCGGCGTTGCGGCGGCATGTGGGTAAAATCGGCGCCATCCACCTTGATCGCACCGCCATCCGGCGTCACGAACCCCGCGATCATCATCAACGTCGTTGTCTTTCCGGAGCCTGAAGGGCCGAGCAGCGAGAAGAACTCTCCCGGCCTGATCCGCGCGTCGATGGCGTCGACGACACGCTCCTCGCCATACAGCTTCGTCAGGCCCTCCAGATTCAATGCACCCTTGCCATGTCCGGGCAAGGATGCCTCGTTCATCGCAGAACCCATTTAGACCAGTAGTCGCTGACCTTCGTGCGATTCTCCGCCCACCATTCGATATCGTTCTGGAAGCCCTTCGACTTCGTCCAGGGCAATTTCGTTGTCGGGTCGATCAATTGCGGCGATGTGTCAGGATATGCTTTCTGATTGACCGGAATGGCTTTGTAGGCCTTCAACCAGCGCGCCTGTACCTCGGGGCTGATGCTGTAGTCGATGAACCTGACCCCTGCCGCGGCGTTGCTGGCACCTTTGGTCAGTCCATAGGCCTGCACCAAAATCTGATTCTGGTTCCATTGCGCCGCGACCGACGCTCCCCCATCGGCGGCGACCTGCAACCTTGTGCTCCACAGGACCTCCAGCGCCACTTCTTTGTCGGCCAGCATTTGCGCGGCCAACGCGCCGGTGTCCCAGAATTTCGGCACCGAGTCCTTGATGCGCGACATCGACTTAAACGCGCGATCGATATCGACCGGATAGACCTTGTCCATCGGCACGCCATCCGCGATCAACGCGATCTCCAGGTTGGGCGCGCCGGACGCCATGTCGGCCAGTCCGCGCGGTCCCGGGAATGCCTTGACATCCCAGAATTCAGCCCAGTTTTTGGGCTCTTTGCCCGCGGGGTAAGCCTGGGTGTTGGAGCCAAGCACGAACGCGTAGACGAAGGAGCCAACCTGGTGGGACCGCTTCACACCCGGCTCGATATCGTCAGGGTTGGTGTATTTGAAGTCTTTATACGGCATCGGATCCAGCGCGCCGGCTTTCTCAAGCTGCAGCAACACGTCGTCGCCGGTGTCGATGACGTCGATATCGACCTGTCCCGCTTTGAACATCGCCAGCAGCTTCGCGGCGGTGGCGGCAACCGGAACGATCTCAATCCCCGTGGCTTCGCGGAACGGGTCGTAGACAGTTTTCTTCTTGACCTCATCGAAGGATCCGCCCGGCGTGCGCACCACCAACTGTTGCGCCGCCGTGGCCCGGCGGGTCCAGATCATCGGCGCCGACAGAGGCAACGACGATGCCGCCAGCAACAGCCGCCGTCGTGTTGGGATTGAATGAACCGCCATCGCCGCGTCTCCTTCCGTTGAGCCGTCGCCAGGATGACGCATTCGGCATGAACCGCAACCAGCAAGTTTCGTGCCTTCTTACTCGTAACGCAGCGCCTCGATCGGATTGAGGCTGGCGGCTTCGCGGGCGGGAAAATAGCCGAAGACTATTCCGACCGCGGCGGAGAACAGAAATCCGCCGGCGACCGCGGTGCGGGAAATTGGCCCCGGCCATCCGGAAACCGTCGCCACGATCCTGGACGACGCGATCCCGATCACGCTGCCGGCGATGCCGGCGCCGAACACCGCCTCGGCCAAAAACCGCACGGCGCCACGTCCGAAAGAACCAGGTCTGAGGCATTATCCCTTCGGATATCCCACCGTCTGTGCGAAACTGATGAATTGCGTTTCCGCCAGCCTCAATGTCCCGGCCAGCCGGTCGGTGTCCAACGATGCGCGGAACACGCACGCCAGCCCTTCCGAGGCGCAATAAAGATAGACATTCTGGCCGATGCAGCCGATATCCGCCGCGGCGACGCGATGCTGTTCCTCCCGCGACACGCCACTCATATGCGTGGCATCGGAGACATACACCAAATTGAGTGGCGCGCCGGCGACATAATCCTGCGTCCCGGCCTGGGCGCGGATGTCACCGGCCAGACGCGGCAGCAGACGATGCGTCAGCGGATCGTATTGCCAGGCACCCTCGGCGGTGACGCCGTAGATCTGAGTTTCCCGTGCATGCCGCCATGACGGCGCGGTGCGGTCCTGGGTGGCCGCCCGGTTCACGCCATAGGCGGACCACAGCAACTCCGACAGCACCAGCGGCGGCAGCGGACGCGGCGCGAACTCCCGCCGCGACTGCCGCGCTTTCAACACCTGCCCCAGCGACCGCCCGAAATCTTCCCGCGGCGCCGGCAACACAATCGGAGCCAGTTCCTGGGCTGACGACAATACCGGCGTCAGCGCGGCACCGGCGGCGGCCAAAAGGCCAAGCGCGGTCTGGCGTCTGGGCGTTCGTAACGTCATGGCATCGTCTCCTGATCGGGGATTTCGGCCGCCGCCAGCACGGCCCGGCGTACCAGAGTCGCCAGGATCGGCAATTTGTAAGCGTTGTGGCTGAGCGGCGCGGCGCCGGCGATGGCCGCCTCCCCCGCCGCGCGCGCCGCCGCGGCGTCGATAACCCGGCCGGTCAACGTGGCCTCGGCCGTCCGCGCGCGCCACGGTACCGGAGCGGCGGCGCCCAGTACAATGGAGGCAGCGCGGCACTGTCCGTCCGGCGCGCGATCCAGCACGACGGCGACATCGGCGATCGGCCAGTCGGCGGACAACCGTTCCGCTTGCTTCATGAAGACCGACCGCGAGCCGGCCGCGACGGGGGGCAGCAACACCGCGGTCAACACCTCCCCGGCGCGCAGATCCGTTTCGCGCGTGACATCGACGTCGGGTCCGACAAGAAACGACGCCAGCGGCACGACCCGTGTCGCGCCCTGAGCGTTCACCAACTCCACCCGCGCGTCATGCGCCAGCAACGCCGTCGCGACGGTGGAGGGATGCACGATGGCGCATCCGTCGTGACCGAATACAGCGTGGTACTGGTTCTCCCCGGAAAAGGCGAAGCAGTGATCGCCGCCTTTGCGCGCGCAATGATGCGCGACCGAACGGAAATACCAGCAGCGCGGACGTTGCAGAAAATTGCCTCCCAACGTCGCGACATGGCGAATTTGCGGACTGGCCGAGGCGCCCGCGGCATTGGCGACCGCGGTGTAGCTTAGCCTCGTCGCGGGATGGACCGACAGTTGCTCCAAAGTGACCAGCGCGCCAATCCGCGAGGCGTCGGCGGCGATCGCGTTCAGGCCTGGAATGTCGCGCAAATTCACCAGCCGGCCAGGATGCAGCAGCCCTTCCTTCATCAGGTCGAGCAGATCGATGCCGCCCGCCTTCAACACGTGGGCCTCGCCGGGCGCACTGCCCGGCATCGCGAGCATCGCCTCGGCGACGATCGACGCGGCGGCCTCGGCGGCCTCGGCTGGGGTGCCGGCGCTGGTCCATTCGAAGCGGTTCATCACCATCAGCTTTTCCCCGCCAGCGCCGTCAGCACGGCGGCGCGGTTCATCGGCAAGGCCCGCAGCCGCACGCCGAGCGCGTTGTGGATGGCATTGGCGATCGCCGGCGCGGTGGCGA
>PLSZ01000158.1 GCA_003164305.1 Acetobacteraceae bacterium
GATGCTGCTGTCGCACTGAGGGTTAACCCGCGCGAGCGAGGCGTAGGGCTTCGACGAAGTCCTTCGCGCGTGTGCCGACTTCCTCGGCGCTCAGGCCTGGGCGGTACAGCGAGGAGCCGAGACCGAAACCGTCGGCGCCGGCGCTGAGATACGCGGCGAGATTGGCGGTGGTGATGCCGCCGACCGGCAGGAACCGAAGCGCTTTCGCGAACACCGCGCGCCAGGCTTTGACGACCGCGGGACCCAGTTGCTCGGCGGGGAACAGTTTCAGGGCGTCGGCGCCGTTGGCGAGCGCGGCGAAGCCCTCGTTCGGAGTGGCGACACCCGGGACGCAGAACAGGTTCGCCGCTTTGGCGGCTCGGACGACGGCGGGATCGCTGTGCGGCATGACGATCAGGCGTCCTCCGGCGGAGGCGATGTCGGCGACCTGGCCGGGAGTCATGACCGTGCCGGCGCCGATCAGGCACGACGTGCCGAGCGCTTCGTTGAGGCGGCGAATGCTCTCGATCGGGTTGGGCGAGTTCAACGGGACTTCGATGGTGGAGAAACCGGCGGCGGCCAGCGCGCGGCCGATCGGCGCCACCTCGTCCGGGGTGACGCCGCGCAGGATGGCGATCAGCGGCAGGCGGTCCAGGTAATCGTGCAAGGTCATGGTGGGGGGCTCCATCGAGGCGATACGAGCGCGGCTGCTTCGGCGATCCGCCACAAGCCGGCGACGGCGGCGGAGGCGATGACCGGTGGCTCGGCGACGCCGAACAGCGCGAGGGCGCGGACGTAGTGCTGGCATAACGCGCGCTCGCCGATCAGGGCCAGCGTGGCGGTGTCCTGGCGCGGCTGTTCCGCCAGGGCGTTGCGGAGTTCGTCGCCGATCAGCAGGCCGGAGAGGTAGTCGAGGCTGACCTCGGGCGGCATTCGGTGGGTCAACACCAGCGTGCGGGCAGAGAACAGCAGCGATCCGAGGCCGCGCGATGGGTTGTCCCGGATGGCGGCGACGCCTTGCTCGAAGGCAGCCCAGGATTCTGGGGTTGGGTTCGGATCGGGGGTAGTTTTACCGGCGGCGAGGGCGGGGCGGCCGAGGATCGAATGCTTGCTGAGAACGGCGAACAGCTCGCCGGTGATGGAGGTGGTGAAGGCGACGATCGCGCCGTCGCGCACGGTTACCCATTTCGAATGGGTGCCTGGCAGGACGAGGCGGGCGTGTGCGTGAAGGGCCGGGATCAGTTCCAGAGCGCCGGCGATCTGGGCTTCCTCGCCGCGCATGACGTCGGGAAAGGCGCCGCCGATGGTGACGCCGGGGACGATGGGGAGCGGAATGCCGAAGGCGAGTTGCCGTTTCAGCGCGGCGACGAGTTCGTCCACCCCCGCCGGACAATCCACATACGGGATCTCCCGCCAGCCCTGGGCGCTGCCGACCATGCCCGAGGCGAGCATTGGGAGCGCTTCGTGGTGCTGGGTCCAGGGGCCGGTGACGGTGGCGAGGGCTTTGGCGAAATCTCCATCGGGGACCGCCATGATGCCCCAGGGGAAGGCGGCGGAGTCGATGACGGTGCCTCCGTCGCCCAGCAGCCAGGCGCGGAGGGATGTCGTCCCCCAATCGAGGGCGATCAGCCGCGGAGGTTGTTTCGCCTGTCCGTCGGCCGGATTGGCTGCGTCGGCCATGAATGTTGGTCCGCTTTGCTGGTTCGATGGGAGTGTAGCACGCCGGCGCGGAGGCTGGGGGCCTGACGGGGCGGCGTCTGGATGGAGGGTCTCGGTCGGCGGCGAGGGGCGGCGGATGATCCCGGGTCAGGCCCGGGATGACGGGGGAACAAGGACGGCGCAGGCCGCGCGGCCGGGAACGCGGACCGTTCAGCCCGCGCGCCGGTCGAGCCAGGCCAGCAACGCGGATTGGAACATCGGCAGGCTTTTGTAGTGAGCCATCTCCGGCGGCAACGCGCGGACGGCGCTGGCAAGTGCCGCGGCGGTCTCGGGCGTGAGCACCGCCGACGCCAGCGGATAGACGTGGACGCGAATCCCGAACAGCACGGCGCCGCTGGCCGGCAGGCGGCGCAGAGTCTGGCGCTCGACGCGGAGGAACAGGCGCTCGCCTGCGTTGCGTTCGGTGATCGAGGCGTCTTGCTCGGTGCGCCACTTGCCGGTGGGCTGGAACAAGGTGGGGTCGTCCATCACGGACCAGTTCAGGCGGGCGGCGATGTGATCCGGGCGGACATGCGCCATGAAGCGATCGACCGGCCGCGCCAATCGGTCCGCGTACAGGGGGACGTTGCCGTGGACGTCGGCCAGCGGCCGGCCGAGCTTTTCGCGCAGGCGCCAGCGGCTGGGAAAACACAGGATGGCGGCGGTCAGGCGCGGCCCCTCGGGAGAAAGTTCGATCAGGCACAGATCCTCCTGCACCAGCCGGCCGGCGAGTTCGAGTGGTTCGTGCGCGGCGCTGTCCCATTGTTCGCCGGTCAGGTGATTGCGCAGCGTGGCGCCGTGGTGTTCGAACCAGGAGGGGTGCACGCGGGTCAGATGCTCGGTCACCATGCGCAGCGTTTCGGCGCGCGCGAGTTCCGACCCCGGTTCGAAGCCCAGTACGTCGGCGCGATGGGCGGCCAACAGGCGGCGGCGTTCGGCGATGTCGTCCTTGTAGCGCGAGTCGATCTCGAACCATCGCGGTTCCGGCACGGTGACCAGACCCATGGCCATGCGATACGGCCCGGCTTCGAACGGGAGATGAATCGTTTCGGTCGGTAATGGAGTTATACCAAATGACGTAAACATCGAGACTCCGAGGCAGCGTTCGTCACGGCCCCGCCGGCCCCCATAGACATCAGGTTAAGCCGTCGAAGCGAGAGCCTCCCCCCATCGTCGTCCTCGGGCTCCCAATCGTCATCCTCGGGCTCGACCCGGGGATCGGCCCGTTCAGGCACATTGCCCGGCTTTTGAAGACCTTGGCGGGTCGAGAGATCCTCAGGTCGAGCCCGAGGATGACGGCGAGGGCGAACGATTTCCTCCACGGTGGTTTAACCTGATGCCCATGCGGTCGAGCCGGGCCATGACGAACTCACGAGCGAGCCTCAATACATCACGTCCCCGCCGTTGGGCGACAGCGTGGCGCCGACATAGAAGCCGCCATCCGGACCGGCCAGCAGCAACGCGGTGGCGGCGATTTCCTCCGGCCGGCCGAAGCGGCCGATGGGCAGCGCGTCGATGAACGCCTGGCGATCCTCCGGCGTCATCGTCGCGGTCAGGTCGGTAACGATGGGACCCGGCGCGATCGCGTTGACGCGAATGCCTTTCGGCGTCGCCTCCCACGCCAGAGCGCGGGTGAACCCCATGATCGCGGCCTTGGCGGCGGAATAGGGGGCTGAATTGACCGCGCCTTTCAGGCCGCGCTGCGAGGCCACGTTGATGATGCACCCGGCTCCGCGCGCGACCATCGCGGGGTAAACCGCCTGCGCCATGAAGAACATGCCCTTCACGTGCACCGACAGGATGCGGTCGACATCGTCCTCGGTGTAGGCCTCGAACGGCTTGCGGATGTTCATGCCGGCGTTGTTGAACAGGATGTCGATCGGACCGAATTTCTCCGACATCTCGGCCACGAACGCACGGCCGGCGGCGATGTCCGCCACATCGACGGAGCCATGCGTCGCTCGTCGGCCGAGGGCGCGGATTTCGGCCGCGGTTTGTTCGGCCTTTTCGCCATCGTTCAGGTGACAAAACGCGATATCCGCGCCCTCGGCGGCGAAGGCGAGCGCGGTCGCGCGCCCGATGCCCCGCGAGCCACCTGTGATCAACGCGATCTTTCCCGCGAGTTTCATGCCGGTCTCCCATGCTTCGACACCATGTTGCCCTTGGATGGCGGCCGGACCAAGGTCCCGTCCCGAGGAGTTGGCCAGCCAGGGCCCAAAGGGTATCCAATGCACATCGCCCGCGCTTTGCCTGACTTACGTGACGCCGTCGGCGAGCTGAGGGCGTCGCGCGGCGCGCTGGCTCTGGTGCCGACCATGGGCGCGTTGCATGACGGCCATCGCGCGTTGGTGCGCGCGGCGGTGGCGTCGGGCGCGGCGACGGTGACCTCGATTTTCGTCAATCCGCTGCAGTTCGCCGCCAGTGAGGACCTGTCGCGATATCCGCGCGATGAGGCGGGTGACCTCGCGATCCTGCGCGCGAGCGGCTGCGACCTGGTATGGATGCCGGACGTCGCGACGATGTATCCGGACGGCGGCGCGACGACGATCGACGTGGGCGGACCGGCGGAGAACTGGGAGGGCGCCGCGCGGCCGGGACATTTTCGAGGTGTCGCGACGGTGTGCGCCAAACTGTTCGGTCAGGTGCGGCCGGATCGCGCGTATTTCGGTGAGAAGGACTGGCAGCAATCGCAGGTCGTGCGGCGGATGGTCGAGGATCTTCTGCTGCCGCTGTCGGTCGTCGGCGTTGAAACGGTGCGGGAACGAGACGGCCTCGCGATGTCGTCGCGCAACCGGTTTCTCAGCGCGACCGAACGCGCGCGGGCACCCCTGCTGCATGCCATGCTGACGGCGGCGGCGCGTGGCGAACGCACATTGAACGACTCGCGCGCGGAGTTGCGGGATGCGGGGTTCGACGTCGATTATTTCGCGTTGGTGGATGGAGCGACGTTGACGGAAATCGCGGCGCCCCGACCCGGCGCGCGGTTGATCGCGGCGGCGCGACTGGGCTCGGTGCGGTTGCTGGATAACGTCGCGGCTTGAGCGAACCGCGTCGAACCGCTTAACCTGGCGCGAACCAGGGAGGCAACCGCATGCGCGCCGCGATCTTTCGCGATGGACATATCAGGGTCGATACGTTGCCCGACCCGGTGCCGGAGTTGGGCCAGGTCCTGGTCCGGACCATTTGTCGCGGCATCCGCGGCTCCGACCCGCACGCGGCGAAACACACGCATGCCGATCTGGCGAACCCGGAACGTCACGGCAAAGTCATGGTCGATTCGTAAGGGAGATTTCGAAGTGATCGCGATTGAAGTGAAAGACGGCTGGCGCAAACTGATCCTGAACCGGCCCGAGAAGTTGAACGCGGTCAACCCCGCGATGTTGACCGAATTGCTCCAGGCGATCGGCGCGGCGGAGGACGATCTGGCGACCCGCGCTGTGTTGCTGACGGGCAACGGCCGCGGCTTTTGCGCCGGTCAGGAACTGGGTCCCGAGGTTACGCCAGGTCCCGGTGGTCCGCCGGACCTGGAAGCTCTGGCGGGCACGTATCACCATGAGGTGGTGCGGCGGTTGCGTGGTTCTCGGCTTCCGGTGGTGCGCGCGGTCAATGGCGTGGCGGCGGGCGCGGGCGCCAGCTTCGCTCTGGCGTGCGATATCGTTCTGGCGGCGAAAAGCGCGCGTTTCGTGCAGGCGTTCGTGAAGATCGGACTGGTGCCGGATTCCGGGGCGAGCTTCTTTCTGACCCGCTCGATCGGGGAGGCGCGGGCGCGGGCCCTGGCGATGCTGGGGGACGCCATCGACGGCGAAACGGCGGCGGCCTGGGGGATGATCTGGAAAGCGGTGGATGACGCGTCGCTGATCGTGGAAGCCGAGGCGGTGACGGCGGGTCTGGCGAAAGCTCCGGCCGGCGCGCTGGCTCGCATGAAGCAGTTGTTCGCCGTAGCCGAAACGAACTCGTTGCACGCTCAGCTCGATCTGGAAGCGCGGCTGCAAGGCGAGTCGGGGCGTACCGCCGATTACGCCGAGGGGGTGCGCGCGTTTCAGGAAAAGCGGCCGCCGCTGTTCAACCAATGACTGACGCCGGCAGTCTCGCGCGACGCTGCGCGGATGCGATGTGGGACGGCGACGCGGCCAGCCGCGGACCTGGCATGACGATCGATCATGTCGCCGCCGGACAGGCTCGCCTGTCGATGCCGGTGCGTTCCGACATGGTCAACGGCCTGGGCCTTTGCCACGGCGGGTTCATCTTCACGCTGGCGGATTCCGCCATGGCGTTCGCGGCGAACGGCATGGCGAGAAAGCCGTCGCGCGGCACGCCGGCATCGCGTATCTCCGGCCCGGACGATTGGGGGAAACCCTGACCGCGACAGCGGAAGAACGGTCGCGATCGGGCGCTCCGGCATTTATGACGTGTGCGTCACGGGATCGTCGGACGGCTCCGTGGTGGCGGAGTTTCGCGGCCAGACGCGGTTGAGCGGCGGCCGGTTCTTCTCCGGCGGCGCGTGACCGGCTAAGACAGCACGCCAGCAAGGGAGGCACGCATGCCAGAGCTATCGCAGAAGACCCCAGAACTTTCGCAAAAGACCAAGGACGCACTGAATGGGGCGGCCACCTCGACGTTGACGGGACTGCTGAACCGCCGAGGCTTCAACAACATGTTTCTGCAGGAGGTCTCACCGCTGCGGCTGGATATCCCGCGCATGGTGGGGTTCGCCTACACGATGCGGTTCATTCCGCATCGGAAAGACAAATCCAGCCCCCTCGGCAACGTTCAGCAAAAGGCCATGGAAGAGTGCCCTCCTGGCCATGTCCTGGTGGTCGATTCGCGCGGCGATGCGCGGGCCGCGTCGGCGGGCGATCTGTATATCGGCCGGCTGGCGGCGCGCGGTTGCTCCGGCATCGTGACGGACGGCGGGTTGCGGGATTCCGAGGGCATCCTGAAAACCGGCCTGCCGGCGTATCACCGGCGGCCGACGTCGCCGCCGAGCCCGATCGTGCATCAACCGTATGACATCGGGCTGCCGATCGCGTGCGGCGGAGTCGCGGTGTATCCGGGCGATGTGGTGGTTGGCGATTGCGACGGCGTGGTGATCATACCGGCCGATCTGGTGGAGGAGATCGCGGCGGAAGCGGCGGCTCAGACGCTGTTCGACGAGTTCGCCGAGGCCGAGGTGAAGAAAGGCCGTTCGCTGATCGGACTGTTCCCGGCGCAGAACGACCAGTGCAAGGCCGATTTCGCGGCGTGGAAGAAGGAACGCGGGCTGGATTAGGGGAAGCGCCGGGGCTTGCCCCGGACCCCACCAGGAGGCTCTGCCCCCGGGTCAAGCCCGGGGCAGGCTTCCTGGACCTCCGCCAAGGGCGATATCCCCCCTTGGAACCCGTCAATTTGAGGAGGGGGTGTGCCTGCCCTCGCGCCTGACGCGCGAGGTGGGGCTTGGGCCGCGAAGCGGATCAAGGGAGGCGATGCCCCTCGCGGGTTTCAGAGTCTGCCCTGGGCCTGACCCGGGGGCAGCGCCCTGGCGCTTCCGCTGATCGCAGCCCGGGCCTCGATGACGCGGTCCAGCGCCTGCTCGGGCGTCAGCGTGGGCGGCGCGCCAATCGTTATGTGGGTGACGCCGGCGGCCTGATAGTCGCGGGCGGTCTTGCGCCACGCCTCCGGCCCACCGTCACCCGCCACCAGCGAACCGCGGATCGGGAACTCCGCCGGATCGCGGCCGGCATCACGCAGGTGTTGCTGAAATCTGGCGACATGCGGCAGGAAATCGCCGATCGTCATCCAGCCATCGGCGAGGCGGGCGACCCGGCGCAACACGTGTTCATCCGTTCCCGTACCGAACCAGATCGGGATCGGCGCCGCGACCGCCCGCGCGAGCCCGATATTGTCGAAGTCGTGAAACCGGCCCTTGAAGGTCACGTACGGTTCGGACCAGAGGCGACGCAGCAGCGCCACCTGTTCCTCCAGCCTGGCGCCGCGGGTTCGCATGTCCATGCCAAGCGCGCGATACTCCGCGGCGTTCCAACTGACGCCAACGCCGAGGTCGAAACGGCCGCCGCTGATCAAGGAAAGCTCGGCCGCTTGTTTCGCTACCAGACCGGTCGGCAGCGCGGGTAACACCAGGATGGCGCTCATGAAACGAATGCGGGACGTGACTCCCGCCAGATACGCGAAGGTTACGAACGGATCGTTGAACGGGCCGGTGTATTGCGGCGTGGCACGGTCGGGGTAGGTCCCGGCTGGCTGGCCGAGCGTATGGCCGGCCGTGCTGGTGAAATCGAAGCCGGCTTGCTCCAGCGCCACGGCGTAATCGCGGATCGCGGCGGCGCCGGGCAGCGCTTGCAACGGAAAGCCGGCTCCGAATTGCATCGTCAGACGACTCCGAAATCGATCAGATTGCGCACCGGCGCACCGGACTTCAGCATCTCGAAGCCTTCGTTGATCTGGTCGAGTTTGATTTTCCCCGAGATCAGCGTATCCAGTTTCAGGCGGCCCTGACGCCATAATTCCAGCAACCGCGGCATGTCGACGCGGAACCGGTTGCCGCCCATGCTCGTGCCCTGGATTTTGCGATCGCGCAGGAAGTCGGCGCCGTGCAACTCGATCTTGGTGCCGAACGGGATCATGCCGATGATGGTCGCGACGCCGCCCGGCCGCAGCATGGCGAAGCATTGTTCCGCGGTCGTTTTCAAACCGATCGCCTCGAACGAATAGGGCACGCCCTGGCCGTTGGTCATGTCCTTCACCGCCGCGACCGGATCGACGTTGGAGGCGTTGATGATATCGGTGGCGCCCATCTCCAGCGCTTTTTCCAGCTTCGACTGGTTGGTGTCGATGGCGATGATCTTCGAGGCGCCGGCCAAAGCCGCGCCGTTGACCGCCGACAGACCGATACCGCCGCAGCCGACGACCGCGACCGTCGAGCCAGGCTCGACCTTCGCCGCGTTGAACACCGCGCCGACGCCGGTCATGACGCCGCAGCCGACCAACGCGGCGCGATCGAGCGGGATGTCCTTGCCGATTTTCACCACCGCGTGTTCGTGCACCAGCATGTGCTCGGCGAACGCCGAAAGATTGAATGCCTGATTGAGGGTCTGGCCTTTCCACCTGAGGCGGCGCGCGGCGCCCGGCAGCAGCTTCACCGCGGTATTGTCGCAGAGATTGGTGTGGCCGGTTGTGCAATAGTCGCACTCTCCGCAAAACACCGACAGGCAGGTGATGACGTGGTCGCCGGGTTTGACGTAGGTGACGTCTTCACCAACGGCCTCGACGACAGCGGCGCCTTCATGGCCGAGCACGGCGGGGGCGGGATAGGGATACAGCCCTTCCATGAAATGCAGGTCCGAGTGGCACAGCCCGGCATAGGCGGTGCGCAGCAGAACTTCGCGCCGCTTCGGTTTTTCGATCTCGACGTCCTCGATGGTCAGCGGCTGATGGGGCGCGTGGAAGACCGCGGCTTTCATATTGGTTCCCTCCGGTTTGGCCTGGCAGGGTAACCTCGATCGGCCGGACGCGGAAGTACTACATACGCGTGGATAGACGCGAACGGGCGAATCTGGTATCTCCGGGCTCCCGACGGACGGCTGCTAACTGTCCGCCGGGGCCGGTGAGTAAGCTATCTTCGGAACGTTATTCTGATCCGAAAGCGACGCTTACCCCACCGGAGTTCGACGTCGATGCTCAGCATCGGGCCTTACTCCAGCGGCGGGATTGCCGCACTCCGATCGTGCCTTGGTTTCCCTTAAGAAATCGTGAACTCGGTCGGGGTGCGGTTCCGCTTCACAGCACCATCTGGGTCTGCGTGACCTTGGCGATCAGCCTGCCGTCGGGATTGATGATCCGTGTCTCCCAGACCTGCGTGCGGCGGCCGCGATGCAGCGGCACGCTCTCGGCGGTCAGCGTCGTCCCAACCTTGGCTCCGGCGAAGAAATTCGTTTTGCTTTCGATCGTCGTGGTACCCTGCCCGTCTCGCAAATTCATCACCGTGCCGATCGCGCCCGCTATGTCGGCGAACGCCATGATCGTCCCGCCATGGACGGTATCGCCCAGAGTGCAAAGCTCCGGCCGCATCACAAGCTCCGCCACGACCCCGTCTTTCTCCGCCCTGATCACCGATAAGCCGAGAAGTTGGGGCAATCCGGGTAACAGGCGTTGCAATTCTTCCTGGGTCATTCGACATTTCCTCCCGCGCCGCGGCATCTTGCCGGAACTCCGTCGCACGCTTCAAGGATCGAACGAATGAGCACCCACGCCGAGATGACCGTCCAGCGTATCCTCGACAGCGACACGTTCCGCCGCGCGGCCGAGACGCTGGCGGCGGAGCATGAGCGCACGGTCGAGGACATCATCCGGCTGACCGAGATCGAATCGCCCTCGTTCACCGAAAGCGTGCGCGCCCGGTCGTGGTACGAGATGGCGAAGGAGCATGGGTTGACTGACCTGGAAATCGATGCCGAGGGCAATGTCACGGGCATTCGCCGCGGCATCGGCAACGGTCAGTTGATCTGCGTCGCGGCGCACCTGGACACCGTGTTTCCGGCCGGGACCAACGTGAAAGTCCGGCGCCAGGGCAACAAGCTGTTCGCGCCCGGCATTGGCGACGACACGCGCAGCCTCGCGGTGCTGCTGGCCTGGATCCGGGCGATGGACGCGGCGGGCATCGAAACCCGAGCGGACATTCTGTTCGTGGCGGACGTCGGCGAGGAAGGCACCGGCGACCTGCGTGGCATGCGGCATTTGTTTCAGAAGGGCCGCTACAAGGATCGAATCAGCAACTTCATCACCGTGGATAGTCCGAACATGGAACGGATCGTTACCGGCGGTGTCGGATCGAAGCGATACCGGGTCACGTTCAAGGCTCCCGGCGGCCATAGCTATGGCGCGTTCGGCGTGGTCAACCCGCTGTTCGCCATGGCCGACGCGATTTCTCGTCTGGGCCGCGTGATCGTGCCGGCGAAGCCACGAACCACCTACAGCGCGAGCGTCACCGGCGGCGGTACCTCGATCAACTCCATTCCGAACGCGGTATGGACGGACTTCGATCTGCGGTCGGAATCACTGCGCGAACTCGACGAACTCGAAAAGCGGTTCGTGGCGATCGTGCATGCCTCGGTGGCGGCGGAGAACGACGTTCGATCGACCCGCAACGGTCCAGTGACGGCGGATCTCGAGCTGATCGGCGACCGGCCCGCCGGACATACCAGCGAATCGTGCGAACTGGTCCAACTCGCCAAGGCCGCGATCAGCGCGAAAGGGTTTGAGGTCGGCTTCGCCACGTCCTCGACCGACGCCAACATCCCGATGAGCCTTGGCATCCCGGCGATCAAGATCGGCTCCGGCGGTTATGGCGCGCGCGAGCACTCGCTGGATGAATGGATCGATGTCGAACCGGCGACCAGCCTGCGCGGGATGGAGGCGGGTCTCGCCACTCTGCTGGCGGTCGCGGGCGTGGCGTAAGGCGGGTTCAACAGGGAGTAGTCCAGCCATGAAGCTGATGTGGTTTCACCTGATGCCATATACCGAACTGCCCGAGGATTTCAAAACGAAGCATCCGTCGGTGTGGGTGGACATCCACTCGTCGCTGTTCGATCCGAAGCGCGCGCATCTGATGTACAACGACTTCATGGACGAACTGGAATANNCTGATGCCTTCGCCAAATTTAATCGCCAGTTCACTGGCGCGACGGACGTCGGATGCGACAATCTGCGTCATGGGCAACTCGATCGCGCTGTACAATCCTCCGACGCGGGTGGCGGAAGAATTCGCCATGCTGGACGTGATTTCGGGCGGCCGGTTGATCGCGGGGTTTCCGGTCGGCACGCCGATGGACGATTGTTTCGCTTACGGCCAGAACCCGAGCCAGTTGCGGGACCGGTATCTTGAGGCGCACGACCTGATCATCCGCGCCTGGACCGATAAGGAGACGTTCGCGTTCAATGGGCGGTACAATCAGCAACGTTACGTCAACGTCTGGCCGCGGCCGATCCAGCAACCGCATCCGCCGATCTGGATTCCCGGCGGCGGGTCGGTCGAGACGTGGCATTGGTGCGCCGAGATGGACTACGTCTACTGCTATCTTTCGTACTACGGTCACAAGGCCGGACAGGCGACGATGGATGGGTACTGGGCTGAAATGGACCGGCTCGGCAAGGACCGCAATCCGTACCGCGCCGCCTTCGCGCAGACCATCGCGGTGGCGGAAAGCCGTGATCAGGCCATGGATATCTACACCGAGGCGGCGGAGTATTTCTTCGGCCGCTGCCTGCATTTCGATCCGCGGTTCGCGGCGCCTCCCGGTTATTCCACGGAGGCGACGCAGCGTTCCGGCCTGAGCAGCCAGGTCAGCGCCGCCGCTTTGCGCACCGTCGCGCGGCCGACGGAGATGAAGGATCTTGTCGATGCCGGCTATATCGTTATTGGATCGCCCAGTCAGGTGACGGAACAAATGATCGAATTGTCGAAAAGCCTGAACGTCGGCAACCTGATGCTTTTGATGCAGTTCGGCAACATGAGCAAGGACCTGACCCGCTACAACAGCAAGTTGTTCGCGGAAAAGGTCATGCCGGAACTGAAGAAGTTCTATGGCGAGTGGGAGCATCGCTGGTGGCCGCGACCGATGGACACCACGCTGCGCGCCGATATCCCCGCCTACGCACCGGCCGCGGAGTAAACGTCATGCCCCGTCAACAGGTCGTTTCGGACCGGATCGGCAAACCCAGTGGCCACTTCGCTCAGGCGAACATGATCGAGGCGAAGGGGCGGTTCGTGTTCATTTCGGGCATGACCTCAAAACGCGCCGACGGCACGATCGCCGGGGTGGGAGACATCGAGGCGCAGACACGGCAAATGTGCGAAAACGTTAAAGCCGCGGTCGAGGCGGCGGGCGGCACGATGGCCGATATTTGCCGGGTCGATGTCTACGTGAAGGACATGAGCGGCTTCGACATCATCCACCGCGTGCGGCGCGAATTCTTCCCGAACCCGCCGCCGGCCTCGACGATGGTCGCGGTCAGCGGCTTCACGCACCCTGATTACCTGATCGAAATGGCCGCCATCGCGGTGATCCCCGACTGATGGACACGCTGCCTCCCGCGTTGTTTGTTCCGCCGGTGCCAGCGCCACCGGCGGCGCCGTTGCCGATGCGCGCGTTTCTGCGCGCGATCCGGGAGAACGCGCTGGGGATCTGGCCCGAGGCGGCGTACCACGAGGACCGCATGGTCCGGCAATTTCTGGGCCGCAAGAATGTCCTGCTGAACGCGCCCGACGCGATCCATCATGTGCTGGTCGACAACCATGCGAATTATCGCCGCTCCCCCGCGTCGATCCGCATCCTGCGGCCGATCACCGGGAACGGATTGCTGCTGAGCATGGGGGAGACCTGGCGGCTGCAACGGCGCACGGTCGCTCCCGCTTTGGGGCCGCGGGTGATTCCGTTACTGTCCGGGCACATCATGCAATCGACGCGGGAGGCATTGGACGGGCTGGAGCAGCAGGCGGCGCGACCAGTGGATATGCTGACTTTCGTGCAAACGCTGGCGCTGGATATCGCCGGGCGCTCGATGTTCTCGTTGGAGACACGGGAGTACGGCGCGGCGATGCGGCGGATGCTGACGGAGTTTGGCGAGCATCTGGCGCGGCCGCATTTGCTCGACATGCTGTTGCCGCCGTCGGTTCCGACCTTGCGGGACTGGCGCCGCGCGCGGTTCAGCAAGCGCTGGATGCGGCTGATCGAAACGATGATGCATCAACGCGCCGGCGCGCCGAAACCGGACGATACGCCACGCGATTTGTTCGATCTGCTGACCGCGGCGCGGGATCCGGAGACCGGGACCGGATTTTCAACGAATGAGTTGCGCGATCAGGTGGCCACGCTGATCCTCGCCGGCCATGAAACGACCGCGGTGACGTTGTTCTGGGCATGCATGTTGCTGGCGCGGGCGGAGGGCATTCAGGACTGGATGGCGGAGGAACTGCGCGGCGTCGATCTGACGGAGGAAAACGTCCAGGCCAGGCTGACCCGCACCCGGGCCGTGGTGAACGAAACGCTGCGGCTGTTTCCCGCCGCGTTCGTTCTGGTGCGGGAGAGCATCCTGGCGGATCGGATCGGCGATCTGGACCTGCCGCGGCGGAGTCTGGTGATGATCGCGCCCTGGGTCGTGCATCGTCATCACGCGTTCTGGACCGATCCCGGGGCGTTCAATCCGGCGCGGTTCATGCCGGACGCGCCCCCTGCGCCGCGGTTCGCCTTCATGCCGTTTGGCGCCGGTCCGCGGATTTGTGTCGGCGCGCAATTCGCCATGGCGGAGGCGGTGCTGGTGCTGGCATCGCTGGTGCGGCGGTTCCGGATCACGCTGGACGATCCCCGGCCGGTGATGCCGGTCGCGATCGTGACCACGCAGCCGGATCACGCGCCAATGTTCAACCTGACACCGCGAATCGCCTGACGATCAAGCCTGAGTCGTTGGGGCGGGAGAACGCGCGGGGGCCGCGACTCCGGGACGGCCGCGAGAGGATGCGACCTCGGCGGCGATGCCGAACCGAACCATGTAGGGGCGGAACCGCTCGCGCTCGGTCGCTTCATCCAGGCCGTGGTCCTTGAACGCGTAATGGCGGGGACCGTAACCGCCGTTGGGCTTCGCATCGACGTATTGCTCGATCGACGTGGCCGCCGCGTCCGGCAGAGTCATGCCGAAATGGCGATAGACACCTTCCACCGTGGCGACCGGATCGCTGATCAGGTCCATATGGTGGACGTGGCACACCGGCTCCGGCAAGCCGGCGTCGTCGCCGGCGTGCATCATCCGCTCGGCGCCGGCGAGCCACCGCGCGCTTTCGTCGCGGCCGATCGTCGCCGGGTCGAGCGAACGGGTAAAAGGGCGCCGCAACACCTCCGTCAGATGCGCGACCGACAGCAGCACCTTGACCGGATCGCGATGCACGAAGATCAGGCGGGCATCGGGGTAGACGGCCCGGATCGCGTTCAGCGCGAACACATGCTCCGGGCATTTCAGCACCCAGCGGGCGTGGCCGGTTTGGCGTTGCATGTCCTGATATTGCAGATGGCGCAGGAACCGCTGGTGGAACTGGTAGGCGGGCAGATGCCGGCGCACATCGTTGTCGAGCCAGTGCCGATATGTCGGGACATAGTAATTCGTATCGAAACGAAGGCTGCGGAACACATGCGCGGTGATTTCGCTGCATTCCTGCGGAGAGGTCGCCTCCAGCGGATGCAAAGCGCGGAATTCGGGGGCCAGCCGCTCGAACATTTTCAGTTGCTTCGCGACATGTTCCGCGCGGCGGTCGGGACCTTTGGGGTCGGACCAGGGAAAAATCGTTTCCCAGACGAGGGGGGCGCGATTGGCGCTGTCGGTCATCATCAACCGGTGCAGAAACGTCGTGCCGCTTCGGGGCAGCCCGGTGATGAAGATCGGTCGGTCGATTTTCTGGGCCGCGATTTCCGGGCGGCGCGCTTCCTCGGCCTGGAAACGCAGGAGATTCGACAGGAAGCGCGACACGTCCCATTGCGTGGCGAGCCTGCCCACGAGGCTCAGATTCGCGTCCGGCGCCGTAAAGGCCGTCAACAGGCGCTGCAACGGCTCCATGAAGTTGGCGTCGCCGAAGTCGGTCAGCCCGGTTTCTCTCCGGGCTCGGGCGATCAGATCCTCGGCTCGCAACGGACGGCGCAAGATGCCCGCCATATCCGCGACCGTGTCCGCGATTCGTAGCGACGTCGATGTGATCGACACGAGGCCCTCACCAATGCCGTCGTAACCATATGAGTCGTCATGGCGGGAATGAAAGCGCCAAACCCATCGGCCTAACGCAGTTCCGCCATGCGCGTTCCAATCGCAGGGGCATGTAACAGGCTTATGTCAGTGGAGGGGCGCGCGCGCCTGTCGGTTGGTCAGACCGTGGCGACCGGCGTGGCCGGCGATCCGACCGCGCCGGGCAGGCGCAAGGGCGGGCCGGTGAACAGGAAACGGTTGCGGCCGTGCGCGCGCAACCAGTCCGCCAACTCGGTCAGGTAGAACATTTCCCCCAGGTAACAGCCGAGTTTGAACAGGCAATGCGCATGCAAGGGCAAGGTCGCGCAAAAGTCATCCAAACAGGGGCGCGCCGGAGTGGCCTCCACGGCGAAATTGTCGGATATCAAAGCCACCGCGCCACTGTCGGTCACCCATTGCAACAATCGCGGGTCGCGTCCGTCCAGCGCGCAGGCGGAGGCGAACAGTTTGTCGCGGTCCGGTTGTTGTTTCATTTCCAGCAGCATTTCCGCGAACCCGGTACGGAACAGCACGAAATCGCCCGATTCGACGACGATTTTGTCCTTTTCCATGATCGTCACCAGATCGTCATAACTGACGACGCGGCCCGAGCGGCCGTGATGCGCCTCCAGGTCGATCATCACGCCCCTGCCCTGCATGCAGGTCTCGGCCATGTTCTGCACGCCCAGATGCCGGGCGCCGGTCGGCTGGTCGCAGGGAGTCATGTCGCCTTTGGCGTCGTAGTACGCTGGCCCGACGATGTCCCGCCCAGCGCGGTAGCCGTTGTAGAACACGTCCTCCGCGTGGCCGTCGCCGTCGGCGTCGAACATCTGGCCGACATGCGCCAGGCTGTCCCATTGGGTCGAGTATTGCAACGTCAGGATCACCTGATCGTCGCACACGATATCGGTCGCGGTCGGATCGTCGCAGCGCAACGGATAGTTCATGTTGGGTTTGTCGCCGCGCATGGTCGGGCGCAGCACCGGCGGCACGCGTCTGGGCGACAGCACCGCGCCGCCGGGATAATCCAGCGGCAGCGACAGGCAAAAGGTCTTGCCGGTCTTCACCTCGGCGATGCCTTGCAGCACCTTCTCAGGCGTCAGCAGGTTGAGCCTTCCCTTCTCGTCGTCGGGACCGAAATCGCCCCAGGTCGAGCCGTCCGGCCGCCGTGTCCAGCGAGGGTTATCCGCCATGGTTCGCTCCTTTGGTCATTCCGAGACCCGTTCCAACTTGCCAACGACAAAAATATACGACAGCACGCCCAGAGCCTCGATGAACGCGATCACCAGCAGCGGCGTGCGATAGTCGCCCGCTTTGAGCAGAAAGCCGATCAGGATCGGCGTCACGATGGAGGCCAGGCCGCCCATCAGATTGAACACCGAGCTGGTCAGGCCGATCAGGCGCTCGGGCGCGGTGGCGGACACCAGCGACCAATGGATCGAGGCGACACCGTTACAAAAATACGCGAAGGTCAGGAACGCCATGATCAATGGCTCGCTGTCGACGTAGTTGGCGCCGACGATGCTGGTCGACAGGATCAGGCCGCCGATGATGGGAAACTTGCGCGCGAAGGTCAGGCTGAAGCCACGGCGCACCAACAGATCGGACAGGGCGCCGGAGAACAGCACGCCCAGAAAGACGGTGACGAACGGCATGGAGCCGTAGAGGCCGGCTTTGATGAAGGTGAAGTGGCGGTAGTTGATCAGGTAGGTGATGAACCAGGTGCGGAAGAACGTGCTGACCACGCCGTAAACGAAATGACCGAAATAGATGCCCCAGAGCTTGCGGCGGCCGAGCACCACGCGCAGGTCGCGCCACGGGGAGCCAAGGCCGGAGGCATGGCGGTCGGACATGCGGCGCGAGAGATCGGGAATGCCGCCGCTGTCGGCGATCAACGCGATCTCGGCCGGGTTGACGCCGGGATCGTCCAGCGGTTCATGGTAGTTACGGTAGAACGCGAACGACCACAGGAAGCCGATGACACCGGTGAAGAAGAACACCGACGGCCAGCCATACTCGACCTTCAGCCACACGAGCAACGGATTCATGAAGGCCAGGCCAACGGATTCCGCGGCTGTATAAACCGCGATACAGGTGGCGCGCTCCTTCTCGCCGAACCACGTGGTGGCGATGCGGTTGTTGATCAGGAAGGTCGGGACCTCGAAGAAGCCGACCGCCATGCGCATCGCGATCAGCGCGATCAGGCCGTTGGCGAGGCCGGTGGTCAGCGTGGCCAGCGACCACAGCATGATGATCAACGGATAGAACACGCGCGGACTGACGCGGTCGGTCAGCCAACCGCCGGGCAACTGTAACGGCGTGTAGGTCCAGGCGAAGGCGGAAAACACGAGGCCGAGCTGCACGGGATCGAGTTTGAATTCGCTCGCCATGTCCGGCGCGGCGATGGAGATGTTGCTGCGGTCGAGGTAGTTGATGACGATGGTGACGAACAGCAATCCCATGACGCGGAAGCGCCGGTTGGTGGGTTTCGTGGGGCCGG
>PLSZ01000128.1 GCA_003164305.1 Acetobacteraceae bacterium
TTCGGGGGAAGGTTTTCCCTTCGCCGGTCTTATCTTGATGCTTATGCGGTCGAGCAGTGCCATGACGACCCGACGAACGGACGGCGCCCACCGGGGTGGTGCCGGGATGACGATCGAACTCCGCGACATCACCCGGCGGGGCTGTCACCCAACGGCCAGCCGATACCCTCCGGCCTCGGTGATCAGCAGGCACGCTTTCGCCGGGTCCACCTCGATCTTGCGCCGGAGCCGGTAGATGTGCGTTTCCAGCGTGTGAGTGGTGACCGCCGGGTTGTAGCCCCAGACTTTGGTCAGCAGTTCCTGCCGCGGCACGGCGCGCGCGCCCATGCGGTGCAGGAACGCCAGGATCGCGGCCTCCTTCTCGGTCAGCCGGATGCGCAGATTGTCGGTGCCATGACGCAGCGCCTTGTCTTCCGGGCTGAACTCGTACGGCCCGATGCGGATCGCGGCCGGGGTTTCGGCTTCGGCCGCGCGCGCGTCCAGGCGGGTACGCAGCCGCGCCATCAACTCGCTCAACCGGAACGGCTTGGCGATGGTGATCGTGTCATCGGTGCTGCTGGTCCGGTCCACGCCGTTCATCAGGATGACCGGCATCGACAGCCCGTTCGCGCGCAGTCTGGCGCAGACCGCGTGGCCGTCGCCATCCGGCAATGCCGCGTCCATGATCACCGCGGCGAACCGCGCGTCCACGGAAAACAGGCGGAGTTCCGCCTCGCGCGCGCTGCCGGCTTCGACAACGGCGAAGGCGTCGTCGCGGGTCAACTGCTCCCGCAGCGTCTCCCGCATCGCGCTATCGCCATCGACAATGAGGATCGTCCGCTGATGTGACATGCCGGAAGGGTCCTCCATGGGCCTGGCGAAACAGACTCCCGTTTCGCCGCCCTTGATTATCTATAGATCAAACGTGACGAAATTTGGCCGGGATTGTTCCAAAGTGGTTCAGTCCCCACTATCAGGGGGTCATGACCGCCGCCCCTCCCACCACCGGCCACGCTGAAAGCCTGACCCGCGCGTTGCGCCGGGTGCATCGGGCCGCGTCCGATCTGCGCCGCGGCGTGCCCGTGTTGCTGGAAGGCGACGCGCCCCTGCTGCTGCTGGCCGCCGAAACCGCCGGCGCGGAGAGCCTTCAGGAGTTCATCTCGCTCGGTGCCACCACGCCGATGATCCTGTTCGCCCCGGTCCGCGGGGCCGCCGTGCTGCGCCGTCCCGCCGATCCGGATACCGAGGTGGTCGCCGCCGAACTGCCGCCGGCGCTGGCGCATCCCGAGGCGTTGCGCGGCCTCGCCGATCCGACCGCGCGACAGCCGGTGACCGCCGGCATGCTGCCCATCCCCGCCCCCCGCTTCGCTCCCGCCGCCATCGCCCTCGCCAAACTGGGCCGGCTGTTGCCGGCCGTGCTCGCCGTGACGCCCGCCTCGGTGGAGGGCCTGGCCGAGCGCGCGCTGATCGGCGTGGACCCGCGCGACGTGCTCGGCTACCCGGCGATGGAAGGCGCGGGCCTGCGCATCGTCGCCTCGGCCCATGTGCCGCTGGTCGACGCCAAAGACTCGCGTGTGGTGGCGTTTCGGGCGGAAGGCTCGGCGATCGAGCATCTGGCCATCGTAATCGGCCGCCCCGAAACGGCCAAGGCGCCGTTGGTGCGCATCCACTCCGAGTGTTTCACCGGCGACCTGCTCGGCTCCATGCGCTGCGACTGCGGGGAGCAGTTGCGCGGCGCCATCCACCGTATCGCCGAGAACGGCGCCGGCATCGTGCTGTATCTGGCGCAGGAAGGCCGCGGCATCGGCCTGGTGAACAAGCTGCGGGCCTATACGCTGCAGGACAAAGGCCTCGACACCATGGACGCCAACCGGGTGTTGGGCTGGGGCGCCGATGAGCGGAATTTCCTCGTCGGCGCCAACATGCTGCTCGCGTTGGGCATCACCAAGGTCCGGCTGCTGACCAACAATCCGGACAAGATCGCCGGCCTGACGGCGTGCGGGGTCGAGGTGATCGGCCGCGAGGCGCATGCGTTCGCCTCGAACGAGGTGAACGACGCCTATCTCGCCACCAAAGCGGTCCGCTTCGGCCATATGTTGGATTGAAATGGAAGCCATCGTTCACCCCGACGGCCGGTTGACCTGGCGCGGTCAGACAGTCCGTTGCGCCCTCGGCAAAGGCGGCGCGCGGATCGAGAAGGAGGAGGGCGACGGCGCCACGCCCGCGGGTTTGCTGCCGATCCGCCGTGTGCTGTACCGCGCCGACCGCGTGCCGCCGCCGCGCTGCGCCTTCCCGATCGAGCCGATCGCGGCCACCGATGGCTGGTGCGACGAGCCCTCGCATCGCGACTACAACCGGTCCGTGACCCTGCCGTTCGACGCGCGGCATGAGGAACTCTGGCGCCGAGATGAGGTGTACGACGTCATCGCGGTGCTCGGCTGGAACGACCAACCGGTGGTCAAAGGTCGTGGGTCGGCGATCTTCCTGCACGTCGCGCGGCCGGATTTCGCGCCCACGGAGGGCTGCGTCGCCTTGGCTTTGCCCGATTTGTCCCGCCTACTGGCCAACGGACTGACCGCGTTGCGGGTGCTGCCGCCCTGACCCGGATTTGCGAACCCAGCCTGTCTTCAGGCAGATAGCGGCGGTTATGAACAGAATCCATGTCATCGGCGCGGGGTTGGCGGGCCTGTCGGCGGCCGTCACGGCGACCGAAGCGGGCCGTGCGGTGACCGTCTACGAGTCCACCGCTTCGGCTGGCGGGCGCTGCCGATCCTACTTCGACACCGAGCTGGGGATCCGGCTGGACAATGGCAATCATATGCTGATGTCGGGCAATCAATCAGCCTTCGCCTACATCGGCCAGATCGGCGCGCGTGACCGCGTGACCGGGCCAAAATCGCCGGTGTTTCCCTTCCTGGACCTAAAGACGGGCCGGGAGTGGACCTTGCGGCCCAGTCGCGGGCGGATCCCGTGGTGGCTGCTGTTCGCGGATCGCCGCGTGCCGAAAACCACCGCCCGCGAGCACCTGGCGCTGCGCCACGTCGGCCGCGAGTGGGACGACACCGTGATGACTGAAACGATGCGGCATAGCTCGCTGTACTGGCTGCTGCTGGAGCCGCTGTCGGTGGCGGCGCTGAACACGCGGCCGCACGAGGCGCTGGCCTGTCTGTTCGGCGCGGTGCTGCGGGAGACCCTGTTGAAGGGCGGCAAGGCGACGCTGCCCAGAGTGCCGAAGGTGGGATTGTCGGACGCTCTGGTCGATCCGGCGATCGAGACGTTGCGCAAGCGCGGCGCGGATATCCAGTTCAACCGGCGGATCACCGGCCTGAGCATCGCGCACGGCCGCGTCACCGCGTTGCGAACCGCTGACGGACCGGTCTCCCTGGACGCGGACGACGCGGTTGTCCTGGCGGCGCCGCCCTGGGTCGCGGGGGAGATGCTACCGGATATCACCGTTCCGAATGCGTTCGAATCGATCCTCAACGTCCATTACAAGATCGAAGTGAAACCCGACGATGACATCAGAGAGGCTGGTTTCGTTGGGCTGGTCAATGGCATCGCCGAATGGATTTTCATCAAGCCCGACCACGTCTCCATCACCGTCAGCGCCGCGAACAAGCTGATCGACCGGTCGGCGGACGATCTCGCTTTCGCCATCTGGCGCAATGTCGCGAAGGCGCTGGATCTGAAGGGCGAGCAGCGCACCGAGGTACCGCCGTTCCGGGTCATCAAGGAACGCCGCGCGACGATCGTGGCCAACGCGGCGCAGGAAGAGCGGCGGCCGGGCGCGGCGACAGAGATCGAGAACCTGATGCTGGCGGGCGATTGGACGGATACGCGGCTGCCAGGAACCATTGAGGGCGCGATCCGTTCGGGGGTGACGGCGGTCAACCTGATCCTCGCTCCCGCGAAGAGAGACAAGCGGCGCAGGAAGAAGCTTTCGCCCAATGATGACTGATACGCTTATCGCTGACCCGGACCTGGATGAGGCGATCTCGGCCGCCGCGGAGGCGCTGACCCGCCGCCAACAGGCCGACGGACACTGGGTGTTCGAGCTTGAGGCCGACGCGACGATCCCGGCGGAATACGTGCTGCTGGAGCATTTCCTCGATCGCGTCGATGCGCCGTTGCAGGCGAAGATCGGGGTGTATTTGCGTGGCATTCAGGGCGCGCATGGCGGCTGGCCGCTGTTCCACGACGGGGCGTTCGAGATCTCCGCCAGCGTGAAGGCGTATTTCGCGTTGAAGGCGATTGGCGACGATCCGGACGCGCCGCACATGCGCCGCGCGCGGGAGGCCATTCTGGCGGCGGGCGGCGCCGAGCGGACCAACGTTTTCACCCGCGCGCAACTGGCTTTGTTCGGGCAGGTGCCGTGGCGCGCGGTGCCGGTGATGCCGCTGGAAGTCATACTGCTACCGGAATGGTTTCCGTTCCATCTGTCGAAGATTTCGTATTGGTCGCGCACCGTCGTGGTGCCGCTTCTGGTGCTGATGGCGAAACGCCCGATCGCGCGCAATCCCCGCGGCGTGGGGATCCAGGAGTTGTTCCGCACGCCACCGGACGGGATCAAAGATTGGATCAGGGGACCGTATCGTTCCGGCTGGGGACGGTTCTTCAAACAGATTGACGTGGTGTTGCGCGCGGTGACTCCGCTGTTTCCCCGGCGCTCGCGGCAACGGTCGATCGACGCGGCGGTCGCTTTCGTCACCGAGCGGTTGAATGGCGACGACGGGTTGGGCGGCATTTATCCCGCCATCGCCAACAGCGTGATGATGTTCGATACGCTCGGCTTTCCACCGGATCATCCGAGCGCCGTCACCGCATGGAGCGCGGTGCGCAAACTTCTGGTCGAATTCGAGGACCGGGCTTATTGCCAACCGTGTTTGTCGCCGGTCTGGGATACCGGTCTCGCCGGCCACGCGATGCTGGAGGCGGGCGTTCCGGTCGACTTATCCTGTCGCTGGCTGCTGAAGAAACAAATTCTCGACGTTCCCGGCGATTGGACGGTGCGGCGTCCCGGATTGCGGCCGGGCGGTTGGGCGTTTCAATATGAAAATCCGCATTATCCGGATGTGGACGATACCGCCGTGGTTGGGATGTTGCTGGCGCGCAACGGCGATCCGGCCTATGATGAATCGATCGCGCGCGCGCGCGAGTGGATCATCGGCATGCAATCGAAAGGCGGCGGAAGGTTCGACGGCGGTTGGGGCGCGTTCGAGCCGGAGAATATTCATCTGCACCTCAATCACATTCCGTTCGCGGATCATGGCGCGTTGCTCGATCCGCCGACCAGCGATGTGACGGCGCGCTGCGTTTCGTTTCTGGCGCAGATCGGGATGACGACGGACGATCCGGTGATGGCGCGCGCTTTGGCGTTTCTGCGGCGCGAGCAGGAAGCGGACGGCAGTTGGTTCGGCCGTTGGGGCACCAACTACATTTACGGTACGTGGTCGGTGCTGTGCGCGTTGAACGCCATCGGATTGCCGCATGACGATCCGGCGATAACCCGAGGCGTGGACTGGCTTATTTCGGTGCAGCGCGACGATGGTGGCTGGGGCGAGGATGAAGAAACTTATCGTGCCGCCCCGCCCGGCCGTTACCACGAATCGTTGCCAAGCCAGACCGCCTGGGCCGTACTGGGCCTGCTGGCGGCGGGACAGGCGGAACATCCGGCGGTGGCTCGGGGCATCGCGTATCTGACGGCGACACGGCGGGCGGATGGGGAATGGACGGAAGCGCCGTATAACGCGGTCGGATTTCCCCGCGTTTTCTACCTGCGGTATCATGGCTATCGGCTGTACTTCCCGTTGCTCGCGCTGGCCCGCTATCGCAACCTGCGCGACGCCAACGGCAAACGGGTTTCGTTCGGGTTCTGACACAGGAGGCGTTCGATGCCGCTGCACGCTTATCCCGCCGTCTTCATGCGCGGCGGTACCAGCCGCGCCATCATGTTCCACGCCAAGGATCTGCCGAAGCGGGAGGACTGGGACCCGATCTTCCTCGGCGCGATGGGCAGTCCCGATCCGAACGGGCGGCAGTTGAACGGCATGGGTGGCGGCATATCGTCGCTGTCGAAAGTCTGTATCTTGGCACCGTCGGAACGCGAGGACGCCGATATCGACTACACCTTCGCGCAGGTGCAAATCCGGGAATCGGTGGTGGATTACCGGAGCAACTGCGGCAACATGAGCTCCGCCGTCGGGCCCTTCGCGGTGGATGAGGGCCTGATGCGCCCGAATGGCGACAAAGCGGTGGTGCGGATCTTCAATACCAACACGCGGAAGATCATTCGCTCGACGTTTCCGTTGGTGGACGGGCGCGCGGCGACCGACGGAGCGATGGCGATCCCGGGCGTGGCGGGAACCGGAGCGCCGGTGCGGCTGGACTTCCTCTCGCCGGGCGGCGCCACGACGGGGAAATTGCTGCCGACCGGCAATCCGGTGGACGCGCTGATGGTGCCGGGGATCGGGATCATTCCGGTGTCGATGATCGACGCCGCCAACGCCTGCGTGTTCGTGCGGGCCAAGGACCTCGGGCTGACCGGGCGCGAGTTGCCGGAGGCGTTGGATCAGGACGCGGCGTTGCTGGACAAGCTGCAGCGCATTCGCCGCACGGCTTCGGTGGCGATGGGAATCGCCCGGGACGAGGACGACGCGCGGACGATCGCCAGCGTGCCGGTGATCGGGTTCGTGGCGCCGCCAATGGATGCGCCGACTTTGTCGGGGGAGCCGATCGTCGCCGATCAGGTGGATCTGACGGCGCGGTTTTTGTCCAATGGCCAGCCGCATCGGGCGCTGCCGCTGACGGCGTCGTTGTGCACGGGAGTCGCGGCACGGATCAGCGGGTCGCTGGTGCATCAGGTGTTGGGCCCGAACGCCGGAGAATCGGTGCGGATCGGCATGCCGTCGGGGATTCTGACGGTCGACGCGGAGGTGAGCCAGGATCGCGACGGCATCTGGACCGCGCACAGTGGGGCGTTTTACCGCACGGCGAGAAGGCTGTTCGATGGGCGGGTGTACGTGCCGACGAGTGGTTGAGGCGGGACCAACACCGGCATGCAAGGTGTGACTCCAGATGTCGCCGGCAAGACCGGTCCCAGGTAGTTTGGAACAGACTCAGAAATGCAGGAAAACAGCCCCGAACTGGAATTGCATGCTGGGCAGGTCGTGTGGCTGTCCAGGGAAATAATGGGGTGGTCCGCCGACTCGACAGAACGAGGTCAAGGCGACCCGCACTGGGAAAGGCACTATGAGCCCTGGAAGCATGCAAATGCCAGTTTAGGAGAGGCGGCATCGGAGCAGGATCGGGCGAGCGCGATCCTTCAACTAAAGCGTTCCTTGGAGTTCCGGGAAAAAGCGCTCAATTCCGTCTACGGCTTCGACAAGATGCATGGAATTGGAAAGAAGGGGATTCCCGCCTCGCTCGAAATGTTTAACATTGTTCTTCCAATCATGCGTAAAGTGCTCACCGACGTTCGAAACGACGTGACGCACGATTTTTCCAAGCAACCACCCGATCTTTACCGCTGTCGAGAATTGGCCGAGTTCACCTGGTATTTTTTGAAGTCCACCGACCATCTGTTGTCCAATAGCATCCAAGCTCTGGAATTTGACGATTACCAGAACCGCGCCGGGGGTGTCCGTTTTGATATTAAACCAAACACATGGAAAATGAAACTGGCCGGCGCCGTCACCCGAAATCTCTTTTCTCTGGTTGAGACGCCCGATAGTTTTCGTGTAGTGTTTGGACGGCAAGTTTCTGTTTGGAAGGGCTCGGTGAGTTTTAAGGATGCGGCTGTGACGGCAGGGGGTGATCTCATGCGAGACTTCCTGAAAATCTACTTCTCGATCATATACTGAGGCATCAGGAGAAACCGAGCGCCTTTGACACGCAGTTTTCGGGAGACCGTGGCCAGACGCGCTCAATCCGATCCCGTGTTCCGCGCGGCGCTGATTGAGGAAGCGGTGCAAAACATCGTCGATGGAGACGTGGAGATCGCTCTGAGCCAATTGCGTGACATTGTGAACGCGACCATGGGTTTCGATGCGTTGGCGGCAGCCACCGACTTACCCAAGACCAGCCTCATGCGCATGTTGGGGCCGAACGGCAACCCTCGCGCCGCCAATCTTGGAGGCATTCTCAAGGCACTCGGCCGTCATACCGGCCTGCACATCGCGGTCCGCACCGAGCCCGAAACCGTTTGACGCGCCGTTCCCGGGCAGCCTGCCTCGCGTCCAGGCTTCCACCCGCCCTGGCAGCACTGGTAGCCTCATGTGACCCCGCTCCCGCCGCGCCTCCAACCCACCCCCAAGGGACCCCGTCATGCCAAGGGACACCGACGACGACCTGGAAGAACTCTCCCGCCTGATCGACACCGCCGACCGCGTCGTGCTGTTCACCGGCGCCGGCATCAGCACCGAATCCGGCATCCCCGACTTCCGCTCCCCGGGCGGCATCTGGACCAAGAACGCCCCCATCGATTTTCGTGATTTCATGCGCTCCGACGAAGGCCGCCGGGAAACCTGGAAGCGGCGTTTCGCCATGGAGGACACATTTCGAAAAGCCGCCCCCAACCGGGGCCACCGCGCCTGCGCCGAACTGGTCCGTTCCGGCAAAGCCACCTCGGTCATCACCCAAAACATCGACGGGTTGCACCAGGACTCCGGCATTCCCGATGCGAAAGTGATCGAGCTGCACGGCAACACCACCTACGCCCATTGCCTCGACTGCGGGCAGCGGTATGAGATCGCCGACCTCCGCGTCGACTTCGAGCGCGACAATATCGTGCCGCATTGCGCCTGCGGCGGTTGGGTCAAGACGGCAACGATCTCCTTCGGCCAGTCCATGCCGATCGACGAAATGCGCCGTGCCGAGCAGGAGACTTTGCTCGCCGACCTGTTCATCGTGCTTGGCTCCTCGCTGGTCGTGTATCCCGCCGCCGGCTTTCCGGAACTGGCGAAACGCAACGGCGCCTCGCTGGTGATCATCAACCGGGAGCAAACGCCGCTGGACCGCGCCGCCGACCTGGTGCTGCACCGCTCCATCGGCGACACCATGGGGGCGATGGTTGGAGTGGAATAACGCCACCGTTCGTGCCAGAAGACTCCCATGCTGCAATCACTCAATCTGCCCGACTGGCTGCCATGGTGGGTCCCTCTGGCGCTGCTGGTGCCGGCGCTGCTGTGGGCGCTGTCCTTCCTGTTCATGCCGTTCAGCGTGTTCGGCGTGAAAAGCCGGCTGGAGCTGATCGAGGCGCGGCTGGACGAAATCCAGAACGAAATCCGTCACGTCGCCCTCCGCTTTCCTCCCGGCGGCGGTCCTGGGCCTGACTATGACGATGTGTATCCGCCGCGAATGCAGGAGCCGCGCCCCGATCGGGTCATGAGCCGGCCGCCGATCCCGCCCGCGCGCCACGAACTCTACAACGCGCAACATCTGGAGCCGCCGGGGGAGCCGGCGCGAGAACCTCAGCTTGAGGATCGGCCGCCGCCGCCGCCCAACGCGCGGCCCGCGCGCCGCAATGAGCCGCCGCCGCGGCCGCCGCGCGCCGAACCCAGGCTGGACTGGCGGAGGTAGAGTAGAGGAAGTGGGTGTCGATGGGCAGACCGACGAGACGATCCGGCGGATTCTGACCACGACGCGGCGAATCGCTCTTGTGGGGGCCTCGATGAAGCCCTGGCGCGCGTCGCACGGCGTGATGCGCTTCCTGCTGGACCGCGGCTTCGACGTGACACCGGTCAATCCCGGGCTCGCCGGCCAGACGTTGCACGGCCGAACTGTCGTCGCGCGCCTGGCGGATGCCGCGCCGGTGGAGATGGTTGATGTGTTCCGCAACAGCTCGCACGCCGGGGCTCTGGTCGATGAAGCCATTCGCCTCAACGCCAAAACCATCTGGATGCAACTGGGTGTGATCGATCAGGACGCGGCGGCGCGGGCGCGCGAGGCGGGGATCACCGTGGTGATGGATCGGTGCCCGGTGATCGAGGATCGCCGGCTGCACCTGTTCGCGGCATGAGGCGGGCCAGGCGGCGGGTTCATCTGTTGCCCCATTGAACCGGAGGGCCCACGATGCCACATCGCCCCCATGGCGAACGCATGACGAACGAGCCAGTACCAATCACCGATTGGGGATCCACATGACCAACGAAGAACGCGACATCATCTCTCAGTTCATCGCCCGGGTCGGTGGCGCCCCCGCCCCGTCGGGCTTCGCGGCGGGCTCCGTGCCGGCCACGCAAAATCCGCGGGCGCCCGCTCTGCCGCCGGTGGATCGCGACGCCGATGCGCTGATCGCGCAAATGTTCCAGCGCTATCCGGAGGGGTCCTATCGCATGACGCAACTGGCGTTCGTGCAGGAACAGGGGCTGATCCAGGCGCAGAACCGTATCGCGGAGATGGAAGCGCGGATCCATCAGTTGCAGCAGCAGGCGCAGCAGGCGCCGCCGCAACAGCAGCCGAGTGGCGGCGGGTTCTTCAGCGGTCTGTTTGGTGGCCGCCAGCAGGCCGCGCCGCCACCTGCCCCGGGCCCTTGGGGTGGGCCGCAGGGCGCGCCTCCGCAGGGGTATGCTCAGCCGCAGCAGGGTTACGCGCCACCGCCCGGTTACGCGCCGCCTCCGCCGCAATACGCGCCCGGCTATCAGCCCGGAATGTTCCAACGCGGGGGCTCGGGCTTTCTGGGCTCGGCGCTGACCACCGCGGCGGGCGTCGCCGGCGGCATGGTCGTGGGCAACATGCTGGAGAACATGTTCACCGGCGGCCATCACGGCGGCGGTTGGGGCGGCGAGAACTCGGGCGGTTTCGCGGGTGGTGGTGGAGGTCCGTGGGGCAGCCCGGCACCGGCGGTCGATCAGGGCGCCTGGGACAATGGCGGTGGAGCGGCCGCTCCGTCCAACCAGGATTACGTCGATAATAGCTCCTGGGATCAGCAGCCGGCGCAGGATCCGTCGTGGACCGACAACAGCGGCGGCGGCGACAGCAGTTGGGATACCGGCGGTGGCGACAGCGGCGGTGGCGGA
>PLSZ01000639.1:0-21406 GCA_003164305.1 Acetobacteraceae bacterium
GTCAGGCCGGCGGCTCCGCCCGAGGCCGTACCTTCGCCGCTCGCTGGGCCGAAACGATCATCGCCTCGGCCGGCAGCATCGCGGCGATGAAGTCGTTCCGCGAGGACATCCGTGCGAAAGCCGCGGCTTTTGGACGCAACCCGGACCACATCAAGGTCCTGTTCATGATTTCCCCGTTGGTGGACGAATCCCTCGACGCCGCGAAAGCCCGCCGCCAGGGACAAATCGACGAGGCCAACGCGCACGCCGACTTCCATCTCGCTTCCCTGTCCCGCCTGACCGGCATCGATTTCTCGAAGTTTGGGATGGACGAAGTTCTGCCCGACCTTAAATCCAACGGCCACCAGACGATCGCGGCCCATTGCAGCGGCCGCACGCCGCGGCAACTCCTGGAATCCGGCAGATCGCTCAAGGATGTCAGCCTGCTCGGCACCGCCGACATGGTGGCGCGAGAAATGTCGGATCTGATCGATGAAGTCGGCGGCGACGGATTCCTGATCATGTATCCCGAACTGACCCGCCGCTATATCGCCGAAATCGCCGATGGCCTGGTGCCGGCCTTACAAAAACTCGGTGTGGTGCGGGAACGCTACCAACACGTCATGCTGCGCGATAACCTGCTGGAATTTTAAGCTGACGCTCCCAACAACCGCGCCGCTTTATAAAATGACGCAGCAACAAGCGCCCGCGTGCGATTTCCGCCGGGCCGTGTAGACCGGCTGCTCCTCCAACACCGCGCCGTCATGGTTGGCGTTCCAATCAGCGATCTTCACCGTATAGGTGCCACCGTTGTACCAGACGTCCAGCGGAACGCGATACACAAAGGGAATAATCTGGGTATTGGCGAAATGCGTCGCCTTACTCTGTAATACCGCGGTCACGGGCCATCGGTTCACATCGTTCGCGGCGATGTCGCCAATGAACACTGCGATGTCGGGCGAGCCTCCGGCCTGCTCTCTCATGCGGTCCAACATCTCGCCAAGGCTCTCGGTAAATCCGAACGCCCCCTTTTCCGAACTGACGGCGGCGTGACCGCCGACGACGCGCTCGACCGGCCGCAGGCGGATGAAAATGATCGCGAGGCAGGAATCGACGTGCGGGAAGAACAGATCCTCCCCCGTTGGCAGTAGAACAACATCGTTCTTGTGTCCCTGGCCCCATTCTTCGCAATTCACGGTCATGGTTCATTCCGCCATGCTGAGAGCGGAGGAGATTGGCGAATTTCCAAGGTTCTGACAACAACGCGGATCAGGCGCGAGGGCTCCGAGGCCGCGAACCCGCCAGGAGCAGCGCCCCGTGGGATCCGGGGCGCGCTCAGCGCCGTTGTGTCAGGCCCGCCACGACAGCCAACCCGGCGCCGACACCCACCACGATCACCGTGGCGAGCGCGTAAATCTCCGGCGTCACCCCCAGCCGCGTCGCCGAGAACACCAGCATCGGCAGCGTCGTCGCGCCTGGGCCACTGGTAAAACTCGCCACCACCACGTCATCCAGCGACAGAGTGAACGCCAACAGCCATCCCGCCGCCAGCGCCGGCATCAACAACGGCACCGTCACCCACAGGAACACCCTCCACGGCGGCGCGTACAAATCCGCCGCCGCCTCCTCCAGCCCGGTCCCGAGGTCGGAAAACCGCGCTCGCACCACCACGGCGACATAGGCGACCGCGACCGAGGCATGCGCGAGCGTCACCGTTCCCGCCCCTCGCCCGGACGGCCAGCCGGTGAACCGCTCCAGCACCACGAACAGTAGCAGCAGCGACAATCCGGTGATCACCTCCGGGAGGATCAGCGGCGCGAACAACGCCGCCTCGAACGCCGCCCGCCCGCGGAACCGGCCAAACCGCGCCAGCGCCATCCCCGCCGCCGTGCCAACCGCCAGAGCCAATGTCGCCGACACCGCCGCGATCCGCAGCGACAGAAACGCCGCGTCGAGCATCGCCGCGTCCTGGAACAGCACCCGGTACCAGCGCAACGAGAACCCGCCCCACGCCGTGACCGACCGGGAGTCGTTGAAACTGAACCCGATCAGGAAGGCGATCGGCAAGTATAGAAACGCGTAACAGGCGATCAGCCAGGGGATCAGCCCAAACCGTGTCGTCATCGAGCATCCCTTATTGGGTGTGGGTCAGTTTGATTGTCGCCAACCTACCCGAGGTCGCGGTCGTTGGGACACTCGGCCCGAACCGCCGCATCCGACCCAAACCGGTCCTACGGAGACCGCTCGAGGCGGACCCGGTGCGTCAACCGCCGCGCACCGGATTCATGCAACGGGAAAGTCCTGTGATTTCAAGGCTCCGGCGTTGGTGCGTGTTTCCTGAGTTTCGCGTAAGCCATGAATGCCAAGGCAATATCCGGAGGGCGCGTTCTACGTATCTGACCTACCTGTCGTACCCGGCAGATAAGGAACGGTTCGAATGGCGATCAAAAAAAGTGCCGCGACGCCGGTCATGGGAGGCCGTGAATGGGCCATGTTGCTGGCATTGGCGGTGCTCTGGGGCGGCTCGTTTTTCTTCAACGGTGTCGCGGTGCGGGAATTACCCTCCTTCACCTTGGTGTGGCTACGCGTCGCCTGTGCTGCCGTGACCTTGCTGGTGGTGTTACGCCTGCTCGGGCACCGAATGCCAATGCAGGGTCGTGTTTGGCTCGCCTTCTTCGGGATGGGCCTGCTCAATAATGTGTTGCCCTTTGTTCTCATCGTGTGGGGCCAGCATCGCATCGCGAGTGGTCTGGCATCCATCCTGAACGCGACAACGCCTCTGTTCACGGTCCTCGTCGCACATATGCTGACGCCCGATGAAAAGCTGACGCCCTTGAAAGGTGCCGGTGTTATCCTGGGTTTCGCCGGTGCCGCGGTGATGATTGGTCCGGACGCCCTGGACGGGTTGGGTGACGGCGTGCTTGCCCAGTTCGCCTGCCTTGCCGCCGCTGTCTCGTATGCCTTCGCCGGAATTTTCGGGCGGCGGTTCAAGCGGATGGGAATCGCACCATTGGCGACAGCGGCGGGGCAAGTCAGCGCATCGACGGTCCTACTCCTCCCGATCATGCTGCTGATCGACCGTCCGTGGACTTTGGCGATGCCCCACGCCACGACCTGGGCCGCGGTATTGGGAGTGGGATTGCTCTCAACCGCTTTGGCTTACGTATTGTATTTCCGCATTCTCGCCGCGGCGGGTGCGACCAACCTTTTACTCGTCACCTTTTTGATCCCCGTCAGCGCGATCCTACTTGGGGCGCTTGTACTGGGCGAAGTGCTTCTGCCTCGGCATTTCCTCGGTATGACTCTGATTGGGGCCGGTTTGGCCGCAATCGACGGTCGACTGTTTCACCGGCCTCGCGACAAGGCGCGGGTCTCTCCAAAGCCAAGAGCAGTTCCATCGGTCGCCAAACCCGACCAGGCGGTGTTTTCCGATCGCGGAGGGATCTGAATACACGAGGCCGGGCAATTCCCCTACGTCGCGGGTTTTGACCCGAGGCGGAAATATGTATTGTGCTTGTCTTTTACTTGCTGCGCCATTCTTGATTCATGCATCAACGCCGACCCGCGACACCCGCTGAATCGACCGGGATCACCGAGCCTGCGAGAGTCCGGTTTCCACCCATCGCCCCCTTCGTACAACCGTTGGGAATCCACGACCAACCGACTATAAAGGTTCCTTACCCGTCAGCTCCAGGTGACAAGACCCATGGCCACGACAAGCCGGGCGACAGCCAGCCGGCCCACAGGCTCTCCCCGCGGCGGCACGTTGCCCGCCCGCCGGTCCGCCCTCGGTGGCCACACCGCCGAACTGGCCGGCCTGGCGCTCGCCTGCGTCGGCCTGGCGCTGCTGATCGCTCTTGGTTCCTACGATCCGCACGATCCGTCGTTGAACACCGCCTCCTCCCGCGGCACCCATAACCTGGTCGGCCCGTTGGGAGCGATCGTCGCCGACCTGTTGTTGCAAAGCTTCGGTTGCGCCGCCGCCCTGCCCGGCCTGACCATGCTCGTCTGGGCCTGGCGCCTCGTGTCCCGCCGCGGCATGGGCTCGGTCGCGGTCCGCCTCGCCTCGCTTCTGGGCTCCATTCCCGTCTGCGCCGCCGTGCTCGCCTCCCTGTCGTCCGAGGGCGCGGTGACCTGGCCGACCCTCGCCGGTCCTGGCGGCGCCTCCGGCCGGCTGTTGGCCGAAGCCGCCCTCAGCTTCAGCGGCCGCCTGGCCGGGCCGGCGGGCGAGGCGCTGGCCTGGATGGGGGGAGTCGGCCTGTCGGTCGCCCTGGTCGCGCTGGCCCTGGGCCTGACCATCTCCGAGTGGCGCTCGGCGGGCCAGGCCGCGAAAACCGCCGCCCATGCCACCGCCGGCGGCGCCCGTTCAGGCTGGCGCTGGCTGGGCTGGGGCATCCTGCCGGTGCCGCGCTTCGCCGCGCTGACCAGTTACGTCCCCGCGACCTTCCGCGCCCGCACCGCTCCCGCGTTCGAGGGACCGATGGCCGGCCCGCCCGAAGTTCGCCCGGAATACCAGCCGCTCGATCCCGAACCGTTTCCCGATCGCCCGCTGGATCCGCCCATGCCGCGCACGCCGCCCCGCCCGCCGCGCAAGCCGCCGACTGTCTCGTCCGGCGCCAATCAGGGGATCCTGCCGCTGACCGAGACCGGCTGGCGTTTCCCGCCGTTGTCCCTGCTGCACCCGCCGCCGCTTCCGTCCGTCTCGGGCCCAACCCGCGAGGCGCTGGAAGGCAACGCCCGCCTGCTGATCAAGGTGCTCGCCGATTACGGCGTCAAAGGCACCATCGTCGACTTCCGGCCCGGCCCGGTGGTGACCCTGTACGAACTGGAGCCCGAGCCCGGCATTCGCAGCGCCCGCGTGATCGGCCTCGCCGACGACGTGGCGCGCAGCCTGTCCGTGACCGCCGTGCGCATCGCCACCGTCCCCGGCCGCAACGTGATCGGCATCGAGGTGCCGAACGCCAAACGCGACACCGTGTACCTCAGCGAAATCCTGTCCAGCGAGGAGGTCCGCAAACACTCGGGCCGCCTGCCGATCGCGTTGGGCAAGAACATCGGCGGCCAGGCCGTGGTGTCCGACCTGACGCGGATGCCGCATCTGATGATCGCCGGCACCACAGGCTCCGGCAAGTCGGTCGGCGTCAACGCGATGATCCTGTCGTTGCTGTACCGCTTGTCGCCCGATCAATGCCGCATGATCCTGATCGACCCGAAGATGCTGGAATTATCCATCTATGACGGCATTCCGCATCTGATGGCCCCCGTGGTCACCGAGCCGGCGAAAGCCGTCACGGCGCTGAAATGGGTGGTCCGGGAGATGGAGCGCCGTTACCGGGCGATGAGCCAGCTCAGCGTCCGCAACATCGGCGGCTATAACGAACGCGTCGAGGATGCCCGCCGTAAGGGCGAGGTCGTGACCCGCCGCGTGCAAACCGGTTTTGACTCCGAAACGGGCCGCCCGACCTTCGAGGAACAGCCGCTGGCCCTGGAAGCGTTGCCCTTCATCGTCGTCGTGGTCGATGAAATGGCCGACCTGATGATGGTCGCCGGCAAGGAAATCGAGGCCGCCGTGCAGCGCCTGGCACAGATGGCGCGCGCCGCCGGCATTCACGTGATCATGGCGACGCAGCGGCCCTCGGTCGACGTCATCACCGGCACGATCAAGGCCAACTTTCCGACCCGGATTTCGTTTCAGGTGATTTCCAAGTTCGACTCCCGTACCATTCTGGGCGAGCAAGGCGCCGAACAATTGCTCGGCATGGGCGACATGCTGTTCATGCAAGGCGGCGGGCGGATCACCCGCGTGCACGGACCGTTCGTTTCGGATGAGGAAGTGGAACGCGTCGTCGCCTTCCTGCGCGAACAGGCCGAGCCGGTGTATCTCGATGAGGTCACCGAACCGGTCGACAAGGACGACGATTCGGCGATGTCCGGTATCTCCGTTGCCGGCGACGGCGAGAAGGGCCTGTTCGATCAGGCCGTCGATCTGGTGGCGCGCGAAGGCAAGGCCACGACGTCGTTCATCCAACGGCATCTGAACATCGGCTACAACCGCGCGGCCAAGCTGATCGAGCAGATGGAGAAGGAAGGCATGGTCGGCCCGGCGAACCATGTGGGCAAGCGGGAGATTTTGTTGCGAAGGACGAATAAGGACGAGGATTAGGCGACGGCCAACAATAACCGGGTCGCCCGGCGAACCATCGTGTATCGTCATCCCCGGGCTCGACCCGGGGATCCATCCAGGCACCGTGCGGCGATTGGTCCCCGGGTCGAGCCCGGGGATGACGGGAAGGCCCGGCGCGTCAGGCGACTCGTTTATTGTTGGGCGTCGCCTTAGGCGAGTTTCCCGCCCTGGTCAGAAGCGCATATGTTGGTGAGCGCCATTATGGGGCTCACCAAAAACATTGAGTCGTCCGGTCATCCCCGATACTCTCACCGCTGTGAAGGAATCGCATTATGCCGTCCGGTTATGATGCCGAACTGACCATCCCATCCTTGCTGGCGGCGGAGCTTCAAGCGATCGCGGACGAGGAACGCCGCCCACCGCTCGATGTCCTGCGTGATGCCATCGAAAGCTACCGCAAGGAACAACGATGGCGCNNCGTCCCACGCCTGATCGCCGAATATCGCCCGGAGAAGCGCCAAAGTCTCCACTCTGAGTGATCATCGTCACGGCGGACACCGACGTCTACCAGGGACCTAACACACCGCCCGCAGCATCTTCAGCGCCGCCCCCGCCGCGCCGAAGCCGTTGTCGATGTTCACCACCACCACACCCGGCGCGCAGCTCGCCAGCGCGGCGAACAGCGCCGCCTTGCCACCCGCCGCGACACCATATCCAACTGAGGCCGGAACAGCGATGACCGGCGCCTCGACCAGTCCGGCCAGCACGCTGAACAGCGCGCCCTCCATCCCGGCCACCGCGATCAGCACGCGGCACGCCCGCAGTTCCTCGAGCCGGTCGATCAGCCGCCACAACCCGGCGACCCCGACATCGGCGACGATCCGCGCGCGATGGCCGGCGAAGGCCAGCGTCCGGGCGGCCTCGCGCGCGACCGGCAGGTCCGACGTGCCGGCCGCGACGATCCCGATGCCGCTGTCCGCCAGCGCGACGCTCCCGCCGAGGACCGCGGTGCGCGACAACGGATCGTGATCCAGCACCGACCGCGTTTCCGGCGCCAACGCCGTGTGAGCGGCGTCGGTCAGCCGGGTCAGCAGCAAACGCCGTCCGGAGCAGGCGGCGACGATCGCGTCGATCTGGGCTGGCGTCTTGGCCTCGCAGAAGATCGCCTCGGGCACGCCGGTCCGCCGCGCGCGGTCCCGGTCGATCTGAAACTCCGGCGTTTCCAGGCTCATCCGTGCACGAACATGGCGCCGCGCCGATACGGCCCGACGCCAACCAGACGGCGGCCATGCGCGCGGCACAGCGCGCCTGCCAGGTCCGCCAATGGCGCGGCATCGGCGGCGGCGTTGCCCGCCTCGATCGTGATGCCGGCATGTGTTACCCGGCACCGCAGCGCCATGCCCACCGGCGCCAACGCGGCGAGCCGCGTTTCCATCAGGTCGATGAACGCCAGGTCGTCCGGATCGATCGCGATGCCCGTCTCGACCCGGCTGGCGAGGCACGGTTGCGCCGGCAATTCCGCGACCTCGTCGAGCCCGAGCCGCCGCGCCAGCGCGCGCACCGCCGCCTTGTCCATACCGGCTTCGATATAGGGATGCACGACCGCGCGCTCCGACGCCGCCAGCAGGCCNNTGCAGAAATAGCAGCGGTTGACCGGATTGTCGCGATACCGTTGGTCGTCGAATTCGCCGGTGCCGGTCACCGTCAGCCGCCAGCCTTCCCGGGTCGCCCGCGCGCGGACACGCTCCGTCGCGGCCGGTGGCACGGCGGGAGACACCGCGTGGATCATCTCGACCTCGCCCATCGCCCCGCCCTGGGCCCCGCTTTGCCACAGACGGTGAGCGAAGGTTGCCAGCGTCATGCTATCGACGCCGCCGCTGACCGCGATCGCCAGATGCGCGTGGCGCGAAAGCCGGCCGGCGAGGTCCGCGTGCATCGCGACCGGGTTCGCGACGTCGCCGTTCATCCCGGCCGGGCCGGCAGGGTCCACGTTCATCGCCACCGGGATGGCAACATCCGCGTCCATCGCGACCAGGTTGGCGAGATCGCTCATCCCGGCGCGGCCTGTTCGGCCAGCCACTTCAACCGCCGCCGTCCCTCCAAACTGTCGGCGGCCAGGTCGTCGCTCTCCGCCTTGGTACTGGGCTGACCATCGCGATCGACCGTCTTGACGCCGATTTCGATCCCGCCGGCGTCGGTCCGCGCCAGCCACCGCGGCAGGACGACCCGCTGTTCCTCCGTCACCCGCAGCCCGATGGTCGAGGTCTCCAGAAAGCAGCGCGCGATGACCGCGTCCGCCCGCTCCGGCCGCGCCAGCAATCGAAACGACTGCATCGGACGGTTCTTCTTGCCGTGGACCTGGCCAATATTGAGGTCCAGCACGCCCTCGGCCGAGCGCAGCCGGTCCGCCGAGACCGCGATCTCCTCGCCGGTCATGTCGTCGATCTCGAAGCTGATGATGACGATCCGTTCGCGGCCCCAAGGAAACGGAGCGGGGAGCGGATCGGCCTCGAACACCAAAGCACGCAGCACGTTCGGAATGCCCGGCAGCGTCCTTGTGCCCGCGCCGGTGCCGATCGCGATCAGCCTGGCCGTGGGGAAGGCACCGCCGCCGTCCAGACCCACCAGATGGCGCAGGATCGCCGCGCCGGTGGGCGTCACGCGCTCCCCGCCCACGCCGTCATCGCGCCACGCGAAGCCGGTCAGCAGGGCGGCCGTGGCGGGCGCCGGGACCGGCAACATTCCATGTCGCGTTCTGACCAATCCCCCGCCGCGCGGCAGCGGGGAAACCGTCCAGCGCGCCGGCGCCAGCGCCGCGGCGATGCTGCCGGTCGCGACGACGTCCAGCAGCGAATCCCAGTCGGCGATCTCGTGGAAACGCACCGCGTCGATCGGCACCTGGTGGATCTGGGCCTCCACCTCGGCGATCAGCGTCAGGATCGCCACCGCCTGCCCGGCCGTTCCCTCCGCGAGTGGCGCCGCGCGGATCCGGCCCACCATGTCGAGGAACGTGCCGGCGTCGCGTTCGGGGCGATGATCGTGGTCATGCCCGTGCTTGAGACCGCGGTGATCGGCGTGGAGGGGTGCGCTGTGCGGGTTGTCGCGGTGCGGATGATCGCCATGCGGGTGATCGCGATGGGGTTGATCGTGCTCGTGATCGGCGTGGTGTTGATCGCGCTCGTGATCGCGGTGATCGCCCGGATCGTGTTCGCGATCCTGGAGCGCGTGACTCCGCGCCTGGCCGGCCAGTCCGAAACCGAGCCCGCGCAGGATGCCGCTCCGGGTTTCCCGCAACTGACCTTCATACCCTTCCGGCAGCGCGGCCGCGGCATCCGCCAGCACGCGCGGACGCAGATCCGGGAACGCGTCCAGCAAAGCCGCGACGAACATGTCGCCCGCGATGCCGCCGACCGCGTCAAGATGGATGTGGCGCATCGCGTCAGGCGGCCTGATGGACCGGAACGACATACGGGCCCTCGGGGATGATCGCCACCGCGCCGTCGCCGTGCCGCGCCACGCTGGCGGCGATCGCGGCATCGACCGAGCCGATGATCTCGACACCGGTGATGCGGCGTTCCTCGGCGTCCAACCCCTCGGTATAAAGCTGGATGTTGCCGACCCGCATCGGCTTCAATTGCATCTCGGTCTGCCACTCGTCGATCTCGGCCAGCGTCTTCGCCGTCAGGGTCGCGAGGAACCGTTGCGGTCCCAGTTCGACCAGCTTCGCCTGCGCGGCGCGAAATTCGTCGGAGCCAAAACCCTCCGAACAGCGCGAGGCGATGATCAGCGTGCCCCCCGGCTCCAGGATGTCGATCGGCGTTACCATGCCCTTGACCGTCTGATAGTACGTCTTGTCGAGCGGATAGCCGGCCGACGACGTCACCACGGTTTTGAAGCGGCGGCCGACCTTGATGCGCGTCGCGTCCCGGATGAACGCCACCGCCGCGAGGTGGCTGGCGATGATCTCGCCGAAGGTGACGTGCACCAGGTCGCGGTCCTCGTCGATCACCGTGTTGAGCGCGTAGAGTTCGCCGACCTTGCGCACGATCTCGAGCTGTTCCTCGTGCAGCGGATTGCCCACCAGGTTGCACTGCGCGGCCAGCGGATCTTCCATGAAACGCGCCGAATGGAAGGTGCGGATCGTGGCGTGACCGGCCACACCCGGCGCCACCACTTTGCGCCCGCCGGACCACCCGGCCATGAAGTGCGGCTCGACGAGGCCGGTGGCGATGCGCAGATCGGCCTCGATCAGGATCCGGTTGATGCCGACCGGCGTGCCGCGCGTCGCGGTCGGTCCCAGATCGATATGGTCTTGTGTGTCGCGGGCGTAATGGTTCACCACCCGAACGTTCGCCATGACCCAGGGATCGCCGACGACCTCGGCCAGTTCGTCGCCCAGGTTGGGGCGGTGCAGGCCGGTGGCGACGAGGATGGTGATCCGGTCGAGCGGAATGCCGCTTGCGGTCATGGTCTCGATCATCGGCCGCAGGAACAGGCGGTTCGGTACTGGGCGGGTGATGTCGCAGATCAGGATGCAGGCGCTGTGACGTCCTTTCGCCAGCTCGCGCAGAGGCCGGGCATCGACCGGATTCGCCAAAGCGTCGCGGATCGCCACCGCGTTGTCGGGCAGCTTCGGCAGCATTGCCTTGCGAATGACCGTCGGGATGGCCAGCGCCGGCAACACCACGGGCAGCATGCCGCGACCATAAGCCAGCTCGACGTTGGTCTGTGCCATAAAGCCCTCGGAGTTCGGTGATGTCGCGCGGCGCGGCCCAGGGGTGACGGCGGCGAGACGGGCCGGTGCGGCATTATTGGGCCGCGAGCCTGGCGATGACAAGCTTCCCGCCGTTCGCCCGGCGATTCTCATTTTGGCGGAACCGCTTGCATTTCTCGTCATCCTCCGGCGTGGCCGGAGGATCGGCGGCCACGCGCCCGTCCGAAAATGTGTGGCCATTCAAAGTTGTGCGGAATTTGACTGATCCTCCGGGCAAGCCGGAGGATGACGAATTCAAGNNGAATTAGGGAGGCCGATCGGCAAAATGAGAACTGCTGCCGTTCGCCCCTGTCGTGGAAGTCCGCCGCGCTCGAAGCCGATGCCGGACAAGCCGCGCCTTCAGCGCATGACGATTTGCTGGAACCCGCCCTCGATTGCGGCTAATCATAATACGATACTTTTAATTAACCCTTCCCGGACGACAGGGAGGAGTGGAATCCGCGAATGGATCATCCCCACCAGATGTGCGGAATGCGGTGTCGGCGGCCCCAAATGACAGGACGTCAGACCATCCTGTGCTCACGCGGCTCCGGACAAGCGCGCCAGAACGAATGGCCGCCCGGGAGGAAGTAAGGCTTTCAGCCACGGGTGCGCATGGACACGAATTTCATTGGTTTCCGGCGCCGAATGCGCAACGCGACCCGCGGATCGAGCCGAACAAGGCAGACCCGAAATGAATATCCGTGTGCATCCGTGTGCATCCGTGGCCAAACCTTTTGCCGCGCCCGACCCAACTCCGGAACAAACGCGTCCAGAACGGCCAAGAGCCAGGAATCACGCCGCCCTTCTCAGGCACCCGCACGGAACCGGCGGCCAAAAGCCGGCCACCCGAGTTGACAGCCGCCGACTCATCCTACGATATACTTAATCGGTAAGGCACACGGCCGCGACACCAGCCCCTCAGGCATCGCCGGCACGCAAGCAAGGCCTTCGGGAGAAAAACGTGGCAACCAACCGACAATCCATCACCCGGCGCACGGCCATCGGCGGCGCCACCGCCGGCGTGCTCGCCGCCACCGCCAGACGCGCGCGCGCCGTGCCGATCCAACTGAAGCTCGCCACCGCCGACACGATGAACGACACCTCCTATGAGGTCGGCCAGCGCTTCGGCGCCGAGGTCGCCGCGCGCACCAACGGCAAATACGACGTCCAATTGTTCGTCGGCGGCGCGCTCGGCAGCACCGTCAACCTCGCCAACAGCCTGCAAACCGGCATCATCGACTGCGCCATCCTGACCTCTGGCTATCTCGAATCCATCGTGCCCACGGTGCAATCCATCGACCTGCCGTTCATCTTCAAGGACGAGGCCACCGCGGAAGCCATGCTCGACGGCGATCTGGGCCACCGCCTGTTCGCCGACATGTCCGGACGAGGCATCCAGGGCCTCGCCTGGGGCTGGTACGGCTGGCGCCAGATGGAAATCACCGACCGCGCCGTGCGCACCCCCGACGACATGAAAGGCCTGAAGATCCGCATCCAGCCCGGCCCGGTATTCGCCGCGATGTTCCGCGCTCTGGGCGCCATTCCGGTGCCGCTCGACGGTTCCGAAGTTTACCTCGGCCTGTCGCAGCACACGGTCAACGGCGTGGAATTTCCGCTGCCCACGTCTGTCACGTTCAAGGTCTATGAGGTCACCAAATACCTCGCCCTCACGCGGCACAGCTACAACGCCGGCGCCCTGATGGTCAGCAACGCGCGCTGGAACCAGTTGTCGCCCGAGGAGCAGAAGGCGTTCCAGGACTCGGCCGCCGCCGTGCTGCCGTTCTGGCGCACGACGATCGCCAAACGGTCCGACGAAGCGCTGGCGTTCCTCCAGGCACACGGCATGCAGCCGACCAACCCGGACTTCAAGGCGTTCCAGGACAAGATGAAGGGCGTCTACGACCAGTTCAGCCCGAAATACCCGGAGCTGTTCAAGATGCTCGTGGAGCGCAACGCATGACCGGCCAAAGCGGCCTGCTGCTGGCGATGATGCAACCTCCCCCGACGATGGAGGAGGAATTCCAGGACTGGTACGACACCGAGCATTTCCCCGAACGCGCCGGTTGCGAGGGCTTCGTCACCGCCCATCGGCTGATCTGCCTCGACGGGTTTCCGCGTTATCTGGCTCTGTACGACCTGTCGAGCCGGGCGGTGCTGGACGGCCCAGGCTACGCGGCGGTGGCGCGCAACCGGTACTCGCAATGGACGAAGCGGATCATTCCACGCATGTGGGGTCACTACCGCGCCGAAGCCGACCAGATCTTTCCCGGAAGTGCACGCTTCGGGGACGAGGGATCGCCGGCCCGGTTGGCGCTGTGGCGATTTTCCGGCGTACCGGAAGGCTCCGAACAAGCGATCGTCAATGGCGTGCGCGCCAGTTTCGCGGATACGCCCGGCGTGCTGCAAATTCGCGTCTTTCAGGCCCGCGCCGCCGAGACCGGCGATTTCATCGCCACGATCGAACTCGCCGGCCCGCTCGTGCTTCCCGCGCCAAAGGCGGACATCCTCGGCCAGACCGTCCGGCACCTGACTCTGAGCAACGTCTACATGCCCTACTGGCGCTGACCGGATGCTGGGCGGCAACGCGGCGGTGGACGTCGTGGCTCCGCCGGGCGCCGTGCCAGCCGCCAGCCGCCTCTGGATCCTGGACTCGGCGCTGGATCTGGTCGTCGCCGCCGCCATGTTCGGCGAACTCGCGGCGGTGATCGGGGACGTGCTGTGCCGCACGCTGTTCGACTCGCCGCTGCTCTGGGCCGACGAGGTGGGAGGCCTGGCGCTGACCGTCATGGCCTTCATCGGTGGCGCCGTCGCCTATCGCCGCGACCAGCACATCGCCGTCCGCGTGCTGGTGGAAACGTTGCCCCCTCGCCTGCGCGCCCCCCTGCACGCCGCCGCCGACTGGCTGGTGCTGGAAACCGCCGTGGTCTGCTTCGTCACCTCGTTCCCGCTGCTGATCTCCCGCTGGGACGAACTGACCCCGTTGCTGGAGATGCACGGCACCTGGCTGGCGTTGCCGCTGACCATCGGCATGGCGCTGCTGGCGGTCTATGCCGCGGCGCGCCTGCTGTCCCAGCCCGGCCACGCGGTGCTGACGAGCCTGGCCGTGCTGCTGGCGCTTAACGGCGTCTTGTGGTTCGCCTCGGCCTACGCGCCGTTGGGCTCCACCGCGGCCATCGCGCTGGCGATCGGCGTCGTGCTGGTCACCGTGCTGCTTGGCTTGCCGGTCGGCTTCGCGCTGGTGCTGGCGACGACGTTTTTCCTGCGCCAGGTCTATCCCGCGGCGATGGTCGCGCTGCCGCAGAACATGGTGGACGGCGTCTCGCGCTTCGTGCTGCTGGCGTTGCCGTTCTTCATCCTCGCCGGCTTCGTCATGGAGTCCGGAGGCATCTCCCGCCGGCTGGTGCTGTTCGTCGCGGCCCTCGTGGGCCGGCTGCGCGGCGGCCTGCTGCAGGTCGTCATCGTCAGCATGTACATCGTCTCCGGCATCTCCGGCTCCAAGGCGGCGGACGTCGCGGCGGTCGGCCTGGTGATGCGCGACATGACCGACAAGGAGGGCTACGCGCGCAGCGAAATGGCGGTCGTTCTGGCGTCCGCCGCCGCGATGGGGGAGTGCGTGCCGCCGAGCATCGCGATGCTGGTGCTGGGATCGGTGACGTCGCTGTCGATGGGGGCGCTGTTCGCGTCCGGCCTGTTGCCGGCGGCGGTCATCGCGCTGTGCCTCATGGCGCTGGTGTTCTTTCGCGCGCGCAAAGCCCAGCCGAACCCGTCGGCGCCGGTCGCGCGAGGTTCGCTGCCGCGGCTCGGCCTGGACGCGATCCTGCCCTTCTCGATGCCCGTGCTGCTGTTCGCCGGAATCCTGAGCGGGTTCGCCACCCCGACGGAAATCTCGGCATTCGCCGTGCTGTACGGGCTGTTGCTGGCGACCGTGGTCTATCGCGAAGTCGGGCCTCGCGCCCTGACCCGGGTCGCGGCGGAGGCTTCCACCGTCGCCGCCATGGTCCTGTTCACCCTCGCCGCGGCCCAGACCTTCTCCTGGGCTCTATCGGCGGCGCGGATGCCACAGGCGCTGGCGGCCCTGGTGTTCTCCTGGCGCGACAACACCACGGTGTTCTTGCTGGCCTCGATCGTCGCGCTGGTCGTCCTCGGGTCGCTGCTGGAGGGGTTGCCGGCGCTGCTGATCCTGGCGCCGCTGTTGCTGCCGATCGCGACGAAGCTGGGGATCAGCGACCTGCACTATGGCATCGTCCTGCTGATCGCGATGGGCGTGGGCGCGTTCCTGCCCCCGCTCGGCGTCGGGTTCTACATCGCCTGCGCGATCGCCCGCGCCCCGATGGGCGCGTCGGCCCGTGCGATGGCGCCTTACGTGGCGGTGTTGCTGGCCGGCCTGCTGGTGGTGACGTTCGTCCCGTGGTTCACGCTGGCGCTCCCCCGGGCGGTTGGGCTGGCGCCGTGATCGGTCTCCGGTCGTCGTTGGGGGCGAAACGGGTCCTCTTCCCTCCCCTCACCGACACCACCGGACCGCTGGCCGTCACCATCGCCCGTTACCGCCACCATCGGCCCTCGCAGTCATCACCGCCCCTCCCCCGTCACCACCGACCCATCCCCGTCATCACCGGGCCGTCACAGTCGTCACCGACCCAGCCCCGTCATCACCGGGCCCCGACCCGGTGATCTGTCGCCGCACGCCATTCGGTCGGACCCGGGACACTGTCGGCGCACGTGTCCCCCGACGGCCGGGTCAAGGCCCGGCCGTGACAAAGCGCAACGAAAAACCCATCCCGGTCGGAGACCGCCCCAATGCCGGACACCCAGATCATCAACGACCGAGAGAACGAACTCTATCGAGCCATGCTCGCCTTCGACTACCCGACGCTCGATGGCATTCTGTCAGATGAGCTCCGCTACATTCACTCGACCGGCGTCGCCGAAACGAAAGCCGAATACTTCGACGGCATGCGCCGCGGGTTGTACGAGTATGGCTCGATCACCATCGACAGCAACCGGACGCGCCTGTTCGCCGACGCGGCGATCACCGACGGCGTGATGGACATGCTGGTTGGCGCCAATGGCTCCACGAAACACGTCATCCGGCTGCTGCACGTGCTGGTCTGGCGGCGAGAGGCCGGAGCATGGCGTCTGCTGCTGCGTCAGGCGACACGCATACCGGCCTGACCGCGCCTACCGTTTCGCCGCCGTTCGCGCCGGCCCGCGGGCGATGAGCGCGGTCCGCCGCCGCTCGGTATCGTCCAGATGCGCCTGCATCGCCTCCCGCGCCATCGCGGTGTCGCGCGCCAGGATCGCGTCGTGGATCGCCTTGTGCAGCGGCAAGGTCACCGTGCGATTTTGTTCGGTGTCGCGATTGGTGATGCGCATCGACGACACCAGGCTGGCGCGGATGGCATGCGCCACCGGCAGCAGGAATTCGTTGCGCGCCGCGCGCAGGCAGGCGATGTGAAACAGCACGTCCGCGGCAACGAAGTTCGGGACATCGTTGCCGGCCGCCACCATCGCCTCATACGCCTTGGCGATCGCGGCGTGATCCTCGGCGGTGCCGCGCCGCGCCGCCAGTTCCGCCGCCGATGGCTCGATGATCCGGCGCAGTTCCATCAGGTGATCGAGGTTATGTCCCACCGGTTCCGCCGAATCGTCACGCCAGCCCAGTACGGCGGGGTCGAGCTGGCTCCAGTCCGACCGCGGCCGCACGATCGTGCCGCGGCGGGGCTTCGCGTCCAGCAGGCCTTTGGCCGACAGAACGTTCAGCGCCTCCCGCAATACGGTGCGGCTGACGTCGTAGCGCGACAGCAGTTTCTCTTCGTTCGGCAGTGGGTCGCCTGGCAGCAGCCGGCCTTGCACGATGTCGCCGCCAAGCTGTTCCACCAGTTGTTCGCGCAGATTCCGTTTGAACGGTTGCGGGTCCGGGCGATCGGGTGAGGTCATACTATATTATCATCTGTTCGCGCGGCCACCGTCAACGGAATTGCGGACACCGGCGGATCACAGCCGGTAAACCTCCGCCGCGGTGCCGCTGAACAGCGCCGCCTTTTCGTCCGCCGAGGCGCCGGACGCGATCCGCTTGAACGCGTTCCACAGCGTCAGATACGCGCAGGACTGCTTGTCCGGCGGAAAGTTGCTTTCGAACATCGCGCGGCGCGGGCCGAACGCTTCGATGCACGTCTCGATGTAAGGCCGCCACGCGTCCGCCAGCTCGGCCGAGGACGGCGGTTTGTCGCGCAGATGAAAATCGAACCCGAAATGCAGCATTCCCAGCCCCCCGAGCTTCACGCGCACGTTCGGACACGCCGCCACCACGGCGAGGTTCTCCCGCCACACCTCGAACACTTCCGCCCGGTGGCCGGCGTACGGGCCCACGCCCAGAGGGCCGCCGACATGGTTGAGGATGATCGTGGTATCTGGAAACGCCTCCGCCAACGCCGCCACATCCCGCAACTGCGTGTGGTACATCCACACATCGAAGCTCAGGCCGAACTCCCTGAGCTGAGCAAACCCCTCGCGAAACGCCGGATCCAGCAGCAAGCCCGGCGGAATATACCGCGCAACGTGTTTGACCACCTCATCATGCTTGTCCCACGGCATGCAGTAGCGAACGCCGCGCAGGATCCCATTGCCCGCCGCCACCTCCGCTTCCAGGGTTTCCCGAATCCTGGCGCCCAACGTGAACTCGGCGGAACCGACCATTCCGGCGGCGATTTTGGCGCGGCCGTAGCCACCGGACGCGCTCATGGCGGCAAGGCCGCGGACAAACTCCACCTCGCCGACCGGGCGCAGCGCCTCCGGGCCGCTGGCGCGGTACATCGCCTCGCATTCCAGGAAGACGGTCTGGACGATGTTATGCCCCGCCGCGAGGTCGTCCAGGAACTCATGCAGCAGATAGCGGCCGCGGATCGGTGTTTCCCAGAAATGATGGTGCGGATCGATGATCGGCAGATCGGGCTCCAGCACCTCCTCCGGTGTCTGTCCCGCGAGCCACGCCCGCAAGCTCGCATTGTCGCGATAGATGCCACCGCGATACACGTAAGGTTCCGCCATCGTAATTCTCCTTGATCGGTATTATTCGCGCGCGCCGGCATGGCGCCGCGCCGCGTAAGCCTCGGGGTTCACCACGAACGCCGGGCGCCTGCCGTCGAATTCGTCCAGGATCGCTTGCACCGCCGCGAGACCAACCCGAAGCAACGCCTCTCTTGTCTGACCCGCGACATGCGGCGACAGCAGCACCTGGGCCATGCGGCGCAATTCCGATGTCGGCGGCAACGGTTCCACCGCGTAGGTGTCCAGCGCCGCCCCCGCCAGGTGCCCCGATCGCAGCGCCGCGATCAGCGCCGGTTCATCGACCAGTTCGCCACGCGCGGTGTTGACCAGCACGGCACCCGGCTTCATCGCGGCGAGCGCGTCCGCGTCGATAATCCCGGCGTTGTCCGGCGTCAGCCGCAGGTGCAACGATACGATATCGGACCGGCGCAGCAGCTCCCGCAACGGCACGGCGGGCACCAGCGCGGGCGCGACGTCCGCTCGCCCAGGTTCCGTGGCCAACACATGCATGCCGAAGCCCTGAGCGATGCGCGCCACCCGGGTCCCGACCGCCCCACACCCAACGATCCCCACCGTGCGTCCCTCCAGGGCATCGCCGATCAACGGATCCCGCGACCACTGTCCATCCCGCATTCCGGCGTCCGCCGCGGGCACCTTCCGCATCCAGCCGAGCAACAGCGCGAACGTATATTCCGCGACCGCTCCCGCGTTCGCCGGCCCGGTGGTCGTGACGACAACGCCCCGAGCGGTCGCCGTCGCCAGATCCACCCCATCGCTGCCCGCGCCATGCCGCGCGATGATGCGCAAAGTCGGCGCCGCCTCGATCACCCCGCGGGTAACGACACCCAGACGGGCCAGGATGGCGTCGGCGTCGCGACAGGCCTCGGTCAGCGCCGCCTCGCCGGGGTAGCCGTCCAGGATACGCACCGTCGCGCGCTGCCGCAGACGTTCGACCGCTTCGGGGTAGACGGTGCCATCGGTCAGCACCACCAGTTTGCCGGATCGCGCGGCGGTCAAATGCCCTCCCCCGCTCAAATACCCTCCAGCGTGTAGTCGTGGTCGTGCAGCACCACGCGGCGCTGGAACCGCCACTGTCCATCGACCTTGCGCAACTCGCAGTCATACTGGCCGGGCGCCAGCAGGCGGCTGTTGCCGTCCTTGGTCAGCAACACCGTCAGGTAGCACGTCGCATGCGCGTAATCGCCATCCACCGTCATCATCAGGTTGGAGATGACGTGCCGAAGCTGCGACCCGCCCTGCTGGAATTTGGCGAAGCGTCGGGCGAACGCGGTGATGGCAGCGCGTCCGGTGTGTTCGCCGACGGCTGGGCTGACCAGGGTTCCGTCCTCGGTGAAGCAGTCGATGACCGTGTCCGCGTCGCCGGCATCCAGCGCGCAGGTGTAGCGCACGAACAAATCGTTGATGCCGAACCGGTCTTCGATCGAAAGCGCCGCCATTTGGCTGTCTCCGTTGGTTTGTCAGTTTGATTTCGTATCGAGCGGGTCGGGCCGAAAGCCGAGAATCTGTTCGAACCGATCGGAATACAGCGGCCAGATCTCGGGATTCACCAGCCGCGGCGGCACCCGGCCACGCAGCAGTCCGATCCATTGTTCGGCCGCGGCTTTCGACATGTCGTGCATGGTCTCGAACGTGCCGCCGGCGATATGCGGCGTGGCCATCACCGTATCGAGACGCAGCAACGGATGATCCGGCGGCGGCGGTTCCACGTCGAACACGTCGATCCCCGCGCCGGCGACGCGGCCCGACGTCAGGGCATCGAGCAACGCCCCCTCCTGATGGATTTTCCCGCGCGCGGTATTGATGAAATACGCGTTCGGCTTCATCCGCGCGAACGCCTCGGCACCGAACATGCCGATCGTTTCGGCATTGCGAGGGCAATGCACGGTGATGAAATCGGCAGAGGCCAGCAGCGTGGCGAAATCGACTTTCTCGGCGCCGCGTTCGGCGACCTGCTGCTCGGACAGATACGGATCGCAGGCCAGCACGCGCATGTCGAAGGCGCTGGCGTATTTCGCGGTCAGCCGGCCGATCTGGCCAATGCCGACGATGCCCACCGTCTTGCCCTTGATGTTGTTGCCCGACAGCGTCAGCCGGTCGTTCGCCGTGCCGTTCAGCATCGCCCGGTGGCTGTAGCCGATCCGCTTGGTCAGCGCGAGCATCAGCGCGATGGCGTGTTCCGCGACCGGCTCGCTGTTGGTGCCGGACTGGTTGACCACGATCACCCCGGCGGCATTACAGGCATCGACGTCGATCACGTCATAGCCGGCGCCGGCCGAGGACATCGCCAGCATGTTCGGACAGCGCGCCAGCAACGCCGCGTCGCCGCCCCAGGGTTTTCGCAGTTCGGTGCCGGCGCTGACCTGATACCCGACGGCGGTTTCCAGCGACGGCCAGTTCTCGGCCTCCGGATCGGCGTAGCGCAGCTTCGTCAGCTCGATGTCGTCTTGCGCGCCCAGGATGTGTTCCGCGACCGGGTCGAACCAACGCTCGAAAAAGACCAATCGCTTGCGATTGAGTGCCATTTGCGCCGCTTTCCTCCTGCCCGGTGTACTGATAGATTGATATGGTAATACTAATCAGCGGGCCGGCTCTGTCAACGAAGCCACGCCCGCGCGGGGGAAGGAAATCGCGATGCGCGATAAACATCGCTACGTGGTCTACGTGCTGTTGTTCTCGTTCCTGTCTATCTATTCGCTCGACCGGGCGATGATGGGCGTGGTCGGCAGCACGGTCGCGAAGGAGATGCAAATCGGGCCGGTGGCTCTGGGCTATTTGTTCTCGTCCTACCTGTGGCTCTACGCGCTGGTGCTGCTGCCGGCGGGCGCGATCACCGACCGCGTCGGCCCATGGCGCATGAGCGGCATCGCCGCCGGGTTCTGGTCGATCTTCCAGTTGCTCGGCGGCTTCGCGACGTCGCTGGCGTTTCTGCTCACCACCCGCCTCGGACTGGGCGTGTTCGAGTCGGCCGCCAACCCCTGCGCGCACAGCGCCATCCGCGAGTGGACGCCACGCGGCGAACGCGGCTTCGTGACCGCGATCTGGTACAGCGGCACCAATGCCGGCCCGGCGATGGGCACGCCGCTGGTGGCGTGGCTGACCACGGTGTACGGTTGGCGTTCCGCGTTCATCGTCACAGGGTTGCTCGGCCTGGTGTGGGTCGCGATCTGGCTGCCGGTGTACCGTCCGCCCGAGCGCGCCCGCTTTCTGTCGGACCGGGAGCGCACCAAAATCCTGGCCGAACGCGACAGCGCGCTGAAGACCGAGACGGGCCAGGCCGTGGGCTATCGCGGCCTGTTGCTGGAAACACCGACGCTGTGGGGTCTCGCGATCACGCAAGGCTGCATCAATTACACGTCGTATTTCTTCCTCGCCTGGCTGCCCGGGTTCTTGCAGTCTTCCTATCACCTGACGGTCATGCAAACCGGCGGCTACACCGCCATCCCCTTCGCGCTGAGCGCCATCCTGAGCATCGCCCTGAG